>DASZLR010000162.1:0-33680 GCA_035552275.1 Pseudonocardiaceae bacterium | reverse complement strand
CTGATCCCGGTGTACAACGTCGCGTCGGCGAAGTTGTTGCTGATGGCCGGCGTCGGCAAGGGAAGCGGGTCGTCGTCCGGCAGCAACGATGGGGGGATCAAGGAGGTTGACGACTCGCAGTTGACCGGCGTTCCGGTGGGTCGACTGGAGGGCATTCCGGACGGTCCACTGACCTTGCCGTCACCGGCGTCGTCCTCGACCACCTGGGCGGTCTGCGACGACATCAACTACAACCCGGACATGCCCACCCAGGTGGCGCAGCAGGGTGTGCAGACCTACGTCCTGGCCGGGGTGTCAAACCTGGGCCAGCAGTTGCCTGATCCGGACACCGCCTACGTGGCCGGGCCGGATGGCAAGGACTACCTCATCTACTCGCAGCAGCACAACGTCAACAACGAGAACGACAGCGACGTCCGCGCGGCGGTGGACACCGGCAACTCCGCGGTGATGACCGCGCTGGGCCTCACCAGCGCGCATCCGCGACAGATCAGCGCCGCGCTGCTCAATGCGATTCCTTATGTGGGTCAGATCACCAACCCGATCGCGTCCTACGTTGATCATCCGGAGACCACTCCGGGCCTGCCAGTTGCGCCCGGCCTGCCGTTCATGGTGCAGCGGTCCTCGACCGAGTACGACTACTACATCGCATTGCCCACTGGTGTGGAGCAGGTGAGCGAGGCCGTCGCGGAGATCGCCCGGTTCGCCAACCCGAGCAGTGCACAGAACATCCAGGTCGCTGTTCCGGGCCAGGTCGACAATCTGCCGCAGTTGCAGAACGATCCGCTGGGTGTGAAGTACTACCCAGGCAACATCACCACCAACGGCCAGATCGAGGCTGGCACGGACCAGACGATGTGTCTGGGATGGACCGCCGACTACGGCAACCCGAACCAGCCGATCGCGCACACGTCGATCTTTCTCAACCACGGCATAAGCCAGGTGCTGCCGGCGGACAAGGACAACCAGACCGGGAAGATGGCGCCGGTGCAGATCGGCACTCCGGCGCCGAATGGCATCAAGATCGACTACTTCCTGATGAACTCGCCGGCGGTCGGCGACGGGATCACCGTGCACGCGGCAACCAATGCGGGCGAGTTCGTCAACGGCCCGATCTACATCGTCTCGGCGCGCGGGACGAAGTACAGCGTTCCGGACATGAAAACAGCTCAGGCGCTCGGCGTGTCGAGCAGTTCCCCGCCGCAGTACGGGATTTGGCCGGCGCCGCAGTCCATTCTCGGCCTGTTGCCGACCGCGCAGCAGGATCTCAGCGTGCAGTCCGTGCAGCGGTCCTACGACACGCTGTCGGTGCCAGCCAATGCGGGTCAGTACGCCCCGCCACCAACGTCGACGCAGGGCGGTTCCTGACCGGGCTCAGACAGCCACTGTCGCGACAGGGGGCACCGAGGTCGACAGTCCGACCTTGGTGCCCTTGCGGTAGCCGCCGAACAGCAATCCGAGCAGCAGCACCGCAAGCACGGCCACCAGCAGCCAGAACCAGATTGACCTGCGCATCACACGTCCCGCCGATCTCGCCGTCGAACGACCATTGATCTTCACCGCGAAGACGATCACACTGTCCGGTGCACCGTACCGGTGATCACACGGGAGTGTGGCGGGCATGAGCAAGTGGCGCAAGCGTTTGGTCGGAGCCGTGCTCGTTGTGGTGCTGGTGCTCGGCGCGGTGCTGGTGGCATCGGCGGTGCATCTGTTGCCGCAGTTGCGGAATCCGTTCGCCGACACCACAACCGACCGGTCCGGCCCGGTGTTGCTCCAGTCGATCAGCGAGCTGTCCCGCTATGAGGCGGCCAGCGGCTCGTTTCAGGTGGTCGTGGACATCTCGTCCAGCAACGCGATTCTGCCCAGCTTCCTGGAGGGCAGCGACACCATGTTCATCGGCGTGGGCACCGACAACGCCTACGTCGATTTCGCGCACCTGAAAGGTGCTGCGGTCCAGGTTTCGCCGGACCGGACCGCAGCGACCCTCACGTTGCCGCACGCCCAACTCGAACCGGCCGTGCTGGACGTCCATCAGTCCTATGTGTACGCCCAGCAGCAGGGCCTGTTCAACCGGGTCGGCCAGTTCCTGTCCGGCAACCCGAACTCGCAGCAGGCCGTGTACGAGCTTGCCCAGCAGCAGATCGAGGGCGCGGCCGCCAAGAGCCAGGTCGCCGCCGAGGCCGAGAAGAACACCCGGACGATGCTGGTCAGCCTGCTGCAGTCGCTGGGCTTCAAGACCGTCACGGTGAACTTCACCGGCAACCCCGGCTGAGTTCTCTTTTTCCACCGCCGCGAGGCATGGCGACTGGCCACCAGGTAGGACCGCACACTGAACCCGCGATAGCGCCCCTACCGAGTCGTCTCGTTGCGGCGGCGGGCGCGGACGGTGAAGGCGACGACCACGAAGATGACCACGCCGGCCGCCGTGCCGATCAGCGCGACGAGCAGCGGCACCGGGTCTTGCACATTGGCAGCCGGCAGCGCGGCCGGGATGTTGACGCCGTTCTCCGGGGGCACGCCGTTCTCGCCGGGCATCGCGGCGGTGAGCGCCGCCATCGGGTCGATCACGCCGTAGCCGACGGCGCTGTTGCGACCGTCCGCCCCGCCCGACGGATGCTGGGCGGTGGCTTCCAACCGCTGCATGACCTGCCGGGCGCTCATGGTCGGGAACTTCTTCCGCACCAGCGCGGCCACCCCGGCCACGTATGGCGCGGCGAAACTGGTGCCCTGCAACGGGATCGTCTGGTTGTTCTCCGTCGTCTGGTTCGACAGCTGACTGCCGTTCGCGGCCGGGTCGAGCGAGACGATGTTCTCGCCGGGCGCGGCCAGGCTCACCCACGGTCCCCACACCGAGAACGAGGACACGCCGCTGGTGTAGGCGTTGCCGCTGGTGACCGGATTCACCGACGCCACCGACAGCACGTCGTCGGCGAACACCGGCGGAATCTCCACCATGTTGACTTCATTGGGATTCGGGTTGGTGTTGTTAGGGACGTTGGAGCACGGGCTCTGGCCGTTCTGGTCGGCGCCGTTCCCACCGCCGGATGAGATGTTGCCGGCCGCCGCGATGACCACCTTGTCCGCCGTGTTGACGGCGTAGTGGATGGCCGCCTGCAGTTGCTTGAACTGCTGCTGTCCGTAGATGACCTGCAGGGCGGCCGGAGTCGCCGGGATGCACTCGTCCACCGACATGGTGATGACCTTCACATCCGGCTGGTGCGCCGCGTAGAAGATCGCTGAGGCCAAGGTGGTCAGGTCGCCGGCGGTGACCGTGCTGTTGCCGTTCTGGGCCTGGTAACGACTACTCGTCTGCTTGATCGCCAGGATGTTCGCCTGCGGCGCGACTCCCTTGAAACCAACCGGAATGCTGCTCTGGCTGGTGTTAGCCGCGATGATGCCGGCGACGATCGTGCCGTGGCCGTCGCAGTCGTTCCGCGCGTCGCCACTGTTGGTGATGTAGTCGCCGCCGTTGCGCAGCCGGCCGTTGTCGGTCAGGAACGGGTGCTGGTTCACGCCGGTGTCGATCACTGCGACCGTCACCCCCGCGCCATCGTCGCCGACCTTCTGCGCGTCGTCGATGTCCAACATGGACTGCGCAGCCGGGACGTTCTGCACCGACGTCACCGGACCCACGCCAGAGCTGACGCACTGCTGGTTGCTGGCCGGGGCATACGGCCGATCCGGCGCGCCACCGGGCGGCGGCAACGGTGGCAGATAGGCGCTGTAGTTGATCGGCGGCGGCGTCCAGAACTCCGGCCCGACCTGGTTGTTGGGGTCCGTCGTCGTGGTCGAGTCGGCCCAGGCCGGCCACGCGGCCGGCCCGAGGAGAACCAGCAGCGCGGACACAGCGGTCGCGGCCACCCGGCGTCGGGCAGCGGTGATCCTGATCATCGGACGGCTTGACCCCTAACCGAAGTGCACGTGCCGCACGGCGGCGTACAGATTCATCACGGCGAACGCCAGCGGCAGCACGGCGGCGATCAGCAGTGCCTCCACCACGTCCACGCTGCGCCGCAGCACCGGCGAGAACTTCCGCTCCGGGAAGACCACGCCGACGATCAGCGCACCAGCGGTGACGACCACCAGCACACCGAACACGACCAGTTTCATCATCAGGCCGCTGGACTCGACCATCCAGCCGATCAGCAGCCCGGCCGCCGCCAGCATGCCGGTCGCCAGCAGCGCGACCGCCTGACTGCCGTTGGCGTAGGTGCGGCCGCGCAGCAGCAGCACCAGCGCCACCGCCGCGCCCTCCAACATGCCCCACATGCCCGAGCTGGCGGCCAGCACCGAGGCCAGCGCGGCGGCCGCGCCGCAGCCGATGATCATGCCGGTCATGTACTCGTGGGCCCGCCCGGCCCGCTTCTCGATCAGGTCGAAGTCGGGGAAGCCGGACTCGTCCTTCAGCTCCTCCGCGCCGCTGGGCACGGTCGGCAGCGGCAGCCCGGCGAGCTGAATGGTGATCCTGGGCAGCACAGAAAGCGCAGCCAACGCAACCGCCGCCGTACCGGCGCCGATCGCCCCATCGGTGGCCGACGGCACCAGGGTGGCCACCAGGTACGCCAGGAACCCCAGCAGACCGACGGTGCCGGCCGCGACGAACCAGGTGATCCCGGACCCGATGATCAGGATCGACACCGCCGCGACGATCAGCACCAGCGCGAACCCGAGCATGAAGTTCGGCCGGCCCGGGAAGTGCGGCACGATGTACAGCCCCGCGACGAACGCCATGGTCAGGCCGCCGGCCGCGGTGATCAGCACGCCGGTGCCGGCCGAGTTGTAGCCGCGCGCCACGGTCGCGCCGATCGCGATCGCGACCACCGCGGTGATCCCGGCCACGATGGCCGCGATGATCGCGTTGCCGCCGGTGCCCAACGGCCCGATCAGGAGCGCCGCCGCCGCGGCGGCGACGAACCCGAGCCCGCCGGCGGTGTGCGCGATCCGCCGCGCCGTCTCCTTGGTCCACGGCCGGTAGCTCTCCGGCGTGGCGCCGGCGATGGCGTCGACCACGTCGTCGTACAGCGGCGGCGGCGGGGTGTCGGACCGGCGCCGCAGTTGGATCATGTCGCCGTCGACCACGCCCAGCGAGGCCAGCGTCCGGCTGGGATCCAGCGGAGCCTCGCCGAGCCGGGCCAGACACCAGCCGCCATGCCGCGCGCCGCCGTCCGGAGTGGCCTCGCGGGCCATCTCCAACAGCATCGGCAGCAGGTCGGCGATTGCCACGTCCGCCGGCAGTGCCACGTCAATGCGTGTCCGCGGCGCCACCACCGTCACCCGGCTGAACACCGTCGTCCCGGTCGCCACCAGTGCCCCCTTCGGGTCTTCTAGGTCTGTCCCATCGAGCTTGTGCCCGGCTAGCTTGCCCGAGAGACCACACCGACCGGGCGGGTTTCACCAAAACGGTCCGCAAGGTCACCGAGCGCCCCTAGTATGGCCGTACCGCGCAACGCTGTGGGACGGGTTCGGTGAACTTCGGGTCGATTCGATGTCGGAAGATGTCGCAAGCGGCTCGACCGGTTGGCCGAAGATCACCCGTCCCACCGGGGCGCGGTGCTTACGCCGCCTGGTCCAGACAAGTCGAGAGGTACCCGTTCGGTGAGCACGCTGCAGTTCAAGCGTACGGCCCGGCTGTCGCCACCACGTCGCCCCGGAGGCGAGGTTCACCTCGAACCGCCACCGGAGATCCCGCGCACGATCCCGGGCAACATTCTGATGAAGCTGTTGCCAGCGGTCATGATCGTGGCCTCGGTCGGGATGATGGTCTTCATGTTCATCGTCGGGGGCCGGAACCCGATGTCCATGATGATGGGCGGAATGATGCTCATCGGCACGGTGGGCATGATGGGCGGCGGCGGTGGCCGGGGCGGCGGCGCCAAGAAGGCCGAGATGAACGAGGACCGCAAGGACTACCTGCGCTACCTCGGCCAGATGCGCGACCGCGCCCGCGAAGCGACCCTGGAGCAGCGGCACGAGCGGGAGTGGATCCACCCCGATCCGCAGGCGCTGTGGTCGATCGCGACCAGCCGCCGGATGTGGGAGCGGCGTCCCACCGACGGCGACTTCATGCACCTGCGCGTCGGCCGCGGCTCACAGCGGCTGGACACCCGGCTGGTGCCGCCGCAGACCGGCCCGGTCGAGGAACTGGAGCCGATCGCGACGCTGGCGCTGCGCCGGTTCGTCCGGGCCCACTCGATCGTGTTCGACCTGCCGGTGTCCATCGCGGTGCGCAGCTTCGCCGCGATCTCGATCAGCGGCGGGCACGACGAGGTCCGCGACCTCGGCCGGGCGATGGTCGCCGAGCTGGCCACCTTCCACACCCCGGACGACCTGATCATCGCGGTCGCCAGCACCGGCAAGGCCAAGCAGCAGTGGGAATGGGCCAAGTGGCTGCCGCACACCCAGCATCCGACCATTGTGGACGGTATCGGGCAGATGCGGCTGATGGCCGGCTCGCTGGGCGAGATCGAGCAGATGCTGGACGACCTGATCCGGGACCGTCCCCGGTTCAAGCGGGACGGCGCGCCTACGGTCGACGGCCCGCACATCCTCATCGTCCTGGACGACGCCGACATCTCCCGTGAGGAGATGCTCATTCTGGAGGAGGGCCTGGTCGGCGTCACCATGCTCGACCTGTCCGAGTCGCTGGGCAGCCTCGCCGCCCGACGCGGCCTGCGGCTGCAGATCGAGGACGACAAGATCGGCGCGCGGTCCTCGTCCGGTGTCGAGTGGTTCGGCGCGCCGGACGCGCTGTCGCCGATCGAGGCCGAAGCGTTGGCGCGCAAGCTGTCCCCCTATCGGATGAGCGGCCAGCACGAGGGCTCCGGCGAGGACGAGCCGCTGAACTCCAACCCCGGCCTGCTGGAAATGCTCGGCATCCCCGGCGACCCGATGACCTTCGATGTGCAGGCGGCCTGGCGGCCCCGGCCGGTCCGGGATCGCTACCGGGTGCCCTTCGGCGTCGGCGAGCAGGGCCAGCTGGTCGAGCTGGACATCAAGGAAGCGGCGATGGAGGGCATGGGTCCGCACGGCCTGTGCGTCGGCGCGACCGGTTCCGGCAAGTCGGAGTTCCTGCGCACGCTGGTGATCGCCATGGTGGCCACCCACTCCAGCTCCGCGCTCAACATGATCCTCGTGGACTTCAAGGGTGGCGCCACCTTCCTCGGTTTCGACGACGCCCCGCACGTCGCGGCGACGATCACCAACCTGGCCGGCGACCTGACGCTGGTCGACCGGATGAAGGACGCCATCGCCGGCGAGGTGGCCCGCCGCCAGGAGCTGCTGGCCAAGGCGAACGCCAAGAACGTCTGGGACTACGAGAAGATGCGTGAGAACGGCGCGGACCTCGACCCGCTGCCGGCGCTGTTCATCTGCATCGACGAGTTCTCCGAGATGCTGTCCGCCAAGCCGGACTTCATCGACATCTTCCTGCAGATCGGCCGAGTCGGCCGATCGCTGCAGATCCACATGCTGCTCGCCTCGCAGCGCCTGGAGGAAGGCAAGCTGCGCGGCCTGGACACCTATCTCTCGTACCGGATCGGTCTGAAGACCTTCTCCGCGTCGGAGTCGCGGGCGGCGATCGGCGTGCCGGACGCGTTCGAGCTGCCGCCGATCCCCGGTTCGGGCTACCTCAAGTTCGACACCAGCTCGATGACCCGGTTCAAGGCCGCCTACGTGTCCGGCCCGTACCGGCCCTCGGGCATCCAGGTCGCCGGGCCCTCCGCGCCGATTTCCAGCGACCGCCGGCCCAAGCTGTTCGTGCCGGACTACATCGAGGTGCCCAAGGAGCCGGAACGGCCCAAGGAAGAAGTGGCGCCGAAGCCCAAGGAAGAGGAGAAGAACGAGCCCAGCCAGTTGGAGATCGTGGTCTCCCGGCTGGTCGGCCAGGGTCCGCCGGCGCACGAGGTGTGGCTGCCGCCGCTGAGCGAGCCACCCTCGCTGGACACCCTGCTGCCGCCGCTCGCGCCGACCGACGACCGTGGCCTGACCGCGGCCGGGTTCTTCGGCAACGGTCGGTTGCAGGTGCCGCTTGGCTTGGTGGACAAGCCTTTCGAGCAGCGCCGCGACCTGCTGTGGGCGGATTTCTCCGGCGCCGCCGGACATGGCGCGCTGGTCGGCGGTCCGCAGTCCGGCAAGTCGATGATGCTGCGCACCCTGATCATGTCCATGGCGCTCACCCACACCCCGGCCGAGGTGCAGTTCTACTGCCTCGACCTCGGTGGCGGCACGCTCGCCACGATGAACGGGCTGCCGCACGTCGGCGGGGTCGCCGGCCGGCTCGACCCGGACCTGGCCCGCCGGATGGTGGCCGAGATGACCACCCTGGTCACCGAGCGGGAACTGCGGTTCCGGGACCACGGCATCGACTCGATGGCCAACTTCCGGGAGCGCAAGCGGCGCGGTGAACTGCCCGAGGACCTGTACGGCGACGCGTTCCTGATCGTCGACGGCTGGCTGAACTTCCGGCAGGAGTTCGAGGCGCTGGAGCCGCAGGTCGCGGCGCTGGCCGCGCAGGGCCTGTCCTACGGCGTGCACCTGGTGGTCACCGCGAACCGGTGGGCGGAGATCCGGCCGGCGGTGAAGGACCTGATGGGTTCCCGGTTCGAGCTCCGGCTGGGCGATCCGACCGAGTCCGATGTGGACCGTCGAGCGGCGGACAACGTGCCGGCCGGCCGGCCGGGGCGGGGCATCACCCGGGACAAGCTGCACTTCCTCACCGGCATTCCGCGCATCGACGCGATCGCCGACGCGGAGACGGCGGCGGTGGGCATCCAGGACGCCACCACCAAGATCCGCTCGGCCTGGCGCGGCCGGTCGGCGCCGAAGGTGCGGCTGCTGCCCGAGGTGCTGCCCTACGCCGACCTGGTCTCCAACATGACCGCGCCGCCGAAGAAGGAGATGGTGGTGATCGGCGTCAACGAGGACGAGTTGGCGCCGGTGTTCCTGGACTTCGACTCGGAGCCGCACTTCGTGGCGTTCGCCGACGGCGAGTCCGGCAAGACCAACATGCTGCGCAATGTCGTGCGCGGCATCGTGAACAACTACACGCCCAAGGAAGCCGTGCTGGTGCTGGTCGACTACCGGCGCACCATGCTCGGCTTCGTCAACACCCCGCACATGATCGGCTACGCGGCTTCCGGCAACCAGTTGCAGGGCATGGTCAACGACGTGCGGAACTCGCTGACCGGCCGGCTGCCCGGCCCGGACGTCACCCAGGAGCAGCTGAAGAACCGTTCCTGGTGGAAGGGCCCGGACGTGTTCGTGGTGGTGGACGACTACGACCTGGTCGCCACCCAGTCGGGTAACCCGTTGCAGCCGCTGTCGGAGTTCCTGGCCCAGGCCAAGGACGTCGGCCTGCACATGATTGTGGCCCGCCGTACCGGTGGCGCGTCCCGTTCCACCTATGATCCCGTCATCGGCAAACTGAAGGAGATCGCCAGCCCAGGTTTCGTCGGCAGCGGGAGCAAGGACGAGGGTGTGCTGTGGGGCACGGTCAAGCCGGGCGCCGAGCCGCCGGGCCGGGGCACGATCATCAGCCGCAAGCTCGGCCAGCAGCGTATGCAGGTGGCCTGGATACAACCTGACTAGTCGGACCAGTGACACGAGACAAGCCACAACGGCATGACAACCCGGGGCGCCCGCGGCGTCCCGGGTTCGCCATGTCCGGAGGACGCGGATGACCCTGCACGTCGCGGTCGACTTCGGCACGTCCAGCACGTGCGTGGCGGTCTCGGTGGACGGCCGGGAGCCGCAGGTCGTGATGGTCGACGGCGGCAGCCCGGTGATGCCCTCGGCGGTCTACGCGGCCGCCGACGGCCTGGTCTTCGTCGGCCAGGAGGCCGAGCGGCAGGCCGCCATCGACCCGTCCCGCTACGAGCCGCACCCCAAGCGCCGGATCGACGAAGGCCAGCTGCTGCTCGGCAACACCGTGGTCGACGTGCTGGACGTGGTGCGGTCGGTGCTGTCGCGGGCGGTCACCGAGGCCCGCCGGTTCGCCGGCGACGCTCCGGTCGACCTGCTGGTGCTCACCCATCCGGCTGACTGGGGCGCGCTGCGCACCCGGGTGCTCCGCCAGGCCGCCAGCGGCCTGGCCAACACCGTGTCGCTGGTGCCCGAGCCGGTCGCCGCCGCCGTGTTCCATGCCGCCGGCCACGACCTCGCCGAAACCGCTTCACTGGCCGTGCTGGACCTGGGCGGCGGCACCGTGGATGTGAGCGTGGTCCGCCGGGACCAGAGTGCCGCGCCGGCCGGGTTCCGGGTGCTGGCCACCCACGGCGACCCGAATTTCGGCGGCGCCGACATCGACCAGCTGTTGTTGGAACACGTCGGCCGGCAGATCCCCGAGGACGAACGGGAGCAGTGGCGGGCGCTGATGGAAGGCCGGGAGATGACCGACCGGCGGCGTCGCCGGGTGCTCCGGCAGGACGTGCGCGGCGCCAAGGAGACGCTGTCCCGGCACGCCTACACCGACGTCCCGCTGCCGCCGCCGTTCGCCGACGCGCACGTGACCCGCGACGACCTGGAAAAGCTGATCGCCGAGCCGTTGCGCCGGGCGGCCACCCTGACCCTGGACGCGGTGACCGAGGCTGGGCTTCGGCCCACTCAGCTCGCCGGGCTGTTCCTGGTCGGCGGATCCAGCCGGATTCCGCTGGTCGCGCGGCTGCTCACCGAATGCACCGGGATCATCCCCACCACCCTGGACCAGCCGGAAACGGTGGTGGCGCGGGGCGCGCTCCGCGCCATGATGCCCCACCAGCGACGGACGGGCGGCCCGGTCGCCGGACACAACGGCACCCGGCCGCCGGTTCCCGGCTCGCTACCGGGCGCCCTACCGGGATCCGTGCCTCCCATGGCTCAGGCGGCCACCGTGGGCCGCAACCCCGGCGTCAGACCCGGATTCGCCGCGCCCTCCGCCGGCCGGCCACCGGGCTACCCGTCGGGCGCGATGGCTCCGCCGGCGCCGCCCCTGCCGCGCACGCCGCCCCCGCCGCCCCGCAACGGCGCGGCCCCGTCCTTCGCGCCGGGCGGCCAGAACGAGGTGACCCAGCGCATCCCGGTCGCCCCCAAACCGAACACGACACCGGCCGCCCGCCCGCCGGCTCGCCGCCGGACCAGCGTGTGGCTGGTGTCCGGCGGGGTGCTGGTGGTGGTCGCGGCGGTGATCCTGTTCGTGACGATCAGCCAGCCCGGCGTGGGCAAGTCGGCCACCCCCGGTCCGGCGCCGACCCCGGCGCCGACCAGCGCGCCGGCATACCTGGCCCAGTACGACTACCGGTTCCCGCTGCCGGACGGTTGGTCGCAGGCCGGCAGCGACCCGAGCAACCGGGGCACCGGCATCACGCCGCAGAACGCGCCGTCCAGCTATGACGAGATCTACGTCGAGGAGTTCCTGCTCGACAACGACGCCACCGCGAACCGGTCGGTGACCGTCGACGACCTGCGGAAGAAGGTCCAGGGCGCGGGCGGGCAGGGGTTCGACGCCAGCGCCCGGTACGCCGGCCGGACGGTCGTGGCGTACCAGCTCGCCGGCAACGGCTTCGTGGTCGACTGGTACGTCCTGTTCCAGGGCAAGATCCAGGTCAGCGTCGGCTGTCAGTACCCGCCGGGCACCAAGAGCAACATTGACAGCGCGTGCCAGCAGGTGGTCAGTGGCACAGCCATTCGAGGGACCGGCTGAGGCCGTCTTCACTCGTTCGGGTGACGATGACGGACGATGACAAGGGCTTTTCGCACAAGCGAATCGCGCGACGCTGACTATTTCCAGTCGTTAACGTTTACGCACGCAACGACTTGGCAGAAAAACGCGACAGGATGGAACCGACCATGGGAGGGTGTTCGTCGCAAGGGGCGTACGAAGCAAGCAGGACCGTACGGCAACCCGACCGAAGCTAAGGGGATTAGTCAGATGGCAGGATTCCAGACTGGCGCCGACGAGCTCGTCAAGGCCGCGCAGCAGATGGAGAACAGCAACCAGCAGCTGCAGAGCAACCTGTCGCAGCTGGCCAACGAGGTGGAGCAGATCCAGGGCGCCTGGGTGGGCGAGGCCGCTGCCGCGTTCCAGACCCTGATGAACCACTTCAACACCGACGCCAAGAACCTCAACGACTCGCTGCAGCAGATTTCCGAGGCGGTCAGCGGTTCGGCCACGAACTACCGCCAGCAGGAGCAGGAGGCGCAGCAGTCGCTGAGCTCCATCACTCAGGCGCTGGGTGGCTGACCTACCGGAATTTCCGGTTTGGCGATCAGTTCTTCATCACTATCCACAACAGACTTAGTGAAAGAGGGAAGAAATGGCAGGCGACCTTACCAAGGTTGATTTCGGCCAGGTGACCGCGCTCGCGGAGCAGATCACCAGCCAGTCCAGCAAGATCGAGAGCGAGCTGGCTGACCTGCGTCAGCAGATCAGCAACCTGGACCAGCTGTGGGAGGGCTCGGCGAGCGCCGGCTACCAGCAGACCAAGCAGAAGTGGTTCCAGGCGGCCGACGACCTGCAGCAGACGCTGAACAAGATCGGTGTCGCGGTGCACACCGCGTCCGACCAGTACTCGCAGACGGAGAGCAAGAACGCCGGCCTGTGGGGCTGAGCACCAGCACGCCAGGCGTGAACCCCGGGGCCAACCGCCCCGGGGTTCGCGCTTGCGAGGGGGCGTTGTGACCCCTGTCGATGACGACCGGTATCCTCTTTCGTTGTTGTCCGAAAGCCCTGTGCGGCGTGAGCCGAGAGCATGCGCCCGGCCGCCGCGATGACACCCCCAGACGCAAGTGACGACGAGGTAGAGACGTGCGCACGTACAGTCCGAAGGCCGGCGAGGTGACCCGAGCCTGGCATGTGATCGACGCCCAGGATGTGGTGCTCGGTCGGCTCGCCACCCAGGTCGCCACGCTGCTGCGCGGCAAGCACAAGCCCACCTACGCTCCGCACGTCGACACCGGCGATTTCGTCATCATCGTCAACGCCGACAAGGTTGTGCTGACCGGCAACAAGCGTGAGCAGGCGTTCGCGTACCGGCACAGCGGCTACCCCGGCGGCTTGCGCAAGCAGTCGTTCGGCGAGCTGCTGGACAAGCGGCCCGAGCGGCTGGTGGAGAAGACGATCAAGGGCATGCTGCCGAAGAACAAGCTCGGCCGGGCGATGGGCAGCAAGCTGAAGGTGTACGCCGGCCCCGACCACCCGCACGCCGCGCAGCAGCCGCAGGCGTTCGAGGTTGACCCGAGGAGCAAGGCGACCCGGTGAGCAGCCCCGACAACATCCACGAGGAGCACGACGTGACCACTCCGGACGCCGAGAGCGCCGACGTGGCGACCGAGACCCCGGTCGAGACGCCCGCTGAAACGCCCGCCGAGACTCCCGCCGCCGAGACGCCGGCCGCTGAAACGCCGGCCGCCGAGACCGAGACGTCCGAGCCCGCGCCGGTGGTCAGCCGGCCGGTGGTACTGGACCGTCCGGTGCAGACCGTGGGCCGCCGCAAGGAGGCCGTGGTCCGCGTTCGGCTGATGCCCGGCAGTGGCAAGTTCAAGCTGAACGGCCGCTCGCTGGAGGAGTACTTCCCGAACAAGGTGCACCAGCAGCTGATCAAGGAGCCGCTGGTCACCGTCGAGCGGACCGAGTCCTTCGACGTGTTCGCCAACCTGCACGGCGGCGGCATCACCGGCCAGGCCGGCGCGCTGCGGCTGGCCATCGCCCGCGCGCTGATCGAGGTCGACCTCGATGACCGCCCGCCGCTGAAGAAGGCCGGCTTCCTGACTCGGGACCCGCGGGTCAAGGAGCGGAAGAAGTACGGTCTGAAGAAGGCCCGCAAGGCGCCGCAGTACTCGAAGCGTTGATCTTGTCGCAGCGATCTCGGGTCGATGATCTTGACCTGATGATCTTGCGCTGAGACGAGAGCACTAACAGAATCCACGGGAGCAGCGATCCGACTGTCGGAGGCTGCTCCCGTGGCATTTGCTGGGGTAGGTACTCGCGACGAGGAGGTCCGCGCGGATGGCTCGCCTGTTCGGCACCGATGGAGTCCGTGGTCTGGCCAACGCCGAGCTGACCGCGGACTTGGCCCTGTCGGTCGCGGCGTCGGCGGCCAGGGTGTTCACCGCGCACGACCGCTCGCACCGGCAGGTCGCGGTGGTCGGCCGCGATCCGCGCGCCAGCGGTGAGATGCTGGAGGCCGCCGTGGTCGCCGGGCTCACCTCGGCCGGCGCCGACGTGCTGCGGGTCGGCGTGCTGCCGACTCCGGCGGTGGCGCACCTGGTCGGCGCGCTGGACGCCGATCTCGGTGTGATGATCTCCGCGTCGCACAATCCCATGCCGGACAACGGCATCAAGCTGTTCGCGGCTGGCGGGCACAAGCTGCCCGACGCCGTGGAGGACGAGATCGAGGCCGGCCTGACCGCGTCGGTGACTCGCCCGACCGGCGCGGCGATCGGGCGGGTGCGGGACATCCCGGACGCGCAGCCGCGCTACGTGCGGCATCTGCTGGACGGCACGCCCGAGCCGCTGGCCGGGTTGCGGGTGGTGGTCGACTGCGCGAACGGCGCGGCGTCCTGGGCCGCGCCCGAGGCGTACCGGCGGGCCGGGGCCGAGGTGTTCGCCGTCCACGCCGCGCCGGACGGTCTCAACATCAACGCCGGCTGTGGGTCCACGCATGTCGACGGACTGGGCGCGGCGGTGGTCGAGCACGGCGCCGACCTGGGCATCGCGCACGACGGCGACGCCGACCGGTGCCTGGCCGTGGACGCCGGCGGCAACGTGGTCGACGGCGACCAGATCATGGCGATCCTGGCGTTGGCCATGCGCGATGCCGGCACCCTGGTGGCGGACACCCTGGTCACCACGGTGATGAGCAATCTGGGCCTGCACCTGGCCATGCGCGACCAGGGCGTGCGGGTCCTGACCACCGCGGTCGGCGACCGATATGTGCTCGAAGAGTTGCGGGCCGGCGGTTATTCGTTGGGCGGCGAGCAGTCCGGGCACGTGGTGCTGCCCGCGTACGCGACCACCGGCGACGGGCTGCTGACCGCGCTGCGGCTGATGTCCCGGATGGCCAGCACGTCGGCATCGCTGGCCGAACTGGCCGGGGTGCTGCACCGGCTGCCGCAGGTGTTGGTCAACGTCCCGGTGGCGGACAAGGCCAGTGTCGCCTGCTCGGTTGACGTCAAGGAGGCCGTAGCCGAGGTAGAGACCCAGCTCGGCGGCACCGGCCGGGTGCTGCTCCGGCCGTCCGGCACCGAGCAACTCGTCCGGGTGATGGTCGAGGCGCCCACCCACGAGCAGGCCGAGGGTGCGGCCTCGTATCTGGCCGGGGTCGTCGCCGCCTGCTGACCGGTTGGCCGGTCTGTCCGAATCCGCGTGTCCGACGGCTTCGTTGTGTCATCATTTCTGGGAACCTGACTGCGATCGGCAGCGTCCCAGTGGCTGACCGAGGAAGTCCGTGAGCGCGAGGGGGATCAATGCCCGGCAATGGCATCAACATGCAGGTTGACCAGGTCAATGCGTTGGCCGGCAACGTCCACGACCTGGCCGGTGCGGTGAACACGATGGCCAGTTATGCGGCCGATCATGGGGGCCTGAGCGAGGACCAGTTCGGCACGCTGACCGGTGGTCAAGCGGCGGGAGCTGCCGTTCTCGGCGCCATTGACGCGCTCGCCAAGTCAATCGGCACGGCCGTCGACTTTCTGAACCAGGCCAACACCAACATGATCGCGTCCGCGAAGGCCACCAAGGTCACTGACGAGGATGCCGGTTGGGGCATCACCAACGCCGGAAAGAGGGCGTGACCGATGGCACCGACTCCGCCGCCGGGAAACCAGGCGCCGCCCGCTCCGCTCGGGAGTGACATCACGGCGCCGATTACGGCTCAGCCGGTGAATGTCAATGCCAATGACACCGGGCAGAACATTCTCAACGGCCTGCACGATTACCTGGATCGCCTCAGCGGTTCGGACGCCGGCTCAGGGAGCGGCCATCTCGGCTATCTCTACTGCAAATGGCTCAAGCATCCCTGTGCCGCGCCCGATCTCCAGGGAGCGCCGCCACCAATGGGTGCCGGTGATGAGGAGAACAACCAGCTGAAGACGCTCTACGGCATCAATTTCGGCAACATTTTCGGCGCGGCCGAACGGCAGTCGAACCTGGCGTCGGCGGCGAACGAGCTGAGTGGCGAAGGCAGCTCCATGAGCCGGAACGTCTCCAATGTCTGGTCCGACCGAGCCGGTCAGGCGGCCACGGAACGGTTCACCGACTTGAGCAACAAAGCCAAGAACTATGGCGATTCCGCGACGGCGATGTCCGCTGCGGTGAACGCTTTCTGGCAGAACGCCCGCCCGCAGGTGACCACCCTCGCCGACTTCGGCGCCAAGGGGCCGGGTCAGCGCATGATGGGCTTCTACGGCACCGAAGACCAACTCAACGTCGGCGACTGGTCCCGCGCTATCGACCGGCTGTACGACATCATGAGCAAGGAAAATCAGTCGGTGCAGCAACTTCAGGCCGCTGGCAATAGTATGTACACTCATGATCATATCGACAGTTACCCCAAAGATTACACAAACGACGTCATCAACTATCTGAACGACTTCGCACATAACTACGTCGGGTCGGTGACCGCTTTCCGACAGGCGATCACCACGACCGTGCAGCAGGTCAGCGGGCAGTTGCAGGAACTGCAGAACGCGGTCGGTCAGGGTTCGGCTATCAATACCGATCCGTTCGGCGGACTCTCCGTCAGCGGCGCCCCGCCGGCTGCTCCGGGCACCAGTCCCGGTGGCCCCGGCAGCACGACAGGTGGCGGTGGCGGCTACACCGGTGGTGGTGGTCGTGGTGGTGGCAGCGCGGGCGCCGGCGGCGGTACGGCAGCGGCCAGCTTCACCCCGCCGCCGTTGACGAACTTCGGCGCGTCCGGCGGTGGTGGCACCGCGACCGCGACGCCCGGAATGCCCACGCCGGCCGCGACACCGGCCATGCCGGGTATGCCGCTGACGACGTCGGGCCCGCCCGAGTCGGTCACCATCAAGAACAGCGACGGCAGTTCAACGACCGTCTCAGGTTCGGCCGGCCAGGATGTCAAGATCACCGACACCGATGGCTCTGGAAAGTCGACGTCCTACGATGTCAATCTCGGCCAGGGCGGCGGCGCTCCGGGTGCCACTGCGCCGGGCAGTGATCCGACCGGGGGTGGCGCCGGTCAGCCGGGCGCGCAGCCGGTGGCCGGCCAGAACGTACAGCACGTCACCGCCGACGCGTCCGGCCACGCGGTGATCCACAATGGCCAGCACACGATCGACGTGCAGGAGCAGCCGGGAACGCAGGGGCCGGTCAACGTCACGCTGACCGATCCGTCCGGCCACGCCCAGACCTACCAAATCGATCCCGCCGGCACACCGGCCCCCGGCACGACACCGGGCAATTCCGGCGCCGCGTCCGCGTTCGGCGGTGGCGGCGGTAGTGCGGTCGGTGGCGGCCAACCGTCCGGTTTGGGCTCCGCGTTCGGCCACGGAGGTTCGGCCGGGGCGGGCGGCGGCGGTGGTGTCACCGGCGGTGCTGTCGGCGGTGGCGGTGCGGCAGTGGGTGGTGGAATGGCCGGCGGTGGTGCGGGCGGTGGTGCCGTGGTGAGCGGCGCGAGCGCGGCCCACTCGGGCGCCTCGCCGAACTGGCCAGGCCAGGATCAGAGTGCCGGGGCAGGCGGTGCGAGTCCCGCCGCGCAGGCTGGCGGCGCGGGCGGTCAGTCCAGTCAGTCCGGTGGAATGCCGATGATGGGCGGCATGGGTGGCATGGGCGGCGGTGGTGCCGGTGCCGACCAGGAGCGCGGCGCCAGCCAATGGCGTATCCAGGGCCAGCTTTTCGATGATCCCTCGGCGAATGATGTCGCAGCCGGGGTGAGCGCCATGTTGGACGAAGATCCGGCGCAGCAGGGCAGTAGCGAAACGGGTGGCGCGTGATCAACGATAACGACCCGATCGTCCGCGCGATCTCCGCGCCGTTCGAGGCTCGGCTGGGCGAGTTCAACCGAGCCATGACCGACATCCAGGCCGATTTCGACGACCAAATGAAGGAACTCGATCGGCAGATCGCCGAGCGCGAGGAAAAACTCGCGCGGGAGAAGGAAGAACTGGCCAAGGCCGCCGAGGAATCCGAGCAGCCGCCGGCTCGAATCGTCCCCCCGCCGAACCTGATGAAATTCGGACCGGAAGAGGACGACGAGGACACCGGCCGGATCAGCCATCCCGCGCGCGCCGAGGCGGCGACCCGGCCGTTCGCCGCCCGCCGGCCGACCAGGCCGGCGCCGCCGGTCCGGCGGGCTCGTCCGGTCGAGGACGATGACGAGGATTTCTCCGGTCAGACCTGGATGCAGCGCGGGCCGGGCTGATTACTGTTGCTGCGGCGGATAGCCGGGTGGCGGCGCTGGATAGCCGCCCGGCTGCTGCGGCGGATAGGGATTCGGTTGCTGCGCAACGTATCCCGGCAGCGGGGGCTGGTTTGGGTATGTCGGATTCGGGAACCGTGGTCGCAACGACATCCGCAGCGACAGGATGGCGGCCACCGGGACCAGCACAAGTCCGAACAGCCAGGCCAGGCCGTAGGTATCGGGCTCTTCACCGTGAAAAAGCGGTTGTAGCAGCCGGAAATCGAGATAAGTGAACTGGATCAAGATTCCGGGCAGGCTGAGTGCGATGCCGATGATTTCGATGACGAGTGCCACGATCAGCAGTACTCGGCCGATGACGTTCCGGTTGAACACCAGTATGCCGCCGACGATCAGCAGAATCAGCTCGATAACCGGCAGGACGCTCAGTTGCAAGCCGATGCGTTTCGCGAGAAAGGTCTCCGTCGTGAGCAGGAAGATCAGGCTGAGACCGATGAGCACCGCTGCCGCGACCGCGACGACGCCGGCGATGACCGGTGTCGGCGACCGCTTGACCGGCGGCTGGCCAGGTGGCTGACCATAGCCGGGCGGCTGGCCGTAGCCCGGCGGCGGCGCGCCATACGGCGGTTGGCCGGGCGGGGGATAGCCAGGTTGCCCGGGCGGTGTCGGCATCTGCTGCGCTCCCGGCACCTGAGGTGGTCCCGGCGTCCAACCCGGTTGCGGCGGTCCGTACGTCATGATCCGGAACAGTACCGGTGCGCGCCCAGCACCAAGCGGGTTTCGTTCAGGCCGCCCGAACGGATCGGCGCGGTTCCCGGCGGTAGGTGATCGGGCAGGCCTTCACGTCGTTGTCCAGCAGTGGCCGCACCCGGCCCCGGAGATTTAGGGTCCCGGCGGCTGCTGGGGATAACCGGGTTGTTGCGGTGGCTGCGGATATCCCGGCTGCCGCGGCGGCGAGAACCCTTGCGGCGGCGCGAAACCGGGCTGCTGCGGATACGCCAGCGATGGCCCGGCCGTCGGCGTGCGCATTCGGAACAAAGACAGCACAAGTGCGGCAAGCTCCGCGATCAGTGCCACCAGCGCGATGATCTGGAAATAGTCGCGGTACCCGTACCATATGAGGCTGTAGACCCAGCGGCCGATGGATTGGAAATCCCAATAGTCGCCAGCAACAACCTGTATTGCCAAAGCGAGAATATTGGTGGCCAGGGCGAGGATGACGAGTATTCGGCCGGCAATCTTTCGGTTGAACAGCAGTATCCCGCCGATGAGCAAGAGGATAGTGCCGAGCGCCGGAATGACGATGATGCCCGGGAGATAGCCGGCGTCGATGTGTCCTGATGCGGTGAGAATGATCAGCGTCGGGATCAAGGCCGTGAGCGACGCGGCCAACAGGGCACCGACGCCGGCGATCAGCGGAGTTGGCGGCCCGGCGGGCCTTGGCCGACCGTACAGTGCGGGCGGCCCATAAGGACCGGCCATCGGGTTCGGCGCCGGATAGCCGGGTTGTCCCTGCGGCGCCGGTGTTTGTGGGTAACCCGGCTGCTGCTGTGGATAGTTCGGCTGCGGGCCCGGCGTCCATCCCGGCTGCGGCGGTCCGTAGGTCATGATCCAGCAGGGTACCGGTCCAGACCCAGCGACCAGGAGGGTTTCGTTCAGGCGGCCCGAGCGGGCCGGCGCGGTTCCCGCCGGTAGGTGATCGGGCACGCCTTCACGTCGTTGTCCAGCAGTGGCCGGACCCGGCCGTCGCCCGCCAGATGGAAGCGAAAGAACGCGGTCAGCAGTGCCTGCGCGGCTCGCCGGCTGGCCGGCTCGGGCTTGCCGTCCAACAGCAGCTCGCTCCAGTGCCGGCCCTGGGTGAAGCCGAGATGGGTGGCCTTGGCCAGTCCGCGCACCGTGACCGGGCCGCGCCAGTTCGCCGCGATCTCCTCGGCGTGCGCGACCGGCGGCGCGATCAGGTCCCGGCCCGCCGCCAGGTGCAGGCCTGGCATCGCACACTCGGCGGCAGCCGCCGCTGCCGACGGCCGCACCTCGGCCACGGCCAGGGTCGCCACCGCGCGGACCCGGCCAGCCGCTGAGCTTTCCGCCGCCGCCGCGAGCACCGCGCTGCCGCCGCCGGTGGAATGTCCGGCCAGCCCGAGTCTGGCCGGATCGACGCTGATCTCCCCGCCGCCCAGCCGAACCCCGGCGCAGACGTCCAGTGCGGTCCGCAGGTCGTCGGCGTACCGCTGGTACGAGGGCAGCGGACCGGCCTGCGTGGCCGGGCACGCCACCACGACGCCCCAGGACGCCAAGTGGCGCAACAGGTTCCGGTATCGGATCGGCGGCTGCAGCCAGCCATGTCCGAAGACCACCGCCGGCAGCCCCAGCCCGGATCGGGGAGTGAACACCGTCCCCTGCACTCCGGCCGCCGCCAGATCCCCCCGCAGCACTTCGTGCGGACCGGGGCCGGCCAGCTCGGCGAACAGTTCCTTCGCCGTGGATGGGGCCTTCGACATGGCCCAGAAGGTACTGCATCGGGCCGCGCGAGGACCTCTGGACACTGGCGGGCCGGACCCGCCCTGTGCTTACGCTGTGAGGCGTGTGCGGAATCGTGGGTTATGTGGGGCACCGCCCCGCCTTGGACGTGGTGCTCGATGGGCTGCGGCGGCTGGAATACCGCGGCTACGACTCGGCCGGGGTGGCGGTGCTCACCGCCGATGGCCTGGCAGTCGAGCGCAAAGCCGGTCGGCTGGCCAACCTGGAGGCCGAGCTGGACGTGGTCGGCCGGGACGCCTTCGCCGGCACCGCCGGCATCGGCCACACCCGGTGGGCCACCCATGGCCCGCCGGTCGACCGCAACTCGCACCCGCACCGGGACACCACCGGCCAGGTCGCCGTCGTGCACAACGGCATCATCGAGAACTTCGCCGCGCTGCGCCGGGAGCTGGAGGCCGACGGCGTCGAGATGGCCAGCGACACCGACAGCGAGACGGCCGCGCACCTGATCGCCCGTGCCTACCAGTCCGGTGACACCGCCGGCGACCTGGCCGCCAGCGTTCGCGCGGTGTGCCGGCGGCTCGAAGGTGCCTTCACCCTGGTGGTCAGCCACGCCCAGCAGCCGGACCTGATCGTGGCCGCCCGCCGGTCCTCGCCGCTGGTGGTCGGCGTCGGCGAGGGCGAGACGTTCGTCGCCTCCGATGTGGCCGCGTTCATCGAGCACACCCGGGAGGCCGTCGAGCTGGGTCAGGACCAGGTCGTCGTCATCACCCGATCGGGTTACGAGGTGACCGACTTCGTCGGCGAGCCGACAATCGTCAAGCCGTTCACGGTGAACTGGGATCTGTCCGCCGCCGAGAAGGGCGGCCACGACTACTTCATGCTCAAGGAGATCGAGGAGCAGCCCGAGGCGCTGGCCAACACGCTGCGCGGGCACTTCGCCGACGGCCGGATCGTGCTGGACGAGCAGCGGCTGGCCGACCAGGACCTGCGCGACGTCGACAAGGTCTTCGTGGTCGCCTGCGGCACCGCGTACCACTCCGGCCTGCTCGCCAAGCACGCCATCGAGCACTGGTGCCGGCTGCCGGTCGAGGTCGAGCTGGCCAGCGAGTTCCGCTACCGCGATCCAGTGCTGGACCGGGACACCCTGGTCGTCGCGGTGTCCCAGTCCGGCGAGACGATGGACACCCTCGAAGCGGTCCGGCACGCCCGCGAGCAGAAGGCCCGGGTGCTGGCGATCTGCAACACCAACGGCGCGCAGATCCCGCGCGAGTCGGACGCCGTGCTCTACACCCACGCCGGCCCGGAGATCGGGGTCGCGTCCACCAAGACGTTCCTCGCCCAGATCGTCGCGAACTACCTGGTCGGGCTCGCCTTGGCGCAGGCCCGCGGCACCAAGTACCCGGACGAGGTGGCCCGCGAGTTCGCCGAGCTGGAAGCCATGCCGGCCGCGGTCGCCCGAGTGCTGGACACCGTGGACCAGGTGCGCGAGATCGGCCGGGAGCTGGCCGACGCCAAGGCCGTGCTGTTCCTCGGCCGGCACGTCGGCTACCCCGTCGCGCTGGAGGGCGCGCTCAAGCTCAAGGAACTCGCCTACATGCACGCCGAGGGCTTCGCGGCCGGCGAGCTCAAGCACGGTCCGATCGCGCTGATCGAGCCGGGCCTGCCGGTGGTCGTGGTGATGCCCTCGCCCAAGGGACGGGCGGTGCTGCACGCCAAGCTGCTGTCCAACATCAGCGAGATCCAGGCCCGCGGCGCGCGCACGATCGTGATCGCCGAAGAGGGTGACGACACGGTCCGGCCGTTCGCCGATCACCTGATCGAAGTGCCGGCGGTGCCCACTCTGCTGCAACCGCTGGTGTCCACCGTGCCGTTGCAGGTGCTGGCCGCCGAGATCGCCCGTGCCCGGGGTTACGACGTCGACAAACCGCGTAATCTGGCCAAGTCCGTCACCGTCGAGTAGCCGCCGAACCGCACGGAGTGGGGGCCGATGCAGGGAATCTGGACCACTGAGCAGGTCCGGGAGGCCGAGGCGCGGCTGATCCGACGGGTGCCTGAGCCTGCCCTGATGCGCAAGGCCGCGTTCGGGGTGGCCACCGAGGCGGTCGCGATGCTGCGCCAGCACACCAGCGGGGTGACCGGCCGCCGAGTGGTGCTGCTGGTCGGCGCGGGCAGCAATGGCGGCGACGCGTTGTGGGCCGGCGCGTTCCTGCGTCGGCGCGGGGTCGCGGTGACGGCCGTGTTGCTGTCACCCGATCGGGTGCACGCGCCGGGCCTGGCCGCGCTGCGTCGCTCCGGCGGCCGAATCACCTCCGGCGGCAAAGACATCGTGGGTACCGCTGAGCTGGTCATCGATGGCATCGTCGGCCTGTCCGCGCACGGCCCGCTGCGCCCCAACGCCGCCGAACTGGTCGATCTGATCACGGCGCCGGTGCTGGCGGTGGACCTGCCCAGCGGCGTGGAACCGGACACCGGCGCGGTCGACGGGCCGGCGGTGCGGGCCGAGGTGACGGTGACCTTCGGCACTCTCAAGCCGGCGCACGTGCTGGCCGCCGGCGCCGCGCACACCGGCCGGCTGCGGCTGGTCGACATCGGGCTCGGCCCGGAGCTGCCCGCGCCTGATCTGGTCCAGCTCGATGCCTCCGACGTCGGCGCCGCCTGGCCGATTCCCGGTCCCGCCGACGACAAGTACAGCCAGGGCGTCACCGGCATCGCTGCCGGCTCGCCACGATTTCCCGGCGCGGCCGTGCTGTCCGCCGGCGGCGCGGTGCAAGCCACGTCCGGCATGGTGCGGTTCGCGGGCACCGCCGCCGACGCCGTCCGCACGCGCTGGCCGGAGGTGATCGCCACCGGTTCGGTGACTGACGCCGGCCGGGTGCAGGCCTGGGTGATCGGGCCCGGTTTCGGCGTCGGCGGGGTGTCCCAGGACGCGCTGCGGCACGTGCTCGGGCTCGGCGTGCCGGTGTGCGTGGACGCGGACGGCATCACCATGCTGGCCGAGCACCCCGGACTGTGGGACGCCCGCGATCCGGACACGCCCGTGGTGCTCACCCCGCACGACGGCGAGTTCGCCCGGCTGGCCGGCCCAGTTGGCCCCGATCGGGTGAACGCCGCCCGTCAGGCCGCCCAGCGGTTCAACGTGGTGCTGCTGCTCAAGGGCACCACCACCGTGGTGGCCGCGCCGGATGGCCGGGCGCTGGTCAATCCGGCCCGCTCGGCGTGGCCGGCCACCGCCGGCTCCGGTGACGTGCTGTCCGGCATCATCGGCGCGCTGCTGGCCGCCGGCCTCGATCCATGGTTCGCCGCGGGGGCGGCCGCCTACGCGCACGGGCTGGCCGCCGATCTGGGCGCGAACGGCGCTCCGGTGCCGGCCGCCGGCATCGCCGACGCCATTCCAGCGGCGGTCCGCTCGCTGCGCGCCGCCGCAGCCGCCGCCTGGTGATAGCGACTACCGTCGGTGACCGAAACTGTGACAGCATGACGGGCATGACCGGGATGACCGGGGTGCAGAACGCGGCCCGCGCCGAGGCGCTGGTCGACCTCGCGGCGATCCGGCACAACGTGGCGCTGCTCGCCGACCGGGCCGCCGCGTCCGGCGCGGCCACCATGGCCGTGGTGAAGGCGGACGGCTACGGGCACGGCATGGTGCCGGTCGCCCGCGCCGCGCTGGCCGCCGGCGCCGAGTGGCTGGGCGCCTGCTCCCAGCGGGAGGCCCTGGAACTGCGGGCCGCCGGGATCACCGCGCCGATCCTTGCCTGGCTGGACACGCCCGACACCGACCGGGCGGACGGGATCATCGCGCGGATCGACCTGTCGGCATCGTCGACAACCGAGCTGGACCTGATCCTGGACGCCGCCGACCGCGCCGGTTCACCCGCCCGGGTGCATCTGAAGATCGACACCGGGCTGTCCCGCAACGGCTGCTCGCCGGCCGAGTGGCCGGAACTGGTGGCCAAGGCCGCCGAGGCCCAGCGCGGCGGCCGGCTCGCGGTGGTCGCGGTGTGGTCGCACCTCGCCTGCGCCGACGAGCCGACCCATCCGTCGATCGACCTACAGGCCAAACGGTTCGACCTGGCCTGGCACCAGGCCCGGGACGTCGGCCTGCACCCACTGCGCCACCTGGCCAACTCGGCGGCCACCCTGACCCGCCCGGACCTGCACTTCGACCTGGTGCGGCCCGGAATCGCCGTGTACGGGCTGAATCCGGTCGACCGGCCGACCGACCTGCGCCCGGCGATGACGTTCCGGTCCTCGGTGGTGGCCGTCAAGTCGGTCGTCGCCGGCGAGTCGGCCGGCTACGGCCACACCTGGACGGCGTCCAAGCGCAGCACCCTCGCCCTGGTTCCGGTCGGCTACGCCGACGGCGTGCCGCGCGGGCTGTCCGGGAAGCTGTCCGTGTGGCTGGCCGGCGCTTGTCGCCCGGTCGTGGGACGGGTCAGCATGGACCAGATCATCGTGGACTGCACCGGCGCGCGGGTGTGGCCCGGCGCCGAAGTTGTGCTGTTCGGACCCGGTGACCGGGGCGAGCCGACGGCGGCCGACTGGGCGCACGCCCTGGGCACCATTCACTACGAGATCGTCACCAACATGCACCGCGCTCGGGTCACCCACCGTTACCTTGGTGAGATGGTCCCGTGAAGGTTGACCCGAGGCTGATCGGAATCGCCGGTGGTGTGGTGGGCACCGTCGTCGCCGGCTTGGCCGTGGCCGGGGTGGTGCAGTCGCAGCGCCGGCACACCGCCGAGGAATCGGCCGACCCGTACGCCGACGAGCCGCTGGGCCGGCTGAAGCCGGACCGCACCCGCACGGTGGCCGCCGATGACGGTGTGCCGCTGTCGGTGGAGGAGGTCGATCCGGCCGATGGTGGCAAGGCCGAGCTGACCGTGGTGCTGGTGCACGGGTTCGCGTTGTCCCGGCGCTGCTGGCATTTCCAGCGCCGCGACCTGGCCGCCGGCGCGGATCCCCGGGTGCGGCTGGTGCTCTACGACCAGCGTGGGCACGGCCGATCCGGCCAGCCGCCGGCCGAATCGTGCACCATCGACCAACTCGGCCACGACCTCGACGCGGTGATCCGCTCGGTCGCGCCGGACGGGCCGCTGGTGCTCGTCGGCCATTCACTCGGTGGGATGACGATCATGGCGCTGGCCGACCAGCGTCCGGAGTTGTTCGGCGACCGGGTGCGTGGCGTCGCGCTGTTGGGCACCTCGGCCGGCGAAGTCGGCCGACGCGGCCTGCCCCGCCCGATGCTGTCCCCGCGCAACCCGGTCACCCGAACGGTCGGCGAGATCGCGAACCTGCAACCGGAGCTGGTCGAATGGGTGCGGCAGGCCGGCGACGGAGTGGCGCGCCCGGTGGTGCGACGGCTGTCCTTCGGCGACCGGTCCGTGCCCCCGTCCCTCGTCCGGTTCATGACCCGGATGCTGCGGGTGACCCCCGTGTCGGTACTGACGAACTTCCTGCCCACGCTCAACACGCACGACCGATACGCCGCGCTGGCCGGGCTGCGGCACTGCGAAGTCGCGCTGATCAGCGGCGACCACGATCACCTCACCCCGTACCAGCACACCGAGCGGATCGCCGCCGAACTACCCTCGGCCAATGTGACCAAAGTGGAGGGTGCCGGGCACATGGTCATGCTGGAACGACCCGAACTGGTGAACGCGGAGCTGGTCGACCTGCTTCGCCGGTGCACCAAGAACTTCCTGGGGCTGCGCCGATGGCGGAGGTGAGCACCCGGGAATCCTCGGTTGTCGAACTGCCCGAGGTCGTCGAACTGCCTGAGGTCGCGGACACCGTGGCGTTCGGCCGGCGGCTGGGGGAGTTGCTGCGGCCGGGTGATCTGGTGCTGCTCGCCGGGCCGTTGGGCGCCGGGAAAACCGTGCTGGTGCAAGGGATCGCGGCCGGGCTCGGCGTCACTGGCCAGGTCAGCTCGCCGACGTTCGTGATCGCCCGGGTGCACCGCCCCGTGCCCGAGGGTCGTGGCGTGCCGCTGGTGCACGTGGACGCGTACCGGCTCGTCGACGATCTCGACCTGCTCGATGACCTGGATCTGGACACCGATCTGGTGGACGCGGCGGTCGTGGTCGAGTGGGGCGAGGGCGCCGCGGAGCGGCTGTCCGCCGACCATCTGTTGATTCGGTTGGATCGTCGGACCGACGAGACGCGGGTCGCGCGGCTGGAACCGCACGGCGAATGGCGCACCCGGTTGGCAGCCGGTTTGCCATAAGGCGGCCGGGTTGCCTCAAGCAGCCCTTGAGCGTCGGTGCCCACCGATAGCCTGCGCACTGTGATGCGGCGCTATGTGTCAGTCCTGCGGGGCGGCGATTTTCGTCGGCTGTGGCTGGGATCCACGGTGTCGTTGATCGGCGACGGCATGACTTTCGTCGCGCTGTCCTGGCTGGTGCTCGCCGAGCCCGATGGCGTAACCCGGCTGGGCCTGCTCGGGGTGTGTTATACGGCGCCCGTCCTGCTGGGTGGGCTGGCCATCGGTCCACTGCTGGACCGCTTCGACAAGCGCGCGGTGCTGATCGCCGACAGCGTGTTCCGCTCGGTCGTGGTGGCCACCGTCCCGCTCGCCGGGCTGGCCGGCGGCGTCCCGGACTGGCTGCCGTTCGCGGTCGGCGCCGTGTACGGGTTGCTGAAGATGGTGCCGCTGGCAGCCGTCCCGGCCGCGATTCCCCAACTCGTCGACGACACCGAACTCGATCCGGCGAACGCGTTGGAGTCGCTGAGTTTCAGCTCGGCCAGCATGATCGGGCCGGCGGTCGCCGGACTGCTGATCGGCTTGATCGGCGGGGCCGGAGTGCTGGTCCTCGACAGCGTGTCGTTCCTGGTGTTCGCGTTGAGCGCGGCGCTGGTGCGGCGACCGCTGCGGCAGGAACGAGGGCAGCAGCGGCGGCAGGTCGCTCCTGCCCGGTTGCGCGCGCTGGGTCGGGATCGGCTGATCGTGGCGACGACGGTGGCGTTCATGGCGTTCAACATCGCCGAGGGAATGCTGTTGGTCGCCGCACCGTGGCTGGCGAAAAACGCGCTGCCCGGCGGTGCCACGACGTTGGGCGTGCTGTTGTCCGCCACCGCGGCCGGTGAGTTCGTCGGCGGTGCGGTGGGCGGAAGTGTCGCAACTGGACGGTCACCGCTGCGGTTCATCGGCATGGTCCAGGTCGCCGCCGCCTGCTGTTACCTGCTGCTGCTCGCCGCGCCGAGCCAACTCGCGGTGGGTGTGGGATTCTTCGCGGTCGGCTTGCTCAGCGCGCCGATGACGATCTGGGCGCAGTCGCTGCGGATGCGGCGCATTCCGGCGGAACTGCACGGACGCGCGTTCGCACTGCTGCGAACCATGATGCAGGCGACGCTGCCACTCGGATCGGCACTGGCGACGCCTCTGCTGGCCACCGGCCGGCTGGGAGTCGCGGCCGTGGTGATGACCGTGATCGCCGGGCTGCCCGGTCTGGCGCTGCTCGTCGTCATCGACAAACGTGCTCCGGGCAGCGACGACGCGGCCGAGGCGGCGGAAGAACCGGCACAGACCTGACGCGAGCAAATTCGACCGTGCTGGTGCAAGGGATCGCGGCCGGGCTCGGCGTCACCGGCCAGGTCAGCTCGCCGACGTTCGTGATCGCCCGGGTGCACCGCCCCGTGCCCGAGGGTCGTGGCGTGCCGCTGGTGCACGTGGACGCCTACCGGCTCGGCGACGATCTCGACCTGCTCGATGACCTGGATCTGGACACCGATCTGGTGGACGCGGCGGTCGTGGTCGAGTGGGGCGAGGGCGCGGCGGAGCGATTGTCGGCCGACCATCTGTTGATTCGGTTGGATCGCCGGACCGACGACACGCGGGTCGCGCGGCTGGAACCGCACGGCGAATGGCGCACCCGATTGGCAGCCGCGAGTAATTCGGGCTAATCCCCTAACGCGCCGCCCAATCCCCTATTCGGTTCTGTTTGGTCCGTTGTCCTCTTGTGCCTTCCCTACGGTGATCGTTGCTCACACCGAGCAACCGTTTACCAGCTATCAGCGGGGGAAGGTATGGCTGCGTCCCTGACACGTGGACACACGGCGGACAAGCTCCTGCATCTGCGTCAGGGTGAGCCCTGTAGTACGATAGTAGCGCAACGGTCTTTCCGGTGGTTGTTTGTTTGGTGTCGTAACCCAAATCAAACCATCGCGAAAGGCCGTTGCCTTATTGACGCGCCGGGTGTGATCAAAATGTCATCGAGCCGCCTCGGGCTTTTCGTGATTGCGCAATAGGCGAGTTATGAATAATGCTCCAGGTCAAATGGCCGGAGTTGCCGAAGACGGTGGACCGCTCGGTCAGCCGGCCGACGCTGGACCGGAACAGCAACACCGTCTGGTTCGGCGGCACCTCCGTGGTCAGCCAGTCCCAGCCAAGCCCACCGCCGTCCGCGACCCCGCCCACCACGCCGCCGGTGACCACCAAACCACCGGCTCCGACCCATGGTGCACCCGGACCGGGGGCCAGCGGATTGGCCAACACTGGTGTGTCAGTGTGGGTTCCGACCCTGATGGGTGTGGTGTTGTGCATGATGGGAGCGGTCCTGCTGATGCTGATGCGTCGAACGAGGAACCGAATCTGATGTCAACGAGCGGATCGTCCTGGCCGGGCACGGTCGACTTGACCCGCGACACCTGGGAGTTCCGGGCCGGGTGGGCTGCCCGGCCGGACGATCTGGCCAATTGTGCGGAGCGAATGGCAGCGAGTCTGACCTATGTGGCCTCGCTTGATCCTCTTTTGACGCAGTGGCTCTATGATTCCGAGCCGGTGCCGGTGGATGAGTCGAGTCTTCGGCGCCGGTTGGACACTAACTGGGATCGGGAGACGCCGTCGGGTGCGCACGGGTCGCATGTGTCGTTGCGGAATGGGCAGCGTGACGACCTGACGGTGGCGACGTTCTCGGTGTCCTGCGGGGCAACCGCCTCTTGCTGGCGTAACCGCGTCGCGTTGATGCCGCCGCGGCCGGTAGCCGCGCCGGCTCTGTATCGGCTCGACTCGATGTTGGGGTTGTTCGATTCGATGATCTCGATATGGCGGCCACGGTGGTGCAGGATGCAGCCCCAAAGCTTGCGCGAGGTGACGTATCACGGAACCGTTGATGTGCTCGCATCATGGATCGCCTATCTCGACCGTGATCTGTATCCGCGGATCGGCGCGTTGCCCGACGGGATCAGCAAGATCGAACGCGCCGACGGTGACATATTCGTGCTCGCTTCGACCGCTGCGGAGGTCGAACTGAGCACCATCGACCGGCTGCGTGAGCACATCACGTTCCCGGACGAGGACCGCCGGCTCGGCTGACCAACGCCGGTCGGCGGGCTACCGGTAATTCGGCCGCTTGTCGCTGTTCGCTACCCTCGGCCAGCGCCCGACCCTCTGCCAGCGTCGGCGAGGTGTGGCGGTGGCGGTATCCGTCCGAGCATGCGGAGAATGTGATGGGAAAGCGGAATCGGCAGAAGCGCGCGGCGAAGAAGCGCAGCCGGCAGCGTCCCGGCGTCGCCACGCCTGGTCGTGACTTTCCCGGTGGTCCCCACGGACCGGACTGCGCATGCGGCGGGCAGGACGATTTCTGGTCCTCGACACCCGGTCCGCCAGCCGAACTGCTGGGAAACGCGCTGCTGGAGGCGGCACACGCCCACGCCTCGGGCGACACCACCGCTGCGGCGGCCTGCGCGGCGGAGTTGTCCGGCGACGGCTTCGCACGGGATCAGCGCGCGGTGGGCGCCGGCGCCGGCATCGCGCTGGCCGCGGTGCTCGACCGGCTTTGGCAGATGGGTTGGCTGCCTGCCGACACCTGGGAGATCACCCGGCGCACCGCGGACACCCCAGCGACGAGCCTGCTGGTGGACGCGATCGTCGAGGACACTCAGCGATACGCATCATCCACAGTGGATGTCCGTTGGGCAGCGCAGGTCCAGCAGTTGGGCTCAGGCGTCTGGTGGAACCGCGACCGTCCGCACCTGCCGCAGTGGGCCGAGCGCGGTGGTTTCGGCTTCGAACAGGCGCTGCGGACCACGATCACACTGCTGGCCGGACTGATGACGCTGCCGGAGTTGCCCCGAATCGTTCCGCCACCGGGAACGGCGACCCGTCGCTCGTCCGCGTCGGTTTCCGGGGTCGACCAGAAGATCCTCGCTCGGGTGCGGGCTTTGCTGGCCAAGGCGGAGTCCACCCAGTTCAGTGCGGAGGCGGAGGCGCTGTCGGCCAAGGCGCAGGAGTTGATGAACCGGCACGCCTTCGATCGCGCCCTGCTCGCCGCCGACACCCAGCGGCCGCAGACGGCGGAATCGGCCCGACTGTGGCTGGACAACCCGTATGTGGACGCCAAGTCCAGTCTGGTCGCCGCGATCGCGAAGGCCAATCGGTGCAGGTCGGTGTTCTATTCCAAGCTCGGGTTCGTCGCGCTGGTCGGCGAGGAGATGGATCTGGAGATCACCGAACTGCTGGCCACCTCCCTGCTGGTGCAGGCAACCCGCGCGATGGTGGCCGAAGGCAGCCACACCACCCGCCACGGAACGTCGCGGACCCGGTCCTTCCGGCGGTCCTTCCTCATCTCCTATGCCGCCCGTATCGGCGAACGGCTGGACGAGGCCGCCGCCCGCGCACACGACCCGGCCGAGGACGCGCGACTGCTGCCGGTGCTGGCCAACCGATCCCGTGTGGTCGACGAAGCCTTCGAGGCGATGTTCAGCTATACGGTGCGGCAGTCCACGTCGGTCACCAACGGGGCCGGCTGGCACGCTGGACGGGCCGCCGCCGACCGCGCCGACCTGACCGTTGCCCGCCAGGAGGTCGACGCCTGACCGCCGGCCGCAGCGGCTGGTGCGGTCGCGGAGCGGGACCAGATCAACGCGCGGCGGGCGTCGCGCGCCGCCGAGGTGGCGACGGGTCTGGTCGCGGACCTCGGGGCGCTCGTGGCGAGTCAGCCGGACATGATCGTGGAAGACGCGCTGTGTCTGCGGCTGGGAACGCTGTTGGACGAGGCCGAGCGGGATCCGGTGAATGACGCGCCGGGTCCGGGTGACCTGGCCGATGCCACGGTGGCGGCTGCCGGGGCTGCGGTGGAGGTGACTATGGGGGAGGCAGACGCGTGGCGTGCTCCGTGGCGGGTGCTCACCGCGGTGGCCGATGTCCTGCCGTATCCGGGCAGTGAGCTCGCGGTCGACGCGATCGCGCGGTTGCGGAACGCGGCGGGCAGGCGGGTGCTGCCGGCGGCGCCGCGCGGTCCGGTCGTGACCGGGCCAGTGCTGTGGACCCGTGACCGGTATGGCAGCCGGTTCGCCGTCGCCGCGCCGATCACCACGGCGGATCAGCCGATGCGTTGGTACTTGTGGGATATCGATGCCTGCGGGCATGAGGCGTTCACCGTGCACAGTGGCTTCTACCCCACGCCGGACGCGGCGTTGGCCGCGTGGCAGGCCGGGGTCGGCCAGATCGCCGCGGCGGGCACGGAGCTGGCTCCGGTGGATGACCCATGGGTGTTGGCGCAGCTGCTACCGGTCAACGACGGACTGTTGCGGGCCGGCGGGGAAAGCGTGGAGCAGTTCGCCGAGTACCACCGCAGCAGGCGTTTGGGTGAGGCTGTCCGGCAGGCGATGCGACCGCGGGGAACCCAGCCCGGTGGCGGTTTGGACGCGGCCACCGCCGCGGCCGAGTTCGCCACCTGGCTACGTGGCCGCGACGCCGACCGGCCGGAGTTGCCGGCGGATCTGGACGAGCTGGCCACCGAACTGGCCGACTCCTGGTGCCTCAACCGCATCGACGCGGTATTCGCCACATGTTCCCCCCACCGGGTCGCACTTTGCGTGCTGCACGTACGCAACTACTACCTCGATGACTTCGCCGACCAACTGGTGGCCCTGCTACCCGAGTGGACCCGCTGGCTGACCGCGCGCAACGCCACCCCGCCGGAGCTGGCCGACCGCTGCCTGCCCTATGCCCAGGGCCAGCCGCACTCGCAGGTCGGGGCGGACGACAGCAGGCCCGACTATCTCGCCCGGGTCGCCGAATAGGCTCTCGACAGCCGCCCGGCGAGCGCCGCCAGGGCCTCGTCGAGCAGTCGACGGATCCCGGACTCGAGGCCGGCGCATTCGCCGTTGATCTTGATCGCGCTTGTCTGGATCGCTCCGGCCAGGTTCCAAGCTCCGCGGCTGCTGGTGAAGTGGTGATCGAGCAGATGGAGGCGATGGTGCCCCGCGACGTCGCGTAGCCCACCGCTTCCATCAGGTCTCTTCTTTGCGCCGCCGCGCGGTTTCCAGCGCATTCGCCACGACCTCGCCGAGTTCGCGCAGCGCGTCCAACTCGATCACCAGGACGAACTGGCCGCCGAACTCCATCTCGACGTGGTAGTCGAACACGTCGGAGCTGATCGGGCAGCCGTTGTCCACATCCAGCCATCCACCCATCCTCGTTGTGTCGAACATCGCATCCTCCTTGCGTGCATATGCCGGCTAATCGAGTTGAGAGTAGCATGTATATGCATGAACGAGTCAACAGCTAAGATACGTACCGTGGCAGCACCGACGAGGGCCAAGCGCAAGCTCGGCATATTCCTGGCTGAGATGCGCGATCAGTCCGGTCTCACCGCCACCGAAGCGGCGAAGGAACTGCTCACCAACCAGAGCAACATCAGCCGGTACGAGGTCGGCGGCGTGATGCCCCTGTGGGCCACCGTCGCAATGCTGATGAACCTCTACGGCGCGAGCGAGGAAGAGCACGCCACCGCGAAAAAGTTGTGGGAGCATGCGCACGACGAGCCACGTCCGGTCCGGCTGCCCGCCGGCACGCCGAAGTCGTTCCGCAAGCTGATCGCGGCCGAAGCGGAGGCCGACAGCGAGCGAATC
>DASZLR010000161.1:0-15665 GCA_035552275.1 Pseudonocardiaceae bacterium | reverse complement strand
AATTCGAGCAAGACGCACCCCGACACCCTAAACAATCCGACCGTCGATCAATCCAACCGGGAGCCGCGCCGCCAGGCCGAGCGCGAAGCGGCCGGTCCGGCTGGTGGCGACAACCGGCGCGCCCAACATCGACTCAATGCCCGAACGCACGGGAGTGGGCAGTTGGTCTCAGCCCTGCCAGCTGCCGCCGACACCACGCAGCACATCCATCTCGATGATCGTCAGCCGGCGTTGCTCGCCGCCTTGCTGTGCAGGGCCTTGTGCGCGAGGGCATCGCAGAGCGCCAGCCAGCTCGCCTCGACGATGTTGCCGTGCACGCCCACCGTCGTCCACTCGCGCTCGCCGTCCGTGGATTCGATCAGCACCCTGGTCACCGCGTTGGTGCCGGGGGCTTCGCTGAGGATACGGACCTTGTAGTCGAGCAGGCTGACACTGTCCATCCAGGACAGATGCGGCCGCAACGCCTTGCGCAGTGCGGCGTCCAGCGCGTTGATCGGGCCATTGCCCTCGGCGGTGGCGATCACCCGCTGCTCGCCGACGACGATCTTGACGGTCGCCTCGGCCACCACCTCGCCGTCTTCGCGATGGTCGATGATGACCCGGTACGACTCCAGGGTGAACGGCGTATCGACCCGCGGACCGTCCAGTTCGGTGCGCAGCAACAGCTCCAGTGAGGCGTCGGCGGCCTCGAACGACCAGCCGCGCGCCTCCAGTTCCTTCACCCGGCGAAGCGCGCTGGACAGCGCCTCGGACTGGCCGGCCAGATCAACGCCGAGCTCACGTCCCTTGAGCTCAAGGCTGGCCCGGCCGGCCATCTCGGTGACCAGGACGCGCATGTCATTGCCCACAGTGGCCGGATCGATGTGGTTGTACAGCTCCGGGTCCACTTTGATCGCGCTCGCGTGCAGGCCCGCCTTGTGGGCGAAGGCCGACTGCCCGACGTATGCCTGGTGGGCGTTCGGGGCGATATTGGCGATCTCGGCGATGGCATGGGAAACCACGCCCAGCTCGGTCAGCGCCGCCTCGGGCAGCACCGGCATCTTGAGCTTCGTCACCAGGTTTCCGATCACGGGGAACAGGTCGGCGTTGCCGGCCCGCTCGCCGTAGCCATTGGCGGTGCACTGGACGTGGGTGGCGCCGGCCTGCACCGCGGCGATGGAGTTGGCCACCGCGCAGGCGGTGTCGTCCTGGCAGTGGATGCCGAGCCGGAAACCGGTGCGGCTGGCCACTTCGGCGACCGTCTCGGTGATACCCGAGGGCAACTGGCCGCCGTTGGTGTCGCACAGCACCACCACGTCCGCGCCGCCGTCCACAGCGGACTGGAGTACCCGCAGCGAGGTGTCCGGGTCGTAGCGGTAACCGTCGAAGAAGTGCTCGGCGTCCAGGAAGACCCGGCGGCCGTTGTCCACCAGGAACCGCACGGTGTCGGTGACCATCGCGCAGGCCTCGGCGACGTCGGTGCGCAGCGCTCGCTCGATGTGCCGACGGTCGGACTTCGCCACCAGGGTCACGACGGGAGCCTGCGAGTCCAGCAGCGCCCGCACCTGCGGGTCCTCGGCGGCGGTCGCCCCGGCCCGGCGGGTCGAGCCGAACGCGACCAGCGCGGCGTGCCGCAGTTCCAGCTCGCCGGCCGCGGCGCGGGCGAAGAACTCGGTGTCCTTGGGCAGCGCGCCCGGCCATCCACCCTCGATGAACCCGACGCCCAGCGAGTCGAGCAGTCGGGCCACCGCCAGCTTGTCCGTCGCCGAGTACGAGATGCCCTCGCGCTGGGCGCCATCGCGGAGCGTCGTGTCGTAGAGGTGGAAGGAGTCACCGAGCGGCGTCTCTGCCGGGCTGGTGCGGTTCACGTGCGTCTCCCGTTTCGGACAAACAAAAAGACCTCCCGCGGATGCGAGAGGTCGGCGCGTCGGGCACTGGCTTTGGTCACGATGCCAGCGGACTCCCGACGCGCTCAGCGATAATGATCACCGTAAGGTGCGCCACATCAGCGATAGTGCCACACCCCGTCCGCGCACGTCCACCCGGGCGCGGACGGGGCCACCAGACAGTCACGGGGTGTCCGGGCCGACCGTGGCGTCGGCGATCTCCTGCAGGTGCTCCCGGATGGCCACGGTGAGTGGGTAATCCGGGCCGAAACACCGCACGCAGTCGGCCAGGCTTCGCTTGAGCAGCGCGATCGCCTCGGCACGCCGGCCCGTCCGACCGTAGGCCGCGGCGAGGCCGTCAGCCGAGCTGGCGGTGTCCGGGTGATCATCGCCTAACACCCGGCGCCGGGCCGACAGCGTGTCCTCGTACAGCTCGATCGCCTCGGCTAGCCTGCCGGCCGCCGCATAGCTGCCAGCCAACCCACTGGCGGTGTTGAGTGTCCGTGGGCTGTGCGGACCGAGCAGCCGTCGGCGATTCGCCAAAGTCGACTCATACAGGGCGATCGCGTTGTCGGCGCGGCCCGCCAGCGCGTACGCAGCCGCCAGATGGCCGGCCGAGATCAAGGTGGTGGGGTGGTCAGGGCCGAGCAGTCGCCGACGACTTGCCAACGTCGTCTCGTGCAGCGTGATCGCCTCATCCACTCTGCCGGCCAGGGCATAGGACCTGGCCAAGTTGCTGGCCGAGATCAACGTCGTGGGGTGCTCAGGGCCGAGCAGTCGCTGGCGTTGCTCGAAAGTCACCTCGTGCAGATTGACGGACTCGGCCAGCCGGCCGTCAGACCCGTAGGCGAAAGCGAGATTGCTCGCTGAGACCAGGGTCTGCGGATGGTCGGGACCCAGCACCCGGCGACGAGCGAACAACGTGCTTTCGTACAGCTCGATCCCATCGACAAGGCGTCCAGCGGCCCGATAGGCGTAGCCCAGGTTGCTCGCCGAGTTCAGGGTCCGCGGATGATCGGGACCCAGCAATCGCTGTCGGCGCGCCAGCGTGTCCTCGTCCAACTGGATGGCTTCCGCGTACCGTCCCATCGCCCGGTAGGCGTAGCCGAGATCGTTTGCCGAACTCAGCGTCGCGGGGTCGTCGTCGCCCAGCAGGCCGCGCCGGCGACCCAAGGTGTCCTCGTGCAACTCAATCGCCTCGGCGTGTCTGCCCGACAACCGGTAGACGTTGGCCAGACCGACCGTCGAGCTCAGCGTGGTGGGGTGGTCGAGACCGAGCACGCGACGGGAATCGGCGACAACCGCCTCGTACAGTTCGACGGACGCCGCCAGGTTGCCCGTCAACCGGTAGGTGAGCGCAAGGTTCGTGGCCGAGATGTACGTGGTCGGATGGTCCGCGCCCTGTGTTCGCCGGCAGTCCTCATTCACGGTCAAGGCCAGGGCACCGGCTCGGGCATAGTCCCGCAGACCAAGAACATGCTCGACGGCCCAGTTGCGCAGGGCGAGGATTTCCTCGGCTACGCCGGGGTTGTCGCCACGTTCGTTCGCGCTCCGCCACAGCGCCTCGGCATGCCGGACAAGCTCATCACCCAACTGCCGACGGTTCCAGGCGTCGTCGCTGGGGAAGGTGGCACGACCGAGCTGATCGATCGCTTCGGTCAGCACAACCTCGAACGTCTCGCCAGCCCGACTCCTGTCCCGGATCACCCGCTGCACCAACCGGTGCATGGTGATCGTGTCGCCGTCCCCGCCCGCGAATTCGATAATCGACGCTTCAAAGAGCTGTTCCAACGCGTCATCGAGGATATCCGAATCGTCCCCATCGGAAAGAACCTCGCGGGACACGCCATCCGGGGAGAACACCGCGAGGATGCCGAGCAGCCTGCGCAGATCGGATTGCTCATTCCAGTTCACACTGTCCAGCGCGAGCACAACCGCCTCGGCGGCGCCGCGCGGATAGGGATCGTCGCGTGGTCGTTTCAGGTACCGTTCTACCGGCACGCTGGCCAACTTTCCGAGGTATCGCGCATAGCTTCGCTCAGCGCCACGTATACGGGCGCCGGCCTGGGCGAGCGCCAGCGGCAGGAAGCCGAGCTCGGTCGCGACTTCTCTGGCACCGGCCTCGTCGTTCAGCCCGGTGATGTCCTCCAGCAACCGAATGGCGGTGTCCGGCTCGAACACGTCGACGGGCACCCGGCGTCCGAGCCTTTCGGCAGCCATCTGGGTGCTGGTCACCACGATCTGGGTGGTGCCGGCGGACGGAACGTGGTCACGTACGGCCGCGACATCCGTCACATTGTCGAAAACGATCAGACCCGGCGAATCCCGCGCGTTGAGGTGCTGGCGCAACCGAACCAGGGTCACCGTCGAGTCGTCTTCGGGCGCCCGCATACCGATCGCTTCGGCCAGTTCGTTCAGACCGGCCATCATGTCGTCGGTGGTCTCGGCGCTCACCCAGGCGACCAGGGGCCAACCGTCGCGAATCCGTTGCCGCGCATAGGCAGCGGCCAGTTGCGTCTTGCCGACTCCGCGCCGGCCGGTCACCGCGCACACCACAGCTGCCGTGCCCGACCCGGCCAGGGCGTGCAGCGCGTCGAGTTGCGGCAGCGGTTGGTAGTGCGGCGGTTCATGCGGCAGTCGACCCGTCACCACCTGGCCGACCGGCCGAGTCGCCGACGATGCGACGTGTACGTGCACGCCACCGGAAATCGTGTTGGCCTGGACCACGACCTCTGGGTCACCGGCGACCTCGTTGTGAATTGAGTCCTTTTCGGACCAAATACCGTCGGCGGTCATCCGGTGCCTCGATCGCCGACGCCCGGTCTTCCCGAGCAGACGTCGCCAGTCCCCGACGTCGGTGCCCACGCCATTTGGCCCTCACGTCACTCCGGTACCCGTGATCCGTAGGCCAACGGTACCGGTCGGCGACGCCGCTGATCCAGTCTTGCGTGGCACCGCGCCCTGCTACCGCACATGGCGGCGAACTACGCCCCGTCGATTCGGTCGAGCAGCCGCTGCACCGCCGCCACCAGCGGCGGCAGGTCTTCGACAACGGTAGACTCAACCATTGCGTGCGCGGTATCCCAGTACTGATGTGCCAGATGGTTGCGCATGCCGGCGATCTGGCCCCACGGTATGTCTGACTCGGCCGCAAGTATATCGGGGTCAATCGCCTTCACGGCCTCGCCGATTTCCAGAAGGCGGATCCGGACGGCGTCGAAAACAAGCCCCTCCCCGAGGCCACCATGCCCAAGGTGTGCGTCAATCGCGGCGACCGCCTGGAGTATGTCTTGCAGGCGTTCGTCATTACGGCGGGTCACAGCGGGACGGCCTCAGCAAGAATATTGTCTCTGAACCGGTCCTTGAGCCCATCGGCCGGAACCAGGTCCACCTTGACGCCCAACAAATCCGCGAGTTGGTCCTCCACGCCAATCAACTTGATCAAACTGACACCCTTATCGACGTCAACGAGTAGATCGACATCGCTGTCCTTGGTTTCCTCACCCCGGGCGACACTGCCGAACACCCGGACATTGTGCATACCCCGCCGCTCGGCCATCTCGATGATCGTATCGCGATGCCTGCGCAGCCGTTCCAACTGGGTCTCAGACGGTTCGGTCGCCTGCCGGGGCACTGGCACCAAGTCGAGGGACAGTTCGTACCCGGTGGCCTCAATGAGACGGAGGAGGGTCCGCAGGCCGGGTTCGCGCTGGTCATTCTCGTAGGCGCTGATGACCGACTGAGCCACACCGGCACGCTGCGCGAGATCGGTCTGCGACAGCCGAGCCCGGTGCCGGGCGTCTCGGATCAAGGTTCCAGAGGTCGTGTCCACCCCAACAGATTATCACTGATTGTCTATAGGACGCGCTTCGTTTTCCGGCATAGGGTCGACGGCGTGGGCGCGGGCCAAGGCGGCGAGCGAGCGCGACACTGGCGGCATCCGGGACTGCCGGACGTCGATCTGTTGCGGGCGCGCTACGTCACGCACACCTTCACCCGGCACACCCACAACGCCTACACCATCGGCCTGGTGGAAGCCGGCGTCGAGGAATGGCGGCATCGCGGGTCGATCGAGCGCGCCGGTGTGGGCGGGATGCCGATCGTCAACCCCGACACCGTCCACACCGGACACGCCGGCGTCCCGGAAGGCTGGACCTATCGGGTTTTCTATCCCTCGGTGCAGGTGGTCACCGCGGTCGCCGCCGAACTCGGCATGGCGCCCGGCACGCCGTATCTCGCCCGACCGGTGGTGGACGACCAGACGACCGCGACGCTCTTCCTTCGTGCCCACCGCGCCGCCGAAGCCGGCGATGCCCTGGCCGCCTGCAGCCTGACCCGAGTCCTGCTCGCTCACCTGCTGCGCCGCTACGGCAGCACGACCGCCAACATCGGCGCACCACCACGAGCCGGAGCGACAGCGGCCAACCAGGCGCGGGACATCCTGCACGCCGAGTTGGCCCGACCGCCGAGCCTGGACGCCCTCGCCGCGGCCGTGCGCGCCACGCCCTTCGCGCTGCTGCGGGCGTTCAGGGAGCAGTACGGGCTGCCGCCGCACGCCTACCTCACCCAACTGCGGGTGTACCGGGCGCGGGATCTGCTGGACATCGGCCGCGCGCCGGCGGACGTGGCGGCCGAGGTCGGTTTCGTGGATCAAGCGCATCTGTCCCGACATTTCCGCCGCATCCTCGGCGTGCCACCGGGCCGGTACCAACGGGAGCGCAGGAACGTACAAGACCCGTCGGGCGGGCTGTACCTACCGTCGGCCGGGTGACCGATCGGGAAACCACCAGTGCCGCCACAACCGCCACCAGAGCCGTGCTGCGTGACTCGTTCGCCGTCGGCATCGCGGTCGGACTGTCCGGCGTCGCGTTCGGCAGCACCGCGACCGCCGCCGGGCTGACCACGATGCAAGCGTGTGCGCTGAGCCTGTTCACGTTCACCGGCGCGTCCCAGTTCGCGCTGGTCGCGGCGATCTCCGGCGGCGGAAGTCCGCTGCTGGGCGCGGCCGGCGCGATCCTGCTCGGCGGCCGCAACAGCCTCTACGGCCTGCGGTTGGCGCCGATGCTCGATCTGCCCGCCGGACGTCGGCTGGCCGCCGCGCACTGGGTCATCGACGAGACCACGGCCGTCACCCAGGCGCAGCCGGATCGCCGGTCAGCGCGGCTCGGCTTCACCGCGACCGGCGCCTGCCTGTTCCTGTTGTGGAACACCACAACCCTGCTCGGCGCGCTCGGCACCGCCGCACTCGGTGATCCCAGCCGCTTCGGACTGGACGCCGCCGGCCCGGCCGTGTTCCTCGCGCTGGTCGCGCCGCGACTGGCGGAGGGCCGCGCGCAACGGTGGACGGCTGGGCTCGCCGTGCTGATCGCCCTCGCGGGCACTCCCCTGCTCCCGCCCGGTGTGCCGATTCTGCTTGCGGCACTGGCGGTTGCGCCCAGTCTGGCGGTGCGGGCATGACGATCTGGATCGCGATCCTGGTCACCTCGGTCGGCTGCTACACGGCCAAGGTGCTCGGCCTGTCCGTGCCCGCGACCGTGCTGGACCGCCCGCTGGTCCGCCGGTTCGCCATGCTGGCGCCGGTCGCGCTGCTGGCCGCGCTGACAGCGGTGCAGACGTTGGGCAGCGGCCGGCATCTGGTGCTGGACGCCCGCGCGGTTGGCCTCGCCGCGGCCGCGATCATGCTGCTGTTCCGGGCGCCGTTCCTGGTGGTCGTGACTGTCGCGGTCGGCGTCACGGCCGGTCTCCGACTGCTCGGTTGGCGCTAGAATGTGATGAATGTTACATATCTCCGCCTTGTGCCGATGTCACAGACAACATCGCCAAGGGCTGGGTAACCGACGCCGAGTCCAGGGATCGGAGGGCCAGGCCATGAGGTCGCTGGTTCACTCGTATCTGTTTCTGCGCCAGGCGATCGGCGTGATCGGCATCGGACTGCCGATCGTGCTGATCGTCGGCTATCTGCTCTGGCCCCAGCACGCGATCCTGGCGTCGATCAGCGGCTACTACTACAGCCCGCTGCGCGGAGTTTTCGTCGGCAGCATGTGCGCGGTCGGCGTCTTTCTGTTGTCCTACCGGGGAACGGAGGTGTTCGAGGACATCGTGGCCGACGTCGCCGGGGTCGCCGCGATCGGCGTGGCGCTGTTCCCGACCACGCCGTCCGGCAACGCGTCCAGCATCCAGCAGGCCGTCGCCGACGTGCACATGGCCTGTGCCGCGGTGTTCTTCGTGATGCTGGCCTTCTTCTGCCTGTTCCGCTTCCCGCGCACCGACTACGTGCCAGCGGTCAGCGATCCGCACAAGCGCCAGCGGGACATCGTCTACTACCTGTCCGGCGGCGTCATCCTGCTCTGCCTGGCACTGGTCTGGGCGGCGAGCTGGATACCCGCGACCGAATCGCTGCATCCCCTGCTGTGGCTGGAAACCGCCGCGATTCTGTCCTTCGGCGTCGCCTGGTTCACCAAGGGCCGCGAGCCGCTTCCGCCGGACGCCGCGACCGAGGCCACACCGTCGACGGAAGCGCCTCAGCAGACCCGGCTGGGCGCCCAGCTTCGAACCTGATTCGCCACCTACAACCGGATGCCTACAAGGCCGCCTTGGCGCCCGAGGAGTTGGACGACACCAACGCCGCCAGCCGGTCACCGATGGCCTCGGTCGAGCCCGGCGACTGGTGATCGCGGGTGGCCAGGTCGAACGCCACCGAAGCCTCGATCCGGCGGGCGGCCTCGTGTCGGCCGAGGTGGTCGAGCATCAGCGCGACCGACAGCACCGCGGCCGTTGGGTCGGCCAGCCCGCGGCCGCTGATGTCGGGCGCGCTGCCGTGCACCGGCTCGAACATGCTCGGATTGCGCCGGGTGACGTCCAGGTTCCCGCTCGCCGCCAGACCGATGCCGCCGCTGATCGCCGCCGCGAGGTCGGTGATGATGTCGCCGAACAGGTTGTCGGTCACGATCACGTCGAACTGGGACGGGTTGGTGACCAGGTGGATGGTCGTCGCGTCCACGTGCTGGTACGCCACGGTGACGTCCGGGTACTGCAACGACACCTCTTCCACGATCCGCGACCACAGCGACCCGGCGTGGGTGAGCACGTTGGTCTTGTGCACCAGGGTCAGGTGCTTGCGCGGCCGGCCGGCGGCGCGGGCGAACGCGTCCCGCACCACCCGGTCGATGCCGTACGCCGTGTTGACGCTGACCTCGGTGGCGATCTCGTGCGGGGTGTCCTTGCGGAGCAGGCCGCCGTTGCCGGCGTACGGGCCCTCGGTGCCCTCCCGGACGATCACCATGTCGATCTCGGACTGTCCGGAGAGCGGTCCGCGCACACCCGGGTACAGCTTCGCCGGCCGCAGGTTGACGTGGTGGTCCAACTCGAACCGCAGCCGCAGCAGCAGCCCGCGCTCCAGGATGCCGCTGGGCACCGACGGGTCGCCGACCGCACCCAACAGGATGGCGTCGTGTTGGCGCAGTTCGCTGAGAACCGATTCCGGCAGCAACTCTCCGGTCTGATGCCAGCGCGCCGCGCCGAGGTCGTAGTTGGTCGTCTCCGCGTTGGGGACGACCTCATGAAGCACCTTCAGTGCCTCGTTGATCACCTCGGGTCCGATCCCATCGCCCGGGATCACCGCGAGCTGCATGTAAACCTCCGCCAATAACGGTCCCCGCGCGGGACATCTCGGCCGGAAGGTTACCGGCCAATCGGACTCATCCCCCAGCCGAGAGGTCGTGTCGGGGTAACGACCCCCGAACTGCGGGACACCCGATCAGGTGAACATACCGCCGAACGGGTGGTACCCAGCCGGCTATTCGAACGAGACGGCCCGCACCACCCGAGCGCCGACAGTGGCCCCGATCGGCTCCAGCACCTCGGCGCTGACCGGCCGGTCGACCCGCAGCAGCATGATCGCGTTCGCGCCGTCCTTCGTCTGGCTGATCTGCGCGGCCTCGATGTTCGCGCCCGCCTCGCCGAGCAGGGTGCCGACCTTGCCCATCACGCCCGGCCGATCCGGGTACTCGAGCAGCAGCACGTGGCCCTCGGCGCGCAGGTCGAAATTCCGGCCGTTGACCTCGGTCAGCTTCTGCACGGCGTCGAGACCGGACAGCGTGCCGGAGACGGTGAGCGCCGTGCCGTCCGACAGCACCGCGCGCAGGGTCACCAGGCTGCGGTGGCTGACGCTTTCGGACTGGGTGGTCAACTCGACCGCCACGCCCAAGTCCTCGGCCAGCTTCGCGGCGTTGACGAAGGTGACCTGTTCCTCGACGGTGCCGGCGAACACCCCGCGCAGCGCGGCCAGCGGCAGCACGCCGACGTCCTCATGGGACAGTTCGCCGCGCACCAGCACGGTCACCGAGGCGGGCGCCTGGTTCGCCAGCGCGGCAAGGAGAGTGCCCAACTTCTGCACCAGCGGCAGGTATGGCCGGACCTCTTCACCGACCGCGCCGCCGCTGGGCACGTTCACCGCGTCCGGCACGAAATCGCCGCGCAGCGCCAGCGTCACCGAGCGGGCGACGTCGGTGCCGGCGCGATCCTGCGCCTCGGTGGTCGACGCGCCCAGGTGCGGAGTGACGACGACGTTCGGCAGCCCGAAAAGCGGACTGTCGGTGCACGGCTCGCTGGCGAACACGTCGATCCCGGCGCCGCCGACCCGGCCCTCACGGATCGCCTCGGCGAGCGCCTCCTCGTCGATCAGGCCGCCGCGGGCGTCGTTGACGATGATCACCTCGGGCTTGACCTTGGCGAGTTGGTCCTTGCCGATCAGGCCCTTGGTCTCGGGGGTCTTGGGCAGGTGGATGGTGATCGCGTCGGCGCGGGCCAACAACTCGTCCAGGGTGACCAGCTCGACGCCGAGCTGCGCGGCGCGGGCCGGGGTGGCGTACGGGTCGTAGGCGATCAGCGTGGTGTTGAAGGCCGCCAGCCGCTGCGCCACCAGCTGGCCGATCTTGCCGAAGCCGATCACGCCGACGGTCTTGCCGGCGATCTCCACGCCGGTGTACGAGCTGCGCTTCCAGGCGCCGCCGCGCAGGCTGGCGTCGGCGGCCGGAATGCGGCGAGCGACCGACAGCAGCAGCGCGACCGCGTGCTCGGCGGCGGACACAATGTTGGACGTCGGCGCGTTGACTACCAGCACACCCTTGGCGGTCGCGGCCGGAACGTCCACATTGTCCAGTCCGACACCGGCCCGAGCGACCACCTTCAGCCGGTTCGCGGCACTGACCACTTCCGGATCGACCTTGGTCGCCGAACGCACCAGCAGCGCGTCGGCGTCGGCGACGGCGGACAGCAGGGCCGGACGGTCGGTGCCGTCCACCTGTCGGATCTCCACCTCGTCGCCCAGCACGTCCAGCACGGACGGCGCGAGCTTTTCGGCGAGCAGGACAACCGGACGGCGCGGACTGGTCACGGCGACGCCTTTCGGACGATGAGGTGAACGATCTTTAACGATTCGCCGCGAAGTCTATCCGGCACCGAGGTGTCCTCGGGCTGCGGGTTCACATGCTGGAAACGTGCGTGCCGATCCGTTCTGTCCGCGCCGGCGACCGCGTTCCCCGTCATGGGGGCGATCCTCGGCGACGTCACGCTGCTGACGGCGCTGCTGTTCTGGTTCGGGTTCCTCTACAGCGGCGTGTTCTTCGGATACTTCCGGGTGCATCTCACGGTGCTCAACCAGTCAGCCAGCGACATCCTCGCCCGCGGCGCCGACGGGCTCTTCAAGCCGCCCGCCGGATTCGCGCTGGTCGTCGCGGCCGCCACCCTGTCCATGAATCCATCGCTTGCGCAGCTGGTTCCCGGCGTGCCCGGGCTCGGGTGGGCACTCGGCGTGCTGCTGTTGTTCTTCGCCTGGCCTCCCCGACCGGCCGAATCTCCTGCTGTACAGCGAGAAAAGCCTCAATCTGGCGGCCGACGGCGTGCACGAGATCATCTGTCGCGAGACCGACGCCGCCTATCGGTACCGGTACGACGGCCTGAAACTGCTGCTCCAGTCCGGTGATCAGGATGTGCTCGTGCCGGCGACCTGGACGGCGGACAACGGGACCACGATCGTGCTGCCCAGGACCGATTCCCTGCGCCTGGAGTTCACGCCGCCGTCCGCCACCCCGGCCACAACCTGCTGAGCGAACCGGCCGAAAGACCTCATATCCGGTACCCAGGTGCCCTCAGCCTGCGGATTCGCATGTCAGAAAACCGCTACCGTACGCCTTCGGTCGCCGGAACCGATTGGACTGCTATCCTCTGATCGTGACCAATTACAAGGATCTTGACGTCCGACTCACCGCGGTGGAAGGTGAAGTCCGCGTCCTCCGAAGGGATGCCGCCGTGGCCCTAGAACTGGCGCGCGGCGCCGATCGCGATGTGTCGGAGTTCAAGGCGACGTTGAACACTCACAAGGTATTGCTGGAAGCCCTCCGCACGACGCAGATCGAGCAGGGCCAGAAGCTGGACGAACACGGCCGCATCCTGAACGAACACGGACGCATCCTCAACGAGCACACCAAGCGGTTTGACCGGCTGGAGCAGAAGATGCACCAGTTGGAACAGGAGATGCGGGGCGGGTTCGCGAAACTGGCCACCGGCATGGCGCAGATCACCACCCTGCTGAACCGAGTGATCGGCGACCCCGAGTCCGGCGGAAACTGACCGAAACCGTAACCACTCCAAGACATTCGCAAGGTTCACGGTGACCGAGCTCGCCGAGCGGCGTGCTCGGTCATCGTGTCTGCGGGGGCCTAGCCTCAGGTTCCGACGTAGTCGGCGAGGTGCTCGCCGGTGAGGGTGGAGCGGGCGGCGACGAGGTCGGCGGGGGTGCCTTCGAAGACGATCCGGCCGCCGTCGTGGCCGGCGCGGGGGCCGAGGTCGATGATCCAGTCGGCATGCGCCATGACCGCCTGGTGGTGCTCGATCACGATGACCGACTTGCCGGCGTCGACCAGCCGGTCGAGCAGGCCGAGCAGTTGCTCGACGTCGGCGAGGTGGAGGCCGGTGGTCGGCTCGTCCAGGATGTAGACGCCGCCCTTCTCGGCCATCCGGGTGGCCAGCTTGAGCCGCTGCCGCTCGCCGCCGGACAGCGTGGTGAGCGGCTGGCCGAGGCTGACGTAGCCGAGCCCGACATCGGCGAGCCGGTCGAGGATGGCGTGCGCGGCCGGCGTTCGGGCCTCACCGGCGCCGAAGAACTCCTGGGCCTGCGCCACCGACATCGCGAGCACCTCGCTGATGTCCTTCCCGCTGAGTTTGTACTCCAGCACCGAAGCCTCGAACCGCTTCCCTTCGCACTGCTCGCAGGTAGTGGCGACGCCGGCCATCATCGCCAGGTCGGTGTAGATGACGCCGGCGCCGTTGCAGTTGGAGCAGGCGCCCTCGGAGTTGGGACTGAACAGCGCCGGCTTGACGCCGTTGGCCTTGGCGAACGCCTTGCGGATCGGGTCGGCGAGCCCGGTGTACGTCGCCGGGTTGCTGCGCCGCGAGCCCTTGATGGCCGCCTGGTCGATCGACACCACTCCGTCCCGGCCGGACACCGAGCCGCGGATCAGCGAACTCTTGCCCGAGCCCGCCACACCGGTGACGACGACGAGCACGCCGAGCGGGACGTCGACGTCGACGTCCCGCAGGTTGTGCTCGTTGGCGCCGCGGATCTCCAGTGCGCCGGTGGGCGTCCGCACCGCGTCCTTGAGAGACGCCCGGTCATCGAAATGGCGGCCGGTGATGGTGCCGCTGGCCCGCAGCCCCTCGACGGAGCCCTCGAAGCAGACGGTGCCGCCCGCCGTCCCGGCGCCGGGGCCGAGGTCAACTATGTGGTCGGCGATCACGATCGCTTCCGGCTTGTGCTCCACGACGAGCACCGTGTTGCCCTTGTCCCGCAGCCGCTGCAGCAGGTCGTTCATCCGCTGGATGTCGTGGGGGTGCAACCCGATCGTCGGCTCGTCAAAGACGTAGGTCACGTCGGTGAGCGAGGACCCGAGGTGGCGGATCATCTTGACGCGCTGCGCCTCGCCACCCGACAGCGTGCCCGCCGGCCGGTCGAGCGAGAGATAGCCCAGCCCGATCTCCACGAACGAGTCGAGGGTCTCCCCCAACGCCACCAGCAGCGGCGCCACCGACGGCTCGTCGCGGGCGCGCACCCAGTCGGCCAGGTCGCGGATCTCCATCGCGCAGGCGTCGGCGATGCTGATGCCCTTGATCTTCGAGGATCGGGCCGCCGCGCTGAGCCGGGTGCCACCGCAGTCGGGGCAGGCGGTGAAGGTGACCGCGCGCTCCACGAACGCCCGGATGTGCGGCTGCATCGCCTCCTTGTCCTTGCTGAGCATCGACTTCTGGACCCGAACGATCAGCCCCTCGTAGGTCATGTTGATGCCCGCGATCTTCATCCTGGTCGGCTCGCGGTAGAGGAAGTCGTGCAGTTCCTGCTTGGTGTACCCGCGGATCGGCTTGTCCGCGTCCACGAAGCCGGAGGCCGTGTAGAGGCGATAGTTCCAGCCGCCCGCCTTGTAGCCGGGGATGGTGATCGCGCCGTCGTTGAGCGACTTGTTCTCATCGAAGAACTGGGCGAGATCGACATCGGTGACCGCGCCCCGGCCCTCGCAGCGCGGGCACATGCCACCGGCGATGCTGAACTCGCGACGCTCCTTGACGGTCTTCCCCCCGCGCTCGAAGGTGACCGCGCCGGCGCCGCTGACCGAGGCGACGTTGAAGGAGAACGCCTTGGGCGAGCCGATGTGCGGCTGCCCGAGCCGGCTGAACAGGATCCGCAGCATCGCGTTGGCGTCGGTGGCGGTGCCGACCGTGGAGCGGGTGTCGGCGCCCATCCGCTCCTGGTCCACGATGATCGCGGTCGTCAGGCCGTCGAGCACGTCGACGTCGGGCCGCGCCAGCGTGGGCATGAAGCCCTGCACGAAGGTGCTGTAGGTCTCGTTGATCATCCGCTGCGACTCCGCGGCGATCGTGGCGAACACCAGTGAGCTCTTGCCCGAGCCGGAAACGCCGGTGAACACCGTCAGCCGACGTTTCGGGAGCTCGATGCTGACGTCCTTGAGGTTGTTCTCGCGGGCGCCGTGCACGCGGATCAAGTCGTGGCTGTCGGCGCGGTGGACCGCGTGCGGCACTGGCGCCTGCGGGACCGTTCTCGTGGCCGTGCTCATCGCGTCTCCCTCAGTCAGGCGGGGCTGCCTTGCATCCCCGTCACGCTAACCGCGGCTGGGTGACCCGCGCTTCTCGATTCCTGATCGGTTGGGATCACTTGTTCCGCAAAGCACGGGAGCACGACGGCATGCCCGCCTGACTTCCAGGTGGAACGTGCTGGAAGCCAGGCGGGACAGTGGATCCGCTGTGCAACGACCCGCGTTACCAGGGCTCGTCGAACTCGCCGTCCTTGGCGCCGGCCACGAACGCGTCCCACTCGGCCTCGGTGAACACCAGCACGGTGTCGTCCGGCCCGGTGAACTTCGAATTGCGCATCGCGATGTAGGTCTTGCCGTCCGTGTGCGGCACGAACGCGATCTCGACGTACTCGCCCTCGTCGTCGTCCGGATCGCCGGCCCGCTGCCAGTCGGCGTCGGTCAGGTCCAGCTTGCCGCGCACCTCGGCTTTGTCGTCGTAGATCGGCGCGCTGGCTGCTGTCGTCCCAGTCGTCCCGGTCTCGGCGGGCTGTTCGGTAGTGCTGTGCTCGTCACTCACGGTTCAAAAAGATACGCACCCCCCACCGGGAAACGGCGGGGGGTGCGTGCCAGCGAACGTCGGTCAGGCGGTCTCGGTGATCGGCCGGTCCACCCAGGACATCAGGCCGCGCAGCTTCTTGCCGACCTGCTCGATCTGGTG
>DASZLR010000160.1:0-2948 GCA_035552275.1 Pseudonocardiaceae bacterium | reverse complement strand
CTGGAACCGAGTTTGGGCGCGGCGCGGGCCGGCCTGTCGGTGCCCGATGACCTGTCGGTGGACAACCAGCGGTTGATGGCCGCGCTACTGGCCGCCGGCCGGCAGGCGGGCGTGACGGCGTCGGCCCAGTCCGTGACCGTCGTCCGGTCCGGCGCGATCGAGTGCGCCGACGGCTCGACGCTGACGGGTGAGGCGGTGGTGATCGCGGCCGGCGCGTGGAGCGGACGGCTGCATCCGGAGCTGGCCGGCGTGATCCGGCCGGTGAAGGGCGAGATCCTGCGATTGCGCGCCCGACCGGGTTCGCTGCCGCCGCCCCGGCACACCGTGCGCGGCATCGCCGAGGGCCGGCATGTCTACCTGGTGCCCAGGGACGACGGCGGACTGGTGGTCGGCGCGACCCAGTACGAAGCCGGGTTTGACGAGACGCCACGGGTGGCCGGGGTGCGGGATCTGTTGGCAGGCGCGGAGTTGCTGATGCCCGGCATCGCGGACTACGGGTTGGAGGCGTGCGACGCCGGTCTGCGGCCGGGCAGCCCGGACAACCTGCCGGTGGTGGGCTGGTTGGAGCCGGGCGTGCTGGCCGCGACCGGGCACGGCCGCAACGGCATGCTGCTGGCCCCGATCACCGCCGACGCGGTGCTGGACCTGTTGGACGGCAAGCCTTTGAGCGGACCGCTGGCGAGGCGGCGAGGTGTGTGATGACCGGGATGATCACCGTGGTAATCAACGGCGAGACGCGGGAGTTCGCCGAGGGCAGCACGATCGGCGATGTGCTGCGCGCGATGGCCGCGCCGACGTCCGGGGTGGCCGTGGCCCGCTCGGGCGAGGTGGTGCCGAAAGCATCCTGGGACCGGACCGTGGTGCGCGACGGCGACATGATTGAAGTGCTGACCGCCGTGCAGGGAGGTTGAGATGACCACTGAGGTGCACCCCGAACTGGCCGCCGCACTCGAGGATCCATTGGTGATCGGTGGTCGGGAGTTCGGTTCGCGGCTGGTGATGGGCACCGGCGGCGCGACCAACCTGGCCGTGTTGGAGCGGGCGTTGGTGGCGTCCGGGACCGAGCTGACCACCGTGGCGATGCGCCGGATGGACGCCGTCGGCGGCACCGGTGTGCTGGACCTGTTGCGCCGGCTGGGAATCGGGACGCTGCCCAACACCGCCGGGTGCCGGAGCGCCGCCGAGGCGGTGCTGACCGCGCGAATGGCCCGGGAGGCGTTGGACACGTCCTGGGTCAAGCTGGAGGTCATCGCCGATGACCGGACCCTGCTGCCGGACCCGGTGGAATCGCTGGACGCGGCCGAGCAGTTGGTGGACGACGGATTCACCGTCCTGCCGTACACGAACGACGACCCGGTGTTGGCGTTGAAACTGGAGCAGGTCGGGGTCGCGGCGGTGATGCCGCTGGGTTCGCCGATCGGGACGGGTCTGGGCATCCGCAACCCGCACAACATCGAGTTGATCGTGGCGCGGGCCGGCGTGCCGGTCATCCTGGACGCCGGCATCGGCACCGCCTCGGATGCCTGCCTGGCCATGGAGCTGGGGTGTTCGGCCGTGCTGCTGGCCACCGCGGTGACCAGGGCGACCGATCCGGAGCGGATGGCGCTGGCGATGCGCGACGCCGTGCGGGCCGGGCGGGGGGCGCGGCTGGCCGGCCGGATTCCGCAGCGGTTCTGGGCACAGGCGTCCAGCCCGCCGCGTTGATCCCGCCGCGTTGGTCACAGCGATGAATCCCCATTCCCGGATCACGCGCCCGCGCGGCACGGCATCATGGTGGGAACGGTGCGAGGGCAACCGGGGTGAAGGAGTGGGCATCGTGACGTCAACGCGGACGGACGTGGTGAACAGCGGCGTGGTCAGCGATGAGGACACGGCACGGCTGTATCTCGTGGTCGGGCGGCTGTCGCGCTCGCTGCGTCGGATCGGCGGCGGATCGGCGGAACTGGGGCACGGCGCGGTGTCGGCGCTGACCACCCTGGTCCGGCAGGGTTCGCTGCGGTTGGGCGACCTGGCCGCGAAGGAGGGCGTCGCGCCGCCGACGCTGTCGCGGGTGGTGGCGAGCCTGGTGGACGGCGGTTATGTGCGCCGCGAGCCGGACCCGAACGACGGCCGCGCGTTCCTGGTGACCGCGACCGAGGAAGGCGAGCGGGTGATCTCCGGCCTGCGCTCGACCCGGCTGCGCGAGCTGCAACGCCGAATCGACCGGCTGCCGGCCGACCAGTGGCAGGCCGTCGCCGCCGCCCTGCCGGCGTTGGAAATCCTGGTCGCCCAAGACCCGGACTTCTGATGACGCAGCCAGCGATCATGCCGCGTCCGCTGGACGTTCAGGATGCTGAGACCGTGTTGGAGGTGATCAACGCCGATCGGGTGCCCGGCCAGCCAACATGTACGAAAGCCATGCTCGCGGACGCGGTAGCGGGTCGGTCGCCTGTCGACTCGGCATGGTGGGCGGAACTGGACCGATTGGCTGTCGATGTTGCGTGCGATGGTCGCGGCGCCATTCGTGGCGTGGTGTCGTACGCGCACCGGGCACGTGATGGAGTCGGATTGATTCTGTGGCTCCACGGCCATGAAGACCCGGCCGTCGTCGCGGCCTTGGTGGATCACGCGATCGGACAGTTGTCGGACGCCACTTCGGTGAACGCGTTCGAATTCGCCAGCGATCTCACCATGGGCCTGGAAGGATTGCCGGCGCGGCATCGCCCGGCGACTCGCAAGACATTGCTGGCCAAGGGCTTTGTCGAGACGGACCTGTGGCGGTACATGCGCCGTGAGCTACCGGCGACCGACCTGGTGACCGAATTCCATAGCGACGTGACTACCCGTGTGCGCCTCGATTCCGAGGACTCCAGTTGGCGGATCGAAGTGCGTGGTCCGGATGGAACACCGCTCGGTGACGCCCAGGTGGCGCTCGCTGCTCCCGGGCTGGGTGTGCTGTGGTGGATCGG
>DASZLR010000159.1:0-31273 GCA_035552275.1 Pseudonocardiaceae bacterium | reverse complement strand
CGACCCGGTCCAGCAACTCACCATCACCGCACCGCCACACCTCGGTGGCGTGCGACGGATCCAGGTAAGTGCCCATAACCCCAACCTACCCACAATCACAGCGCTTGTCGAACGCCTGTTCGACTAGATCAAGTGACCTCGGTCACTCAATTTTCGCGCTCATTCGCCCTCCGGCCGACCCCAATCTGCGCAACCCCTTATCCGGCGATGATGCTCCGGTCCAGCGTCGGGAAGGTGACGCCGGTCAACTGCTCGGACACCGTCCACAGGCGCTTGGCGGACTCGGGGTCGCTGGCGGCCGCGGACCTGCCGACCATGGTGGGCAAGCCGCGCATCTCCTGGAATCCGTTGGGGCCGAGGTAGCTGGCGCCGGGCAGGTCCTGGGTCGCGGCGTACAGCGTCGGCAACGCCCCGAACTTGCTGTCCTGGGCGACCAATCGGTTGCTGATCACCATCGCCGCGCGCCGGAGCGGGCTGGCGTCGTGGCTTTGCAGGTTGGTGGCGGCGTAGCCGGGGTGCGCGGCCAGCGCCCGCACCGGCGATCCCGCCGCGGCGAACCGGCGCTGTAGTTCCAGGATGAACAGCAGGTTGGCCAGTTTGGACTGACCGTAGGCGGACATCGGGGCGTACTCGCCGGCCAGGCTCAGGTTGTCGAAGTGGATCCGCCCGTTGCCCCATCGGTGGGCCCCGGACGACACGCTGACCACCCGGTCGGTGATGTGCGGCAGCAGCAGGTTGGTCAGCGCGAAGTGACCGAGGTGGTTGGTGCCGAAGTGCGTCTCGAAGCCGTCCTTGGTCTTCGACTCGGCGACGTTCATCACCCCGGCGTTGTTGATCAGGATGTCCAGTTTTCCCTGCCAGCCGGCGGCGAATTCGCGCACCGAGGCGAGATCGGCCAGGTCCAGCCGGCGCACCTCGACGCCGCCCCGGGCGTTCGACACGGTGTCAGCGGCGGCCTTGCCGCGTTGCGGGTCACGCACGGCCAGCACGACGTGGGCGCCGGCGCCGGCGAGCCCCTTGGTGGTTTCGATGCCCAAACCGCTGTTCGCACCGGTCACCACCACGGTGCGGCCGGTCAGGTCGGGCAGGTCTTGTGTAGTCCAGGTAGGCATGACCTGAAAGTAGTCAGCGTCAACATTGTTGTCAATGGATACAATGTGATCGTTGGCTACATGAACGGTAGGGTGTCCGACATGCCTGTCCGCTACCACCACGGTGACCTGCGCGCGGCTCTGCTGGACCGGGCCGAGCAGACCATCCGGGAGAAGGGTCTGGCCGCGTTGTCGCTGCGGGAGCTGGCGCGCGATCTTGGCGTCAGCAATGCCGCGCCGAGCAGGCATTTCAAGGACAAGCAGGCGTTGTTGGACGCGGTGGCGCTGGCCGGTTTCGAGCGTCTGCTCGCCCTGCAGGCCGCCGCCCAGAGGTCCGGCCGGCCGTTCGCCGCGAGAATGCGCGGGCAGGCCTACGTCTACGTGGACTTCGCCGTCGCGAACACCGAACTGCTCGACATCATGTACACGGCCAAGCACGACTCGGCGGCGTCGGCGGAGCTGATCGCGGCCGGGCACCGCGTGATCGGGACATTGCTGGCCCTGATCGCGGAAGGGCAACGCATCGGCGAGGTCCGACAGGGCCCGGCGGAGCGGATCGGGCTGCCGTTGATGGCCGCCGTGCACGGCTACGCGAGCCTGGTCAGCAGCGGCTTGCTCCCCGCCGAGCTGGCCGGGACCGGCCTCGATGACGTGATCGACCCGCTGCTACGCAGCCTCCGTCCAGATTAGACACTCACTGGAATGCGTTGCCGGTGGCGATCTTCGGCCGGCCGAGGCCGACACCGGCGGCGGCCGGCGCGGCGCGGTAGACGTCGGCGGTGGCCTCGGCGATCCGGTGCCAGTCGAAATCGGTGGCAAGCCGCTGCCGGGCGAGTTTCGCCCGCCGCCGGGCCGCCGCCGGATCGGCCAGCACCGTGCCCACCGCCGTGGCCAGCGCGGCGGAGTCGCCCGGCGGGAACGACACGCCGGTCCGCCCGTCCACGACCACTTCGGCCAGCCCGCCCGCAGTGGACGCGACCAGCGGAGCGCCGGCCGCCGCCGTTTCCAGCGCGACGATGCCGAACGGCTCATAGCGGCTGGGCAGCACGACAGCGTCCGCCGCCGCCAGCGCGGCCCGCAACTCACGATCCGACAGGTGCCCGACGAAATCCACCGCGCGCCGCACCCGATGCTTGCGCGCGGCCTCGATCAGCTCGGCCTCATGGGTGCCCTTGCCGGCGACGACCAGCCGCGCGCCGGGATGGCTGGCCCGGACGCGGGGCAGTGCGGCGATCAGATCCTGCACGCCCTTCTCCCATTCCAGCCGGCCGAAGAACAACAGCAGGGGATCGTCCTCGGCGACATGCCGACGCCGGAATTCGGCGACCTCGGCCGCCCGCACCCGCCAGCCGCGCACCTCGATTCCATTGTGGATCACGGTGATCCGCTCCGGCTCGATTTCGAAGAGGTGGGCGACTTCGGCCCGCATCGCGGTCGAGCAGGTGATCAGCGCGTCCGCCCGGTTCGCCAGCCACCACTCGACCGAGTGCACCTGCTGGTTCAGCGGCCGGGACAGCCAGCCGCTGTGCCGGCCGGCCTCGGTGGCGTGCACGGTGGCGACCAGCGGCACGCCGAGCAGGTCGGCGACGGCCACCGCCGGATGGGTGACCAGCCAGTCGTGCGCGTGCACCACGTCCGGCCGCCAGGTGCGCAGCAGCCGGTGCGCCGCGCGGACCATCGCGTGCCCCATGGCCAGCGTCCACGCCACCAGATCGCGCTCGAACACCAGGTGCGGCGGATCCTCGGCGACCCGGATCACCCGCACGCCGTCCTGAACGACGTCTTCGTTCGGATGGGTGGTCGCGTCAGTGCCGGACTCATGGCGGCACAGCACCACAACCTCGTGGCCGGCTTCGGTGAGATGCCGGGCCAGCGCGTCCACATGTCGACCGAGCCCGCCGACGACCACCGGCGGGTACTCCCAGGACAGCATCAAGACGCGCATGATCTGAAAGATCCTCGCATTCCGGCCAACGAACCGAGCATCCGGGCGTCCAGATGGCCGAACGGACCATCGTCGGCACGCAGCCGCTCCACCAGTGCCGACACCTCGGCGCGGTCACCGGTCCGGTCGGCGCAGCGCACCGCGTCGGCCAGGTGGACGAGCCGGTCGTGATGCTCCTTGGCCCGCCGTCGGGCGTAGTCGGCGGCCGAGTCCTTGGTGACCATGAAGGCCCAGTCGGATGACAGCGCGAGCAATGCCTCCCGGACGAGCTGGTCCAGCGCTGGATCGCGGAGGGCGCCGACATGTTTGTCCACAACGGACAGTAGCAGAGCCTGTGCCGCCGCGCCCGCCTCCACCAGATCCGCGACCTGCTCGCCGTCCCAGGACCGCCAGTCCTTCCCGGACCCCCACGACGACGCCGGCAGCTCGACCGGCGGGCCGACATGGCCGGCGTCCAGCGCGCCGCGCAGCGTGCTGACCCGCACGCCGGCCTCGGGCAACGCCCGCAGCACGCCTTCCAGCCAGGCTGGACCCTCGTGCCACCAGTGCCCGAACAACTCGGTGTCGTAGGCGGTCACCACCAGCCCCGGCCGGCCGTTCCGGTCGGCGAGCTCGGTCAGCCTGCGCACCACGGTGTCCACGAAATCGGTGACGTGCCGGCGCAGCGCGAGCGCGGCGAACGCCGGGTCGTAGGGCTTCTTGTCCTCGGGCGCCACGTTCTTTCCGGTCACCCGCGCGGGTTTCAGGCCGGTGGGATGGTCGAACGTGTGGAAGTCGCGGTACGCCGGATGGCCCGGATAACCGGCCTTCGGCGACCACACCCGGTACGTCACCTCAAGATCGCGGCCGAAGCACACCACATCGCTGTCGCCGACCGGGCGGGCGGCGGCGGTGTCGCCGCGCAGCGCCGGGCCGTCCACCAGGAACCGGCGCACCCCCGCGGCCGCGTAGTCGTGTTCCATGCCGGGGGCGTAACCGCACTCCGGCGCCCAGATTCCGGCTGGCGCGCCGCCGAGCCGCAGCGCGGTGTCGGCCAGTCCGAGACGCAGCGTGAACTGCCGCAGCCGGGGGTCCAGCAGCGGCTGAAAGGGATGGGTGGCCGGGCCGCCCAACAACTCGATCGCGCCGGTGTCGACCAGTGGCCGCAGCAACGGCGAAAAGCCGTGCCGCCACCGGGTTTCGAACTCGGCCAGCGCCGTGGTCGCGGCCCGCCATTCGACCGCGGCCAGCGCGCGGGTCTCGGCGTCGGCGGGCCAGCGGCCGTGCGCGCGGGTGGCCGCGTGCTGCGCCCGCAGCCGCCAGGTGCCCAGCCATTCGTGGCAGCCGCGCAGGCAGTACGGATCATCGAGCTGCGCGGCCAGCACCGGGGTGACGCCGAGGGTGAGCACGTCCCGCCGGCCTTCCTCGGCGAACCGGCGCAGCATGTCCAGCACGGGCAGATAGGAATGCGCCCACGCCTGGTACAGCCATTCCTCGCCGACCGGCCACTGGCCGTGATGCGGCAGCCAGGGCAGATGACTGTGCAGCACCAGGCAGAACGTGCCGACCGGTTCGTCACTCACCTGGATTTCCTTGCCACCGCGACCAGATCAAGGCTGTCGTCCACCCGCTCGTCGTCGATCACGAAGTCCGCCGCCCGCACCGAGACGATGTCCGCCAGCAGGTCGGCCGGCCAGCTCGCCGCACCGGGCAGGTGGCCGAGCACGACCCGCTCCTGCGCGCCGATCAGCGAGCCGCCGTGCGCCGCGTCGAGGTCGGCGAGCCGGGGGCCGTGCCGCAGGCCACCGAGGAACTCGACGTCGAAACCGGCGTCGGCGAGCAGCTTGGCCAGTTCGTCGGCGGCCAGCTCGCGGGTGTGGAACGGGTTGAGCGGGGTGTCCCGGCCGGGGGAGAAGGTGAGCCGGTTCGGGGTGCTCACCAGCAGCGCGCCGGCCGGCCGCAGCACCCGGTGACACTCGGCGAGGAACCCGGCCTGATCCCAGAGATGCTCGATCACCTGCAGGTTCGCCACCACGTCCACAGCGGCCGGGCGGATCGGCAGGCCGACGAGATTGGCGCGCAGCACCGCCAGCCGGGGATACTTGCGCTGGACGTGGGCGACGGTCGGTTGGTCGTAGTCGACGGCGATCACCCGGCGCGCGGAGCCGGCGAGCAGGTCGGCGCCGTAGCCCTCACCGCAGCCGGCTTCCAGCACAACCGCGTCCACACACTGCGGCAGCAGCGCCTCGTAGACGGCTTCGTGCCGCCTGAACCAGTAATTTTCCTCCGGCACATCGGGCACCGTGCGCTCGCCGGTCAAGGGCAACGCTGGACTGTGGCTGTTGATCGACAAGCGGTCACCTCCGGTGAGGCACGTTAACGGACCGGGTGATGTGACGGACAGGAGCGCGAGCCGAACGCAACCGGAATCACGCGGTGGCCGGTTCGGTTGAACTGGCTGACACTGATCGTGACAGTCGATAGCCAGAGGAGTGTGTGATGTCGGGCGAGACCGAGGTCCAGGACAGTCCAACCGAGTGGGTCCGCAGCCACATCGACCAGTACGTGGCCAGCGATGGTGCCGACGGACACGAGTGGCGGGGTACCACGACCCTGCTGCTCACCACCCTCGGGCGGAAGTCCGGCCTGCCCCGGCGGACCGCGTTGATCTACCGGCAGGACGGCGACTCGTATGTGATCGTGGCCTCGCAGGGCGGCGCCGACCTGCACCCGGCCTGGTACCTGAACCTGACCGCGAACCCCGAGGTGACCGTGCAGGTGAAGGACGAGACGTTCACCGCCCGGGCGCGAACGGCTGAGGGCGACGAGCGGGCGAGGCTGTGGAAGCTGATGACCGAGGTCTGGCCGGACTACGACGTCTACCAGACGAAGACGGAGCGGCAGATCCCGATCGTCGTGCTGGACCGCGTCTGACCAGGCATTGACGGACAGTATCTCGCGGATACTTCGCTGGACGTACGGCGAAGGTCATCCGCCGGACGGATGCGGGCGCGGCGCGGACGTGGTTCGGTTCGCCGCATGACTGATGACAACCGGGCCGCCACCGCCGCTGCGCCCGCATCCGTGTCCGGGGTCCGACCCGCCGCGCTCGCCGTGCTGCGCTACGGCGCGATGCTGTTCGCCGCCGCCGTAGTCGTGCAGTTCTACCTGGCCGGCTCGGGCATCTTCGCCGCCACCGGCCCGGTGAAGGACGCATCGAGCCTCGACCCGCACCGAACGCTCGGCAACATTCTGGCCGGCGTGGCCCTGCTGCTGGTCATCGCGATGATCATCGCCCGGCCAGCGCGTCGGCTCGTGCTGACCGTGGTCGTCCTGTTCGTGCTGACCGGCGTCGAGGGCCTGCTCGCGGGGGCCGGCAGCGGTTCGCCGTACGTCGGCGCGTTGCACCCGGTGGTCGCGGCGGTGATCTTGGGCGCGGCGCTCGGCGTCGTGTTTCAGACCCGACGTGGTTCCCACTGATCGACAGCCCCAACCACCGATGGTAAAGCCCTGGCCGAGCGGTACTTCGGTTGCCGGGCTTTGTCATGTTCGATATGCCGACCACGCATGTGCCGCCCGCGCCATATCTTTCTTCCACGGCTGGGGGTCGTTGCCGGTGATCTCGGCCCACAGCCGGGAATTGGCGAGCGCGAACGCTGCGATGGCCCGGTCTGGTGCCGCACCGAAGGCAGGAGACTGTTTCGCCAACTCTGCTGCGTGATCAGGCCGGTGCCCAGCGGCGATCAATCGCAGTGCCCAACAAGCAGGGTCGATCCAGGCGGCTCCCCTGGTGGGCCACGCCCAGTCGATGATCTGCGCGCCGGCAATGGTCACCAGGATGTTGAGAGGGTTGTAGTCGGTGTGCAGCAAGGCATCGCCGGCCAGCATTTCGGCGTCGGGCGGGCCGTCAAGATAGCCCGCCCACCGCTGTTCGGCCCGCTTGATCTCGGGCAGGTCAGGGCAGACGACGGTGGCCAGCGTTGCCATGGCGTCGGCGACGGCGGACAGATCGGGCGAACCCGGCGCATAGTCGGCATGGCGACCGGCGATGTACTGGAAACACAGCAGATCCCAGCCTTCGCACTCCAGGTGCCACAACAGACGGGGCGCTACGGATCGAACGTAGGAGTTGATCGCGGCCTCGCGTCGTTGGGTGACGGCTCCGGGGTGATCTACCGGGCGCCCCTTCACGAACACCGTTCCCGCGGGCGTGCGGAGGAACGCGGCGATCTCGGAGTTCAACCCCGCCGACGCCGTGCGGGCCGCGAGCACGGGACCGGTGCGCTGCCGAACGGCCCAGCGCACGGCCGCCGGAAGGTCGGTCCACTCGATGCGGGGCACATGCGTTCCTGGAATCGGCGATGAGCCGGGGATCGTCTACAAGTGGGGTCAGCCGACGTACAGCGTGTCGTACTTGACGTAGTGCTCCCGCTGGCGGTTGGTCAACCCGAGGTAGGGCTTGTTAGATGGTCGCTCGTGCCGGTCGCACACTTCGTACGGCGGTCGGCCGGTCGGCCCGAGTCCGGCAGGCTGACCTCGGTCGGCGAACCCCAGGATTTGCATCACCAGTTTCCGGCCAGGTGAGAGCTGGTACGGCTCCATCGCCCAGCCGCCGCCCTGCAAAGCCGCCGGCAGCCTCTCCCAGAGGTGCGGGCAGTAGTCGCCGCTGCCGGTGTAGTCGCGCCAGTGCTGGACGTCCGGGCCGACCAGCGCCGGCAGGTAGGCATCCAACTGCTCATCGATGCGCTCCCGGTACTCGCCTGCGGCTGAGTCCCGGTGCGCCAAGAACTGTTGGTGCACCCACTCCACTGCTTCCGGGTACTGCCACGCCACCAAGTCCGGGGTCGCGGTCGATGCGTCCACCCACCGTTTGTCGTCGTGAGAGGACTCGATGGACATGACACAGTGATGGTGGGCGGGCATACCGGGCGGCACGTCACCCCACATGCGGACTGTCACGGGGCGGCATGATGCCACCTAGTGCGGCGACTCCCGAACGACCTGGCCGCAGTCGAAACCCAGTGCTCGGGTGCTGGACGCCTATGCCCGTGCCCTGAACGTGAATCCACTCGATGTCTGGCAGGGTCTGTTGCGACGAGATCCGGCCGATCACGAGACCACGCAACCGCCGCTATTACCGGGGCTGTCTCCGGACTCAGCCCGACAGGTGCAGCAGCCAGACGGCGCCGAGTAGCAGGCAGCCGAGCGTGGTGAGTCCGAACATGATCACCCAGAGCCCGCCGGGCAGGCCGGTGAGTTGGCCGAGCTGGTCAGCGTCTGAGTCGCGGGAACGGCGCCGGCGGCGTCGGGCCTGCAATTCGCTGACCGGCCGCACGCCGCCCAACAGCAGGAACCAGGTGATCAGGTAGCCGAACGCGGACTGCACGATCGTCGGCGTGAGGAACGCGATCGCGGCCAGCAGCAGCCCGGTCGCCAGCACCGCGAACACGCCGAATCCGTTGCGCACCACGAAAAGCGTGGCAACCAGCACGACAATGCCGACCCACAGCATCCCGGTGACCTTGTTCGCGCCCAACAACGACGCGCAGCCCAGCCCGACCAGCGACGGCATCGGATACCCGGCCGCCATCGTGGCCATCACCCCTGGCCCGGTCGGCCGGCCCCGCGAAATCGCCAGGCCGGAGGTGTCGGAGTGCAGGTGAATGCCCTCCAACCGCCGCCCGACCAGCACCGCCACCAGTGCGTGACCGCCCTCGTGCACGATGGTGACGGCGGTGCGGGTGACCCGCCAGACCGCCGAATATCCGACCAACAGCAGGGCCAGCACGCCCATGCCCACGACCATGATCTGAGAGACGCCGGACCCGCCCGCCGGGTTCATCGGACCGAGCCGGCCAGATCGGCGAGATCGGTCAGACCAGCAGAATCGGCTAGATCGCGTAGGGCCACACGGTCAGGCCGTACGCGGAGTACCAGAGCCCGACCCCGGCCAACAGCACGGTGATCGCGGCGGCGCGGGCCGGATGCCGGCGGGCGATGGCGATCGCCAGCGGGATCAGCAGGACGAACGCCGGCAGCAGTTGGCGGACCTTGGAGTCCATCACGCCCGCGACTGTCGCCACATTGACCACGGTGAGGGCTCCGTAGATCCACACCGGCCAGGGTAGTCGGCGGACCGAGTAGCCGACCAGGGCCACCGACCCGATCAGCAGCAGCACACCGAGAACGGTGAACGGGCTGCCGTTCGACGCCGTGAGTGTGTTCGCCACCCATTGCACGGTCGTCTGGCCGCCGTCGAACCGTTCGCTCCAACCACCCTGCTGGACGGTGAAATAGCCGGTGAGCGAACCGGTTCTGATCGACACCCACACCACGTACATGACCAGCCCGTAGGGGGCGGACAGCAGCGCCACCCACGCGGGCCAGCCGCCCCGTCTTCGGATCAGCGCGACCGCCGCCGCGATCATGACGACGACGATCAGCGGCAGCGCGATGGGCCGGACCAGCCCGGCGATGGTGGCGCACCAGCCGGCCAGCAGCCAGTTCCGCTCCACCACACCGACCAGCGACCACGCCACCAGCGCGCACTGCACCGCCTCGGGATAGACCATCGAGTACACAATGGACATTGGTGCGGCGGCGAACAGCACGACCATCACCAAGCCCGCTGAGCGCGATCCGGACAGGCGCTGGGTCAGCCGGGCGACTCCGTAGGCCGCGGCGACACCGGCCACCGTGGAAACCGCGAGCGCGGCGATGAGCCGGTTGCCGAAGAAAACCGGCGTCGCGTAATGGACGAGCACCGGATAGGCGGGGAAGAACGCCATCGCCATGTTGTGGGTGTTGAGCGAGCTGTTCGGGTCGGTCGGATAACCCTCGTAACCGCCCTTGGACAACTGCAGATACCAGTTGCCGTCCCAGGCATGGAGGTCCAGCGGCTGCTGATGGCTCGCAGCCATCCACCACAACAGCAGCACCCCGAGCGCCCGCACGCCGAGATAGAGCGCGCCGGGCAGCAGAATCGGCCACCACCGGGATAACCAGGCAACCGGCGCCCGTCCGCTCGACTCCGGGTCGACGACATCCGTCGATCCGGAGTCGCCTTGTCTCGCAGGTTCCGCCGTGTCGCCGGTGTCGATCATGTCGCCTGTTGTCCCCACCTGACAGGTCATCACCCAACCCCCTCGCCGGTGGCCTGAGACTACTAGCCAGTAGGTAAGGAATCCGTGACGTGTCAGATGCTGTAATGCCAGGTCGTCAGTCCGTAAGCGGAGAACCACAGTCCGAAACCAGCCCACATCGCGGTGAGGATGATCGCCTTCCCCGGCCGGTGTCGGGAGATCCCGATCGCCACCGGGATCAGCAGCACGAACGCCGGCAGCAACTCGCGCGGCTTGGTGGACATCACGCCCGAAGTGGCCAGCGTCATCAGCACGGTCAGCGCGCCGTAGGCCCAGATCGACCACGGCAGCCGGCGGACCGCGTACACCGCCAGCACGATCGAGCCGATCATCAGCCACACCGCGAGAATGCTGAACGCACTAGAGTCGGACGCCAGGGTGTTCGCCGCCCACTCGGTGGTCGCCGCGCCGCCGTCGAAGCCGAGGTCCCAGCCGCTTTCCTGGATGGCGAAATAGCCGGTCAGCGAACCGGTCTGGGTGGCCACCCAGAGGATGTAGGCGGCCAGCCCGATCGGCGCGATCAGCGCGGCGGTGATTGCCTTCCAACTCGCCCGCCCGCGGATCAGCCCGCACGCCGCCACCGCGACGACGACCGCGATCAGCGGCAGCGCGGTGGGCCGGACCAGCCCGGACATCGCCGCGCACCAGCCGGCCAGCAGCCATTTCCGTTCCAGCAGGCCGACCAGCGCCCACGCGGACAGCGCGGCCTGTACCGCCTCGGGATACGCCATTGAGTACACAATGGACATTGGCGCGGCGGCGAACAGCACCACCGTCACCAGCGCGGCCGCCCGGGAGCCCCCGATGTCGCGGACCAGCCGGCTCACCCCGTACGCGGCGGCCATCCCGGCGATGGTCGACACCGCGATGGCGGCGGCCGCGTAGTTGCCGAAGAAAATCGGCGACGCGACCCGGACCAGCAGCGGATAGGCCGGGAAGAACCCCATCGCGGTGTAGGGCGTGTGGTGGCCGTGCAGGTCGGTGCTGGACGACGGGATCCCGTGGTAGCCGTCCCTGGCCAGGTCGAGATACCAGTTGCCGTCCCACATGTGCAGGTCCAGCGGCTTCTGCTGGATGGCGTCGAGCCACCACAGCAGCAGGATCTGGACCACCCGGACGGCGAGATAGACCGCCCCGGGAGCGGCGAGCGGCAGCCACCGCGCCGTCCGGGTGCTGTCGAGCAACCGGGCGGCGGTGGCCGAGCGGGTGACGAGAGTGCGCATGGCGAGCTGGTGGGATTCCTAGCTGGTCGCGGGCGAGATGGTGATGCCGATCGCACCGGGGCCGACGTGCACGGCGATGGCCGCGCTGACCTCAACGGTGGTGATCTCGTTGGCTCTCGGTATGCGCTTTCTCAGTAGGTGGACGAGTTTCGACACGCGCTCGTCTTCGCCGAAGTACTGGACCGCCACGTCCACCGCGCCCCGGCCGGCCTGCTCCACGGCCCGGTCGACCAGCTTGCGGATCGCCCGATCGGAGCCGATCGAGGTCTCCAGCGGGGCGATTCGGCCACGATGAACGGTGAGCAGCGGTTTCACCGACAGCGCCCGGCCCAACAGGTGCGAGGCGGCGCCGATCCGGCCGCCCTTGCGCAGGAATTCCAGCGTCTCCACGTGGATCAGCTCGGTGCCGCGCTGGATTCGCGGGGCGGCCACGGTGAGGATCTGCCGGACGTCCGCGCCGGCCTGGGCGACCCGGGCGGCGGTGAGCACGCCGTAGCCCAGGCTCATCGCGATGGTTCCGGTGTCGATGACGTGCACCGGAATGGACACCGCGTCGGCGGCCTCCCGAGCGTGCTCGACCGTCTTGGACAGCTGGCCGGACAGGTGCAGGGACAGCACCGCGCGGGCGCCCCGAGCCACCGCGTCCTGGTACGCCCAGAAGAAGGCGGCGGGATCGGGCGGGGCGGTGGACACGTCCGAGCCGCCGCGCATGCCGGAAATCAGCGTGTCGGCGGACACCCGGGCTTCGTCGTCCATCTGGTCGCCGATGCTGACCTGCAGCTGGACGACGGAGATACCCCATTGGTAGGCAGTTTCCTGGGGAATGCACGCCGTGGAGTCGGTGACGACTGCGACGTAACCCGCCATGATGATGAACAGTAACGCGATCGTGTCCGAAGCCGTCACCGGGTAGGACATACGTGTTCGGCCGGACCTGGGGAGCCGGGCGGGCGCGAGGACGGGCGCAAGGTGAGCACGGTCACGGTGGGCCCGCTTGCGGCCATGCTACCGACGGGTAACCTATGCTGTCAGGTGCCACCTAGGTCACGGTGAGCTGCTCTCGCCTTGCGGGTCACGAAGTGGCAAGGTCGGGCCAACGGGCGAAAAGGATCGCCGCCAACCCTTCGGCGGTGCTAGTTCTCAGGAGGTCGAACCAGACCCATGAACATCGTTGTTCTGGTCAAGCAGGTGCCTGACACCTATTCCGAGCGCAAGCTCTCCGACGGCGACCACACGTTGGACCGCGAGTCCGCGGACGCGGTGCTCGACGAGATCAACGAGCGCGCGGTCGAGGAGGCACTGCAGATCAAGGAGCGCGAGGGCGGCGAGGTCACCGTGGTGTCCGTCGGCCCGGATCGCGCCACTGATGCCATCCGCAAGGCGCTGTCCATGGGCGCCGACGCCGGCGTGCACGTCGTGGACGACGCGCTGCACGGCTCCGACATTCTGGCCACCGCCAGCGTGCTCGCCAAGGCCATCGGCACCGTCGAGGGCGTGGACCTGGTGCTCGCCGGCAACGAGTCCACCGACGGCGTGGCCGGCGCGGTGCCGGCGATCGTCGCCGAGTTGCTGGGCCTGCCGCAGCTGACCCACGCCCGCAAGGTCGAGGTCGCCGACGGCACGGTCAAGGTCGAGCGGGAGACCGCCGACGAGGGCCTGTCGCACCTGGAGGCGAACCTCCCGGCGCTGGTCAGCGTGACCGAGAAGATCAACGAGCCGCGCTACCCGTCGTTCAAGGGCATCATGGCCGCCAAGAAGAAGAAGGTCACCACGCTGGCCGTCGGCGATCTCGGTGTCGATGCCGGCTCGGTCGGCCTGGGCGCCGCCTGGTCCACCGTGCTGGAGGCCGCGCCGAAGCCGCCGCGCACCGCGGGCGAGAAGGTCGAGGACTCCGGTGACGGCGGCGTGAAGGTCGCCGAGTACCTGGTCGGTCAGAAGCTGATCTGAGAAGCGACGAGGAGAAGAGAATGTCTGAGGTACTGGTCCTCGTTGAGCAGGTCGACGGCGAGGTCAAGAAGGTCACCGGTGAGCTGCTGACCGCGGCCCGGCGGATCGGCGAGCCGTCCGCCGTGGTTGTCGCGGCGCCCGGCACCGCCACCAAGGTGAAGGACGCGCTGGCCGGTTTCGGCGCGGCGAAGGTGTACGCGGCCGAGTCCGACGACGTCGCCGGCTACCTGGTCACCCCCAAGGTGGACGCGCTCGCCGCGATCGCCGGCCAGGCCAGCCCGGCCGCGGTGCTGATCGCCGGCACCGCGGAGGGCAAGGAGGTCGCCGGCCGGCTCGCCGTCCGGCTGGGCTCCGGCCTGCTGGTTGACGCGATCGACGTGGATGCCGAGGGCGTCGCGACCCAGTCGGCGTTCGGTGGCGCTTACACGGTGAAATCGAAGGTCGGGCACGGCGTTCCGGTCATCGTCGTGCGCGGTGGCGCCATCGAGTCCGAGCCGGCGGAGGGCGCCGCGGACCTGGTGCCGGTCGACGTGCCGGTGGCGGACGCGGCCAAGGTGACCAAGGTCACCGGCCGGGAGCCGATCGTCGGTGGCGACCGTCCGGAACTGACCGAAGCCACCGTGGTCGTGGCCGGTGGCCGTGGTGTCGGCTCGGCGGAGAACTTCGCGGTCGTCGAGAAGCTGGCGGACTCGCTGGGCGCCGCGGTCGGCGCGTCCCGGGCGGCCGTCGACTCCGGCTACTACCCGCACCAGTTCCAGGTCGGCCAGACCGGCAAGACGGTGTCGCCGCAGCTGTACATCGCGCTCGGCATCTCCGGCGCGATCCAGCACCGGGCCGGCATGCAGACGTCGAAGACGATCATCGCGGTGAACAAGGACGCCGAGGCGCCGATCTTCGAGATCGCCGACTTCGGCATCGTGGGCGATCTGTTCCAGGTGGCTCCGCAGCTCACCACCGAGGTCGAGAAGCGCAAGGGCTGAACAGCAGGTTACTAAAATTCGCCGGGCCGGTTTCCGTTGAGATAAGGAAACCGGCCCGGCGAACTTATTTACCCAGACTCCATTTCGCGGCCATCGGTTTACCCTCGTGACGGTTGCTGTCCGCGTCGTAGACAGTTCACATGGTGTCTACGCAGCTACTGGCCAGCACACCCGCCGGAGTGGAGTCAGCCCACACCGGCGCTGGCGGCTACTCCCTGTTGGTGGCCAAGGATTCCGCCGACGTCCGCGCCGCCCAGCGGCTGCGCTACCAGGTTTTCGCCGAGGAGATGGGCGCGCACCTGCACGCCCCCGATTCGGTCGCCGACGCCGGACTCGACATTGACGAGTTCGACCAGTTCTGCGATCACCTCGTCGTCCGACACGATCACACCGGCGAGATCGTCGGGACCTACCGGATGCTGCCGCCGGACCGGGCCGAGGCCGCCGGGATGCTCTATTCCGACACCGAATTCGACCTCCGGGCGCTGGCGCCGCTGCGCGCCGGCCTGGTGGAAGCCGGTCGGTCGTGCGTGCACCCGGACCACCGCAGCGGGGCGGTGGTCAGCCTGGTGTGGGCGGGAATCGCCCGGTACATGTTCCTGTCCGGGCACAAGTTCCTGGCCGGCTGCGCCTCGGTTCCGCTGGCGGACGGGGGAGAGCTCGCGGCCGGCGTGTGGGATGTGGTGTCGCGCAAGCACTTCGCGCCGGGGGAGAACCGGGTGCGGCCGCTGCGGCCGTGGGACGTGGATTCCGCGCCGCGCCCGGAGCGCCCGGTCATCCCGCCGCTGCTGCGCGGATACCTGCGGCTGGGCGCGTGGGTGTGCGGGGCGCCCGCGCTGGACGCCGACTTCGGCGTGGCGGACTTCTTCGTGCTGCTGTCACTCGATCGAATGGATCAGCGGTACCTGCGGTTCTTCCTGGGCGAGACACCGGGTGGCGCCCGATGAGCGCGCAGTCGTCTCCACCGCGGCCAGCTCACCCACACCCATGGTTCCCGACCTCACCGTGCGGGCCGGGCTGCCTGCACACCCCCGCCCCGACCGTGTCCCGGCCGGCTCGGCTGTTCCGGCTGATCCGTGCGGCCGCGATGGTGCTGGTGATCGCGGCCGTCGCGCCGTTGTCGCTGGCGTTGCCGAAGGCGCCGCGGCTGGCGCTGATCCGCGGTCTGTTCCGGATGATGCTGGCCGCTTTCGGTGTGGGCCTTGAGGTGCACGGCGAGCCGCTGGTCGAGTCCGGGCGGGGCGCGTTGGTGGCCATCAACCACGTGTCCTGGATGGACATTGTGGCGATGAACGCGGTGCGGCCGATGCGGGCGGTGGCCAAGAAGCAGATCGGCCAGTGGCCGGTGGTGGGCTGGTTGGCGACCGTCGCCGGCACGGTCTATCTGGACCGCGAACGTTTGCGCACCTTGCCGAACACCGTGGCGGAAATGGCGAACGCGATGCGCAACGGCGCGACGATCAACTTCTGTCCGGAGGGCACCACCTGGTGCGGATTGGCTTCGGGCCGGTTCCGGCCGGCGCTGTTCCAGTCCGCCATCGACGGCGGGGTGCCGGTGCGCACGGTGGTGTTCCGGTACCGGCTGACCGACGGCTCGATCACCACCTGGCCGGCGTTCGTGGGCGACGAGACCTTCGTGGACGCGGCTCGTCGGGTGGCCAGGCTGCGCGGCTTGGTGGTGGAAGTCCATGTGCTGGGCGAGATCGCGCCCGGCCGGGCCGCCGACCGGTTCGAGTTGGCGGCGCTGGCCGAGACGTCCGCCCGTGGGGTGCTCGACCACAACCTCGACCTTGACGTCGAAACCTCCCTCCGGCACACGGTCGTCTGACCGGACGGGCATCATTGCCGAGTGAGTCGAACAAAGATCGAGATTGATGACGACCTGATCGCTGAGGCCATGCGCCGCTTTGGCATCGAGACGAAACGCGAGGCCGTCAGCTTCGCCCTCCGACGACTGCTCGGACCCAAGATCACCAAGGAAGCCATCGAGTCGCTGCGCGGCATCGGCTGGGAGGGCGACCTGGACGAGATGCGCACGGGCACAGCCAGCCGCATGCCAGACGATGAGTCGTGACCACGACTCACCTCATTGGGGCGATCAGGCTGCCGGATGGCTGTTGGCTGCGTGGCCGCGGCCTCCGGCGGCCCACGCCCGAGGACGTTCCCGACTACGGGCTTTACCAGGGTGTTGGGCGATTTCGCCGGGACCACGAGCCGACCCTGTCCTGGCCGCATGACTGGATCGACTGGCCGGACTTCTGGTTGCCGCGTGATCGCGATGACGCCATTCGCCGCATCCGCGCGCTGCACGAGCGCGCCCGCGCCGGGCAGCGAGTGGAAGTCGCCTGTGGCGCGGGCGTTGGTCGAACCGGCACCGTGATCGCCTGTCTTGCCGTGCTGACCGGGCTTTCCCCGGCCGACGCGGTCAGGTGGACCAGAGCCCATCACCACCCGCGAGCGGTGGAGACCCCGTGGCAGCGCCGATGGGTCCGCCGCTTCCCCCGCCGCGAACGCGGGTTCAGTTTCCGGATGCCCGTCACCTGAAGTGCCGTGACGCGAGTCATCCGAAGTCCCGGCGATCAACGTCCGGCTCGGCTTCGCGCCACCGGCCAACGGTTTGCTACGCAGTTCCGCGACCCCGACTGTTGTGACCACCCGGCCGAGTTCGATGATCTGCACATGAACTGGGATTTGATCTCGAAAATCCTGTTAGCAGCCTTACCGGTGGCGGCTGCGGCTGTACAACTCATCCGGCGCAAGGACGGCCGGGTTGGTCAGCTGAAGACCAACCTTGAGCTACTGGCGTTGCTGCCGGAAGACGGCCCGGCGAGAGCGAAGCTGCTCGACCACATTGAAAGATCAGTTGAGCGCCTGATTGTTGAGGAGGACGAACTTCGTCGCGAACCAATGGGCATTGCCCTGGGCATCGTCTTCCTCGCTGTCGCGATCGGGCTGACCGTATTCGCCTTCCGTGACGGGGGTTGGTGGTGGTGGCCGATCATCATCTTTATAGCGATTATGGGTGCCACCGGACTCGGCCAAGATGGTGTGCGACGCAAGCGGGACGCCAAGGGTCGGCCCATCAAGGGATGACGGACCCAACCAGCCCATTGGTCGTGATCCTCCGCGCGTGGTCGATGCCCGGGCCGCTATACAGCGGAAACGGCCGTGCGCTGGCGGGAATCGGACGTGCCGTTACCAGCGGGCCGGACGGGCGAGCGACGAGGGCAGTGCGGTGTGGCCGTCGCCGTTGGCCGCGTCGAGTTGGGCCTGGGTAAGAAAAAGACTGGTGCCCAGGTTCGTGCCGCTGACCTGAGCGTTCCGGAGATCAGCACCGGTCACGTCGGCCATCCGCAGATCGGCGCGGCTGAGGTCGGCGCCGATGAGCAGCGCGCCACGCAGGTTCGCGCCCCGGAGGTCGGCGTTCCGGAAGTCCCGGCCGATCAGGTCGGCGCCCCGCAGCTCAGGACCGCGAACGTCGGCCCGGACGAGCTCGCTGAGGTTCGACAGCAGCGCGTTGACGCCGGCTCGGTGGGCGTCGACGTCCAGGCCCAGCAACGCTTCCGGACCGTCGGCGGTGAGCCGTTCGGTGTCCTGGAAAGCCTGCCGAAGTTCCGGAGTCGGCCGCAGATCCAACGCTTCGCTGAGATACCACAGCAGTTCGTGCAGCGTCCGCATGATGGGGAAAACCGCGAACATCGACTCGGCGGTCTCCGGCGCGTCCCGCCAGTCCTGCCCGCCGAACGTCAGCTGCGCGACTTGCTGTCCCGCGCCGAAACAGTCGTAGACCGTGCAACCCGAAAAACCCCGCTGCCGCAATCGGTCGTGAATGGAACAGCGGAAATCGGCCGCCAGGTTCGGGCACGGCTGGCCGGCCGGTTTGTCGAGGGCGAAATCTGCCGACGCGGAGAATGCCGGTGCCACGCAACACAATCCGAAGCAGCGGGCACAGTCGGCCCGCAGGTCAGCCATCGAGCACGTCAGCCATCGAGCACGACGGCGACGATGCCAGCCAGGTGCGCCAGCCGAGCGACCTCGGCGGCGCGGAACATCGGGCCGCCCGGCCGGCCGACCAGCAGCGCGCGGTCCGGCTTGCCCAGCGGCGTGGCGGCGAGTTCGGTGCCCAGCTGACGCCAGGTCTCCGGCACCCAGGCGTCCTCCGCGTCGAGCACGGTGGACCGCTGCAACGGCAGCCACGGCACCGGGAACTCGGGACTCTCCGGCGCGGCCGTGCTGGCGGCCAGCAGCCGCGCGCCCTGCCCGTTGGCGGCCAGGGTCACCGCCCAGCCGGCTCGGATGATCTTGGGCACGCCTTCGGTGAAGATCTCCACCCCGTTCTTGGGCGTGGCGGCGACCTCTTCGACCAGTTCGAGCTCGCGATGCGTGTCCAGCACCCCGGCGTACGGCCGAACCGCGTCGACCTCGACCCCCTCGATGGACTCAACGGCGGTGATCAGCACGTCCGGCAGCCGGCCCGACGGCAGTTCCACCACGAGATCGTCGACCGCCAGGCCGGAGCCGCGTTCCACCACGTCGACGCTGAGAATGTCGGCCCCGACGCCACCGAGCGCGGTAGCCACCGCGCCGAGTGCGCCGGGAGCATCCGGGAGCTGGACCCGGATCAGAAAGGACAATGCGAACGCCTCCTGTTCCGCACGCGGAGCCTCGCCGTCCGCGCTCACTGTGCCGACGGCCAGCTTCCTCCCCAACCGGTCAGCGCCTTGCCGGCCGCTGATTGTGGCAGATCGCCCTGGCAGCGGCAGCCCGCGTCTGCGCGGTGGGACGGCGGTGGGACGTCAGCCTGGTCCCCAGCCGTGCCTTCTCGCGCGCCGCGCGCCGACACACGGGTAACCCGGTCGTGTCGGGAACCCGCTCCACCATAGACTTCCCAGGTCGCACCGTGGTTGTCAGATGTCAGCAAGGGGAGCATTTTCTCGTGTCCAACATCTCCCGGGATGAGGTGGCCCACCTGGCCAGGCTGGCGCGGCTGGCGGTGACGGAGGACGAGCTCGACACCTTCGCCGCGCAGCTGGACGTCATTCTGGACTCGGTGGCCACCGTTGGTGAGGTCGCCGCCGACGACATTCCGCCGACCTCGCACGCCGTCCCCCTGACCAACGTCTTCCGTGCCGACGAGCCCCGGCCCGGGCTCACCCAGGTACAGGCGCTGGCCGGGGCGCCGGCGGCCGAGGACGGCCGGTTCCGCGTCCCGCGCATTCTGGGGGAGGAGCAATGACGGCCGAATCGAGTGACCTGACCAGGCTGACCGCTGCCGAACTCGCCGCGAAGATCCACGCCCGCGAGGTGTCCAGCGTCGAGGTCACCCAGGCGCACCTGAACCGGATCGGCGCGGTCGACAAGGCCGTGCACGCCTTTCTGCACGTCGGCGACGACGCCGCGCTGGCCGCCGCCCGCGCGGTGGACGAGAGCCTGGCCGCCGGCGAGCCGCCCGCGTCGCCGCTGGCCGGCGTGCCGCTGGCGCTCAAGGACGTGTTCGTCGCCGAGGGCGCGCCGACGACCTGTGGCTCGAAGATCCTCGACAACTGGATCCCGCCGTATGACGCCACGCTGACCCGGCGGCTGCGCGAGGCCGGTGTGGTGATCCTCGGCAAGACCAACATGGACGAGTTCGCGATGGGCTCGTCCACCGAGAACTCCGCGTACGGGCCGACGCACAACCCGTGGGCGCTGGACCGGGTGCCCGGCGGTTCCGGTGGCGGCTCGGCCGCCGCGCTGGCCGCGTTCGAGGCGCCGCTGGCGATCGGCACCGACACCGGCGGCTCGATCCGCCAGCCGGCCGCCGTCACCGGCACCGTCGGCGTGAAGCCCACCTACGGCGGTGTGTCCCGGTACGGGCTGGTGGCCTTCTCGTCCTCGCTGGACCAGGGCGGACCGTGCGCCCGGACAGTGCTGGACACCGCGCTGCTGCACGAGGTCATCGCCGGCCACGACCCGCTGGACGCCACCTCGATCGACGCCCCGGTGCCGCCGGTGGTGGCCGCCGCGCTCGACGGCGCTCGGGGCGACCTGTCCGGGGTGCGGATCGGCGTGGTCCGCGAGTTCTCCGGCGAGGGCTACCAGCCGGGCGTGCTGGCCTCGTTCGCCGCCGCCGTCGAGCGGTTGCGCGCGCTGGGCGCGGAGGTCACCGAGGTGTCCTGCCCGCACTTCGGCTACGCGCTGTCCGCCTACTACCTCATCGCGCCGAGCGAGTGCTCGTCCAACCTGGCCCGGTTCGACGCGATGCGCTACGGCCTGCGCGTCGGCGACGACGGCGGTCCTGGCGCGAGCGCCGAAGAGGTCATGTCGTTGACCAGGGAGGCCGGCTTCGGCGCGGAGGTCAAGCGGCGCATCATCATCGGCACCTACGCGCTGTCCTCGGGTTACTACGACGCCTACTACGGGCAGGCCCAGAAGGTGCGCACGCTCATCAAACGGGATTTCGACGCCGCGTTCGCCGGGTTGGACGTGCTGGTCTCGCCGACCACGCCGACCACCGCGTTCGGCATCGGGGAGCGGGTGGACGACCCGATGGCCATGTACCTTGCGGACCTGTGCACGGTTCCGGCGAGCCTGGCCGGCATTCCGGCGATGAGCGTGCCGTCCGGCCTGTCCGACGACGGCCTGCCGGTCGGCCTGCAGATCATGGCGCCGGCGCTGGAGGAACATCGGATGTACCGGGTGGCGGCCGGCTATGAGGCGGCGCGCGACGCGGCCGACGGCGGCCCGCTGCTCACCCGGATTCAGGACTTGGAGGCGACTGCGACATGAGCGGCAGCAAGAAGGCGAAGACGATTTTCGGCCTGGTCGGTTCGGCGCTGGGCGCGGTGCGCGCGGTGGCCGATCTGCGCAAGGCCAAGGGCAACAAGGACAAGCTGGCACTGGGCAACGCGCTCGCCAGCATTCTCGTGGTGATCACCGGGGCCGCGCTGGCCATCCGCGAACTGCGCAAGGCCGGTGAGGAGGAGTGACCTCGATCAGCGCGGTCGGCACGGTCGAGCCACTGGAGTACGCCGAGGTTCTGGACCGGTTCGACCCGGTGCTCGGGCTTGAGGTGCACACCGAACTGTCCACTCGCACCAAGATGTTCTGCGGCTGCGCCACGGATTTCGGCGGCGAGCCGAACACCCAGGTCTGCCCGACCTGTCTGGGGCTGCCCGGCGCGCTGCCGGTGGTGAACGGCTCGGCGGTGGAGTCCGCGATCCGGATCGGGCTCGCGCTGAACTGCCAGATCGCGCCGTGGTGCCGGTTCGCCCGGAAGAACTACTTCTATCCGGACATGCCGAAGAACTTCCAGACCTCGCAGTACGACGAGCCGATCGCGTTCGACGGTTATCTGGACGTGGAACTGGCCGATGGCGAGATCTTCCGGGTGGCCATCGAGCGCGCCCACATGGAGGAGGACACCGGCAAGTCGCTGCACGTCGGCGGCGCGACCGGGCGCATCCATGGCGCCGAGTACTCGCTGCTGGACTACAACCGGGCCGGCGTGCCGCTGATCGAGATCGTCACCAAGCCGATCGTCGGGGCCGGCGAGCGCGCGCCGGAGGTGGCCCGCGCGTACGTGACCGCGCTGCGCGATCTGCTCCGCTCGCTGGACGTGTCGGATGTCCGGATGGACCAGGGTTCGCTGCGCTGCGACGCGAACGTGTCGCTGATGCCGCGCGGCGCCACCGAGTTCGGCACCCGCACCGAGACCAAGAACGTCAACTCGCTGCGCAGCGTGGAACGCGCGGTGCGGTACGAGATGTGTCGGCAGGGCGCGGTGCTGTCGGTCGGTGGCGTGATCGTGCAGGAGACCCGGCACTACGACGAGTCCACCCAGACCACCCGCGCCGGCCGGATCAAGGAGACCGCCGAGGACTACCGGTACTTCCCGGAGCCGGATCTGGTGCCGATCGCACCCTCGGCCGAGTGGGTCGAGGAACTGCGCGCCACGCTGCCGGAACTGCCGTGGGAGCGGCGGAAGCGGGTGGTGGCCGAGTGGGGCCTGACCGACTTCGAGCTGCGCGACCTGGTGAACGCCGGGGCGCTGGACCTGATCGCGTCCACTGTGGATGCTGGGGCGACGGCGGCGGACGCCCGGTCCTGGTGGGTGTCCTATTTGGCGCAGCAGGCCAACATTCGTGGCGTCGAACTCGCCGAGCTGCCGATCACGCCGGCCCAGGTCGCGCGGGTCGCGGCGCTGGTCGGTGCGGGCACGCTGACCACCGGCCTGGCCCGACAGGTGGTCGACGGCGTGCTGGCCGGCGAAGGTGAGCCGGACGAGGTGGTCGACAAGCGCGGGCTGGCCGTGGTGTCCGACGACTCCGCGCTGTTCGCGGCCGTGGATGAGGCGCTGGCCGCGCAGCCGGACATCGCCGACAAGATCCGCAGCGGCAAAGTCGCGGCGGCCGGCGCGATCGTCGGCGCGGTGATGAAGGCGACCAAGGGTCAGGCCGACGCCAAGCGGGTCCGCGAAATCGTGCTGGAACGCTGCGGTTGAGGGAATACTGCCGTTGAGGGAACACTGCGGCTGACCGGGTCAGCCCGGCTGGCCTGACTGGCCGCCGAACAGCATCAACACGGCGGCGGCGAAGTCCTCCGGTGCGGTCATCCGGTCCGGGTCGATCAGGCACTGCACGGCGAGGCCATCGCAGACCGCGATCACCAGGCTGGCGATGGCCTCGCACCGTGGGTCCTCCGGTGTGGCGCCGGCCCCGATCGACTCGGCGACCAGCCCGGCCACCCGGCCGCGGATCGCGCGGTAATGCTGGGTGAGCTGCTCGCCCAGCCGCGGCGACCGCTCCGCCTGCGCCAGCGCCTCCACAAAGGACAGGGCCAGGGTCCGGTTGGCGGGCAACAACTTCAGCATCGTCGCCCAGGCCGCGACGCCCCGTTCCACCGGAGCCGCCGCCGGGTCGGCCATGGCGACCTCGGCGAGCCGGTCGGTCCATTCCTCGGACGCCGCCTCGATCGCCTCGTTGAGTAGCTCTTCCTTGGACCCGAAGTGGTATCCGATGGACGCCAGGTTGGTGTCGGAGGCCGCGACCAGGTCCCGCGCGGTGATCCGCGCGTAGCCCTTCTCCTCCAGCAGCGTGCGCGCGGCGGCGAGCAGCCGTTCCCGATGTCCCACCCGAACAGCCTAGTCCAGCGATATGGACATCTGTGTTATACGAGCGTATAAAAACACTCATGTCTCTGGCTACCGCCCCGACCGCCGTCCCGTCGCTGCCGCCCGGACCACGGTTCGTGCCGGAGGTCGCGCAGACCCTGCTGTTCGGCGCCTACCGACATCGGTTGTTGCCCGCGCTGCACCGGCACTACGGCGACGTCTACACGATCCGGCTCGCGCCCGGTCACCGCACGCTGGTGATGTTGCGCGATCCGCACGACATCCGGACCGTTTTCGCCGGGCAGCCGGACATCTTCCACGCCGGTGAGGGCAATCTGGTGCTGATGCCGGTGATGGGGGAGCACTCGGTGCTGCTGGTGGACGAGGACCAGCATCGTCGGGTCCGGAAGCTGCTGATGCCGGCGTTCCACGGCAACGCGCTGCGCGGCTACCAGGACATGATGGTCGAGCTGGCCGAGGCCGAAGTACGGCGATGGCCGGCCGGACAGCCGTTCGCCGCCCGAAGCCGGATGCAGGCGGTGACCCTGGAGATCATCCTGCGGGTGGTGTTCGGCGTGGCGGATCCCGGGCGGCTGGCCGAACTTCGGCCGCTGGTCCGGCAGGTCGCCGGGGCCGACACGCTGGTGATGTTCGGCTGGCTGTACCCGCCGCTGCTGCGGTTCGGCCCATGGCGCCGGTACATGACCGTGCTGGACCGCCTGGACAAGCTGCTGTACGCGGAGATCGCCCAGCGGCGACGGGCCGCCGATCTGGCCGAGCGCACCGATGTGCTGTCCCGCTTGCTGTCCACTGGGGACGGTGACGATGGACTGACCGACGCCGAGTTGCGCGATCAGCTGGTCACCTTGTTGCTGGCCGGGCACGAGACCACCGCGACCACCCTCGCCTGGGCCCTGCACGAACTCGCTTGGCAGCCGGAAGTGCGGCGGACCGCTCAGCGCGCCGCCGACAACGACGATGAGGACTACCTGACCGCCGTGGTCAAGGAATCGTTGCGGCTGCGGCCGGTGATCTACGAGGTGGTCCGGCGGTTGACGCGGCCGGCCGAGGTCGGCGGTTATCTGCTGCCGGCCGGAACGGTGGTCGCGCCGACCATCGGCGTGGTCCAGTCCGATCCGACGCATTACCCGCGTCCCGAGGATTTCCGGCCGGAACGTTTTCTCGACGGCCAGCCGCCGGCCAACACCTGGATTCCGTTCGGCGGCGGTGTGCGGCGCTGCCTCGGCGCCGGATTCGCCCAGGTCGAGGCGGTCGCGGTGCTGCGCGAGGTGCTGACCCGCTTCGACGTCCGTCCGGCGCTGGCCAGGCCGGAGAAACCGCGCCCGCGCAACATCACCCTGGTGCCGTCCAGGGGCGCCCGCATCGTGGTGACCCGTCGCTGAGTCACCTCAGGTGATCGGGGTCCACAGCCGGTCCAGCGGCACGACATAAAGCCGATCGTCGTAGGTGTAGGAGTATTGTCCGAGGTTGAGCAGCACCCCGCCGACGAAATCCGACCCGATCTTGTCGCGGAGCAGCCGTAGGCCGCGGAAGTCCTGATCCGTGATCTTCGACGCGGCCTTCACCTCGACGCCGGCGATTCGGCCGTCACGCGCTTCCATCACCAGGTCGACCTCGTGACCGTCGCGGGTCCGGAAGTGGGAGAAGTCGATAATTTCCTCGGACCAACCGGCTTGCTTGAGCAGTTCGTTGACGGCGAAGGTCTCGACCACGTGCCCGAACTCAGTCATGGTTGTCGGCACGCGAGCCGCGAGCCGCGTTTCATTTATTCTGAGCAGATATGCGGCCAAGCCACTGTCCACAAGATGCACTTTCGGCGATCGGCCAACCCGCGCTGAGAGCGTTCTACCGAAGGCGTGCAAGCGGTGCACGACGAATACCGACTCCAGGAGCGTGATCAAGTCGCCGACGAGGTGGGCTTCCAACTCCAGTGCGTTCGCGACGGTTGAGTTGTTGAGTACCTGAGCGGTTTGGGCAGCTAGGTGGCGCAGGATCTCGGGTATCACTTGCCGTTGCCGGACCTTGCGAATGTCCAGTACATCGCGCTGGATCACGAGGTTAATGAAGTCGGCGAACCAGCGGTCGCGCGGGTCGCCTGTCGGTCGGGTGAGAGCCACCGGGAATCCACCGGCGAGGATCAGACGTTCGTAGTCCCGTCGCTGCGTTGTCGATGGGAACGCCGACACCAACGTTCGTGGATCGGTGATCAGCTGATCCAGGGCGGTCTCGCGACGGCCGACCAACTCGCCCTGAGACAGCGGCCACATGGTCATGATGTGCGCGCGCCCGGTGAGCGACTGGCTCGTGCTTGGAAGCATTGTGTAGCGGGTCGATCCCGTCAGCAGATATCGGCCGGCGGTCATCTCCCGGTTGAGTTGGGCCTTGATCGCACTCAGCAGGCTCAGCTCGTGCTGAAACTCGTCGATGCACACCGGACGGCGCATATCGGCGGTCACGAAGAGGGTTGGGTCCCTGCGCACCATCTCCAGCTGTTGGGGGTCATCGAGGTCGAATACGGGTACGCCATGTGCGTCCGCACACGCTGCCATCAGTGTGCTCTTGCCGACCGTGCGGGCACCGGTGAGGACCACGACTGGAGCTTCCTTCAGCCTCTCTGCGACAACGGCCTTCAGATGCCGCTGGACCAGCCCAAACGTACCGGAGCCCACGTCGTTCATGACGGCAGGTTACCAGACTTGGAGGGGTGTAAATGACAGGATTGGAGGCCACTTTATGTCAGACTTGGAGGGGTATAAATGACAGGATTGGAGGGCGGTCAGTCCTGGCCGCTGCCGGTGGCGACCGTGCCGACGATCACCAGCGCGCGGTCGTCGCTGGACACCGGCGTGCCGCCGTCCTTGTTCACGGTGCCGACCATCGCGCTCTGGCTGTTGATGATGTCGATGCCGGCCAGCCGGCCGAACCCGCCGGTGCCGTGCAGCGCGACCTGCGGCTTGCCGGCGAACGAGCCGTCGCTGTTCAGCGTCAGCGCCTGCACCTCGCCGGCGGTCGACATCGCGATCGTCACCGACCCGCCGAACGCCGCGCAGCCGGCCACGCCCGGCCGGTCCGGCCAGGCCCACGCCGGATCGCCCAGCGGGTTGCCCACCCGCAGCCGGTACAGCACATCTCGGGTCGGCTGGCGGTCGGTGACCCACGCCTGGGTGCCGTCCAGCGATGAGCACACCCCGCCCGGATCGGCCAGCCCGGACGCGACCACGGACGAGCCCACCACCGGGTCGCCGGCGGCCGGTGTGCCGTCGACGTCGATCCGCAACACCTTGCCGGCCAACGATTTCGGGTCGCTCGCCGCGTTCGGGTCGCCGGCGTCGCCGGTCGCGACCAGCAGCGCGCCCTGATGGTCCAGGCCCAGCGCGCCGCGATTGTCGTTGGCGCCCCTGGGAATCCCGGTCACGATCGGCCTGGGCGCGTCGCCCGGCGCGATCAGCAGCACCCGGTTGTCGGTGGGTGTCGTCACGTAGGCGAAGATCAACTGATCCTCAGAATACGTGGGAGACAAGGCAAGCCCGGTCAGCCCGCCGTCGCCGGTGGCGTCCACCGGCACGGTCGCCACCACCGTGGCCGGCTGGCCCTTGCGCACCCGCAGAATCCGGCCGGTCGCGCGCTCGGCGACCAGGCCGATGGGGTCGCCGGCCGTGCCGGGCAGCACCGCGACCGCCGACACCGGGTTCAGGCAGGTGGCGATCACCGCGGGGTTGAAGTCCTGGCAGCCCTGCGGCGGCGGCACGGACGTCGGACCAGCCGGGTTGCTGGCAGCGCCGCCGCTGCCGCTGCCGCTGCCGCCGCCGTCGGCGCCTGGAAGCTGCGGATTCGGCGCGGCCTCGGGGGACTGCGGGACCGCCGACTGCCAGGTGGTCGGCGCGGATTCCTGGGCGAAATTCGCGCACCCGCTCAGCGCCAGTGCCAGCACCAGGGTTCCCGCCACCGACAGGACCGGCGTGAGCACGGCCCTGTTGATCGCGCGACGGGCGGCAGGCACGACGTCCAGGCTAGGCCGGCCGGCGTGAGCGCGTGGTGAGCGGCGTGCTTGCGGCGATCGGCCGGGCCATGGACATGGCGGCACTGACCGCCTCCGCTCGCTCCACCAGCGCGCGCAGTTCCTCGGCCAGCACGTCGGGCGCCTCCAAGGGAATGAAGTGGCTGGTCGGCAACACCCGCAGCCGCGCCTGCGGCAAGGCGGCGACCGAGCCCAGCACGTGTCGGGGATCGGCGAGCAGGTCGTATTGGCCGGTCAGCACGGTGAGCGGGACCCGCAGCCGAGCCAGCTCAGGCTCCTCCGCTTCAGCCACCGCCAGCGCCAGCGTGCTGTACCAACCCCAGTCATGGCCGAGGAACGCGCTCGCGGCCCGCCGCACATCCTCGGTCGCGCATGCCGGCCGCATCAGTCCGGAGTGTCGGATCAGGTTCGCCGTGGTCCGGTTCACCGGAACCCGCGCGGCCACCGCGTTGAGCAGTGGGCCGGCCGCCCGGACCAACTGGGTCGCGCCCAGCGCGAAAGCCCGCCGGGCCGGCGCGGTGACGCCGACCGTGTCCAGCAAGCCCAGCGCGCCCAGCATTCCGCCGAACAGGTCCGCCCCCGCGCCACTGACCAGCAGCAGCCCGCTGACCCGTTCGGGGTGCTGACAGGCGAGTTCGAGTGCCACCAGCGCGCCCAGCGACCAGCCGATGACCACGGCCGGCGCGTCGCTGCTGGCGGTGTTGTCGGCGCTGTGGGTGTTGGCGATTGAGTCGATCGGCGCGTCGAGCACGGCGAGCGCGTCCGCGACATGATCGGCGACGGTGATCCGGTCCGGATCGGCGGGCCGGGCCGAGCCGAGCAGGCCGCGATAGTGCCAGCTCCGCACCCGCACTCCGGCGCCTGGTTCGAGCAGCCCAGGCCACGCCTCCGGCGGCGTGCCCAGGCCTGGGCACAGCAGCACCGGCGGGCCGGACGCGGCCGTGCGCCAGCAGCGGAGCAGGGTTCCGTCCGCGCTCGGCACGTCATGCCACGATAACTGATCTTGTGTGGTCGGGGACACCGCGAACAGTCTGCCGGATCGTCCTACCGTGGAGCCGTGGACATTACCGTTTTGGTCCCGGACGACCGGGGCATCGCCGCGTTGGCAGAGGTCACCGGGGTACGGCCGGTGCGCTACGAGTGGGGTGAGCCGTTGCCCGCCGCCGCTGGTGAGGCGCAGGTCTTCGTGCCGCCGTTCACGCCCGGCTGGGGCGCGCTGGAGGTGCTGGCCGAACTGCCCGCGCTGCGCTACGTCCAGTTGCTCACCGCCGGCGCCGAGCCATGGGCCGGCGGGCTGCCCGACGGCCTGCTGCTGTCCACCTGTCGGGGCGCGCATGGCGGCAGCACCGCCGAGTTGGTGGTGGGCGCGCTGGTCGCCGGCTATCGGGAGTTCGGCGGATTCGCCGCCGCGCAGCGGGATCGACGCTGGGACCGGCACCGCACGGACACCTTGCAGGACAAGCGGGTTCTGGTGGTCGGCGCCGGCGATCTCGGCGTCCAGCTGACCCGCCGGCTGGCGGCCTTCGACGCCCAGGTCACCCTGATCGGCCGCACCGCCCGGCCCGGTGTGCACACGGTGGACGAGCTGCCCGAGTTGCTCGGCGAGCACGATGTGGTGGTGCTGATGGTGCCGCTCACCGACGCGACCACCGGCATGGTGGACGCCGAGTTCCTGGCCCGGATGCCCGATGGGGCGACGCTGGTGAACGTCGCTCGCGGCGCGGTGGTGGACACCGACGCGCTGCTCGCCGAGCTGACCGCCGGCCGGCTGACCGCGATCCTGGACGTCACTGATCCGGAGCCGCTGCCCGCTGATCATCCACTGTGGACGGCGCCGGGACTGACCTTGTTTCCGCATGTGGGCGGCAATTGCCGGGGCCTGGAGGATCGGGCGTGGCGGGTGGCGGCTGGTGAGATCGCCCGGTTCGCCGCCGGCAAGCAGCTGGAGAACCAGGTGCGCGGAGACTATTAGCCGCACTGTTGACTCGACCGTTAGGGCATCCGGGACCAGCCCCTAAATTTGGCCCGTTTTCACCCGAACGTGTCGCGGTGACCGCTGTCGATACCGTACGGTCACCAGGCGTGAGTACCCACGCGAACCACCCAGAGGATACGGGCGGCGACGGCGGGGACGGACTGTTCTTCGCCGGTGGCCCGACCAATCGGCTTGGCTCCGGTCCCGAGTCCGAGCCTGGCTTCGACTCGGTGGGCTTCAGCCCGATCGAGCCCGAGCCGGGCGCCACCACGGTCGTTCCGGCAGTTGCCGGCGGCGAGCCCGGCTTCGCCGATGTGGACGTCGACCGCTGGTCGCCGCGCTGGCACGGCGGCGCGGACTTCGGCCTGCTGGTGCTCCGACTCGTTGTCGGCGGCACGCTCGTCGCCCACGGCCTCCAGCACCTGTTCGGGTTGCTGGGTGGCATGGGCATCCACGACTACGCGGTCTTCCTGACGCACCACGGCTACCAGCACGACACGGCGATGGCCTGGCTGGCCGGTGGCACCGAGCTCGGCGCCGGCGGCCTGCTGGTGCTGGGGCTGTTCACCCCGCTGGCGGCCGCGGGCGCGCTCGGCGTGCTGTCCCAGGCGATCCTGGTGACCTGGCGGGTCGGCTTCTTCACCGGCTTCGAGCTGCCGGTGGTCATCGCCGGTGGCGCGTTCGCGCTGCTGTTCGCCGGGCCCGGCCGGGTCGCGCTGGACCGGCCGACGCCGTGGTACCGGCATCCGGTCGCCTTCGGCTGGATCTTCCTGGTGATCGCCGCCGCCGTGTCCGCCGCGGTGTGGTTCACCATGCGCACCAGCGCCGCGCTACCCGCCGCATAATTCGGACATACCGCGATGGCCTGTTCGGCACAGCCGGACAGGCCATCGCGCGACAATGGCCGAGGAGGCCGGTAGCACGGGGAAAGGGAGGCCACGGTGACCGCGATGACCTGGCCGCACCACCTTCTGACCCTCGACGAGTGGGACGCGCTCCCGGAGGAGACCGAGTTCCAGCTTGAGATCGTCGATGGAGTCCTGATCGTCTCGCCTCGGCCGATGTTCTCTCACCAACTCGCCGTGGCGCAGTTGAATAGTCGGCTCAACGGGCAGTTGCCCGCACAGTTCGCGGCGGTCATCGAAGGGGAGCTTGTGATCGCCGAACGTCCGCTGACGGTGCGCGCGCCCGATGTCATCGTCACTAGCACTGCGTTTGCCGAGGGCAACCCAGCGCGCGGCCGGCCGGCCGATGTGCTGCTGGCGGTCGAGGCGGATACAAGCCGCTCGGCGAGTGCACCGGCATCGCGACGGTCGATCTCAACGGTATGCCAGTCACCCTGAATCTCGACACGTTGCCCACTCGGCTGGCCTAGCGAACCTGAGTCGAACGCGGTCAGCGGACGGCGCCGGCGGACGCGGAGGTGGCCAGTCCGGACAGCCTCCTGCGTGCACGGACGTTGTGGGATGGCATCGGATCGGTCTTCTCGATCACGGAGGGTTGTTGCGGTCTGGCCAATCCGAACAAGCATCGGGCCGGGCTCACTCCGGGTAGTTCCCGGCCGCCAGGTCGTCGAGCAGGCTCGGGTGGGTGGGCTGCCAGTCGAACTTCTTCCGGGTGAGCTCGCTGGAGGCCGGCTGGTCGAGGCCGTAGACGGCGCCGGCGGGGCCGAAGTGCTGGGCTGGCACGGACTCGGCGGGCACGCCGAGTTGGCGGCCGATGACCTCGGCGATGGTGCGCATGGGATCGCCCTCATCGGCGACCGCGTGCACCGCCGTGCCCGGCTCGGCCTGTTCCATCGCCAGCCGAAACAGCCGGACCGCGTCGAGGTGGTGCACGGCAGGCCAGCGATGGCCGCCGT
>DASZLR010000158.1:0-23196 GCA_035552275.1 Pseudonocardiaceae bacterium | reverse complement strand
GTCGGATTCAGCAGCATTGACTTCGGCGCCCAGGACCCGGGGCTGTTCCACTTCACGCCGCCGGCCGGAGCCACGATCACCAAGCCGAATACCAAGGACAAGTCCGACAAGTCGGCCGTCCCGACCGCTCGCCCGACGATCGTCGGCAGTGGCTGGGACACCGTGCTGATCACCACGTTGCCGCAGAACACCGGCGGGTCCAGCGGGGCCGGCGGCAGCAGCGGGGCCAATGGCGGATCCTCCTCCGGCAACGGAGTTCTCGGCGGCTCGTCCAGCGGCAGCGCCGATCCGATGAGCCTGGTGCGCCGGTTCGGCACCCCGGTCAGCGGGCCATGGGGCTCGGGCTGGGCGCTCTCCACCAGCGTGGCCACCGCGGTGGTCACGGCGGATGGCCGGGTCGCGGCTGGGCTGGTGCCGCAGCAGGTGCTGACCCAGGCGCTGAGCGGGTCGAAGTGAGCACCTCCACGCAGCCGCGAGCCGGGTTGGGCGCCGAAGGTTCGGCGCCCAACCCGGGCCCGACGCCCACCCTCGCCGCTCGAACCAGGGGGCTGCGCAAGACGTTCCGGGGCACGGTCGCGGTCGACCGGCTGGATCTGGACGTCCCGGAGGGTTCGGTGCTCGGCATGCTCGGCCCGAACGGATCGGGCAAGACCACCACGATCCGGATGCTGCTCGGCCTGGTCTCGCCTACCGCGGGCGAGGTCGAGTTGCTCGGCGAACGACTGCCGGACGGCGCGGCCCGGGCGCTGCCACAGATCGGGGCGCTGGTCGAGGGTCCGGGTTTCCACCCGTTCCTGTCCGGTGAGGACAACCTGCGCCGGTGCGCCGCCGCCGAACCGCTGCTGCCGACCAAGTCCATCGGTCCGGCGGTGGCCGAGGCGCTGGACCGGGTCGGCCTGGTCGACGCGCGCAAACGCCGGTATCGGGCTTACTCGCTGGGCATGAAGCAGCGGCTCGGCCTGGCCGCCGCGTTGATCCTGCCGCGCCAGTTGGTGGTGCTGGACGAGCCGACCAACGGCCTGGATCCGGCCGGTACCAGGGAGATCCGCCAGGTGATCGCCGACTTGCACGCGGCCGGCACCACCGTGCTGGTCTCCTCGCACCTACTGTCCGAAGTGGAGGCCACCTGCACCCATGTCGCGGTGCTACACCGCGGCAACGTGGTGGCGCAGGGTGAGTTGGCTCCGCTGCTGGAGGCCGGCAGCCCTACCCTCATCGTGTCCACTCCGGACACTGCCGAAGCGGTGGACGCGCTGCGGGACCTGCGGATCGCGGCCCGATCGGTAGCTGAGGGCCTGTTGGTCGATCTGGCCGGAACATCGGCGCCGGACGTGGTGGAGGCACTGGTGCACGCCGGAGTACGGGTGCACGAGGTCCGGCGGCAACGGGCCGATCTTGAGGAACTGTTCGCCCGGCTGACCGAAACCGAAACCACCTCAGCGGCTCAGGTCGGCGCGCCAGTTGAGTCGGCCGAGTCCAGTGAGTCGGCAGAGTCCGGCGAGTCCGACAACCTGGAGGCGATGTGATGACCGCCGCGACGATATCGGCGCCACCCGCGTACAGCGCCCGACTGCCGATCACCAGGGCGCCATTGTGGCGGCTGCTGCGCTCGGAGGTCGGGTGGGTGTTCCGGCGGCCGCGCACCTGGATCTCGCTGATCTTGCTGGCCGCGGTGCCGATCGTGATGGCGATCGGCGTGCTGGTCACCAACGGCCCGCGGGATGGCCGGGGTGGCTCGCTCTATGCCGACCTGGCCGGCAACGGCCTGGAACTGCCGGTGATCGCCCTGGTGATCACGTTGGCCCTGTTGCTGCCGCTGGTGGGCGCGATGTGGGCCGCCGACGCGCTGGCCGGCGAGGCGTCGCACGGCACCCTGCGTGGGCTGCTCATCGCACCGGTGAGCCGAGTCCGGCTACTGGGCGTCAAGGCCTTCGGTGTGGGCACGGCGATTCTCGCGGCCAGCGCGCTGATCGCGGTGGTCGGCATGATCACCGGGATAGTGGTCGTCGGCTCGAACGGCATGGTCACGTTGTCCGGCACCACCCTGTCCACCTGGGATGCGATCGGCCGGGTGTTGTTGGCCGTTGGCTGGGTCACCTTCCAGGTATGGGCGGTCGCGGCCGTCGCGCTGGCGATCTCGGCGTGCACCGAACACCCGGTGATCGTGATGGGCGCGACACTGGCCGGCGCGATCGTGATGGGCGTGCTCAGCGCGATCCCGACGCTGACCTGGTTGCAGCCGTACCTGCTGATCAACAGCTGGGGCGGTTTGACCGACGTGCTGCGCGATCCGATGCCCACCGCCGGGCTGATCCACGGAATGGCCGAAGCCGGCTGCTATCTGGTGATCGGCCTGTCACTGGCGCTGGCGAGGACGGTGACCAAGGACGGCTGATCACCCGCTGATCACCGGGCGGTGTGCGACATGGGCCGCGCGGGGCCAAGATGGCTGTATGAGTGAGCTGTTGAGCGACGAGCAGATCAAGACCGCGCTCGGAGTTCTCCCCGAATGGCGGCAGGACGGCTCCGCGCTGGTGCGCAGTGCGGAGTTGGCCAGCTTTCCGCAGGCCATTCAGGTGGTGAACCGGATCGCTGAGATCGCCGAGAACAACAACCACCATCCGGACATCGACATCCGCTGGCGCACCCTGACCTTCTCCTGCAGCACTCATTCCGCCGGCGGCGTCACGGCGGCCGACGTCTCGCTCGCCGAGGAGATCGACGGCATCATCGAGGCGCTGACCGGATGACGCTTCGGCGCGGCCGGCTCGGCGGCGCGCGGTCGCGCCGTCACCGCGATGGTGATCAACGTCAACAGGCCGATCGCCGGATAGACCCAGCCCAGCGCCGAGAAGTACCACGGCCGGGGAATGAGCCAGATCGACTCCTGCGCCTTGAGCAAGAACGAGATCAGGAAGCTGCCCGTCGCGAGGATCCACAGTCCGGCGGTCACGATCACCAGCCGGCCACCGGCCGCCCGGCCGTACAGCAGCCACAGCAACGCCGGCACCACCCACACCCAGTGGTGGCTCCACGAGATCGGCGACACCAGCAGGGTGAAGAACTGCACGGACACGATCGCCGCTAGCGTGTCCCGCGACCGCAGTGCGGCCCGCAGGGCGAACACCAGCAGCGCAGCCGAGATGGCCGCGGCGGCCAACCACAGTGGTCCGGTGCCGACATCGTGTCCGACCGTCCGGGACAGCGCGCCGCGCAGCGACTGGTTGATCGCCGAGCCCGGCGGTCCGATCCGGGTGGGGTCCTGGATCAGGTGGAACCAGTACCGAATCGACTGCGCCGGCGACACCGCGTAGGCCACCACGACAGTCCCGACGAACGCGATGGCCGACCACACCGCCGCCGCCCATCGCCGGGTCGCCAGGAAGTACACCACCGACACGGCCGGGGTCAGCTTGATGCCGGCAGTGAGGCCGACACTCAGGCCGGCCCGCAACGGCCGGGCGCTCACCATGCCGGTCAGCACGATGGCCGCCAAGGCCAGGTTGATCTGACCGTAGTTCAACGTGGTCCGCACCGGCTCAATCCAGATGGCGGCCGCGGTGGCCAGCATCGCCCGCCGCCGCCACACGTCATCGGCCACCGGCGAGAACTCCGGGCTGGCCGCCCGGTCCTTGGCGATCAGCGACAGTGAAGCGCGCACCAGCCACCACAGGCACGCCACCGACGCGATCTGCCACAGCCACCGGGTCGCTGCCCAGGACAGCCAGGACAACGGCAGGAACACGATCGCGGCGAACGGCGGATAGGTGAACGGGAGCGCGAACGTCTGGCTGTACTGGGCGAGCCGCCAGTCATACAGCGTGCCGTGCAACAGGAACGGCGACGCGTCTCGGTAGACCATCAGATCGATCATGGTCATCTTCGCCTGAGTCAGCACCAGCACGAAGTGCCCGAGCACCGAGGCGGCCAGCAGCCACGGCGCGATCCGCAGCGACCGGCCTTCCAGCCACCGCACCGTCCATGTCACCGTGCACGCACCGCCGATCGCACCGGCCGGGTCACGTCCGCGACCACGGGACCCATCGCCATACCGGCCAACACCAACGCGCCGGCCAGCCACCACTGGTTCATGAACGTCTGCTTGTTGAGCAGGTTGAACACCGACAACACCGAACCCGAAGCGATCAGAAAGCCACCCGGAGTACGCGGGCATCGCAGCAACACGATCACCACCGCACCGGCGAACCCCACCACCAACAACGGTAGCTGCACCGCGCTGGGCAGCAGTCGCCACACCGACAACGACTGCGAGGGGCCCTGCTCACCGAGGAAGAAGTCCACTGTGCACAGTTTGTACCGGGGCCAGTCGGCCACCGCCCACGGCAGCGAGACCGCCGCGGCCACGCCACCGGTGACCAGCAGCCGACGCCAGCCGAATCGTGGCCAGAACAACAACAACGGCAGCAGCACGACCAGGTGTTGCTTGGTGGCCAAGGCCAGTCCCAGCGGAACCGCCGCCCACGTCGGATGATCCCGGTGGATGAGGATCGCGGCGCCGACCATGCCCAGCAGCAGCATCGGTTCGGTCCACGCCTGCTGCACGATCAGCAGGGTGCCGGGCAACAGGCCCACCAGAACCGCCATTCCGATACGTCGCCGGTCCTGCCAGCCGCTGGATCGCCCGGCCTGCCAGGCCAGCAGCCCGGCGGTGGCGACCACGTAGCCGGTCTCCAGATACCGGACGTCCCCGAACAGCCAGGCGCCCGGCGCGGTGGACAGGAAGGTCACCGGCCAGTAGTTGAAACAGCCGCTGGTCTGTCCGGGCGGCACATTCGGGAACGCCATCCGATACGGATTCTGGCCATGCAGCAACCCACGGGCGGTGTCCTGCAGGATCACCCACACATCGATCAGCGGATGACTGCCGGCGATCACCAGCGCGTATCCGACGGCGGTCAGCAGCACCACGCCGGCGACCACCCCCGCCGGCCAACGCACCGCTCGTCGAGCCGGCGCCAGCACGACCAGCCACGCCACCAACGCCAGGCAGACGACCACGATCCCGACGACCAACAGGCCGCGCACCGTTGGCACCTCGTTGATCATCGGTGGCGCGAGCACCACGCTGAGCAGCCCGGTCGGCACCGCGAACAGCAGCAGCCGCGCCGACGGCGCGCCATATGCGGCGCCCGACCACAGCGCGGCGAACAGCACCAGCACCGCGACGCACAGCGCCACCACGGCCCAGGCACTGTAGACGGCATGGATGGAAGTGACCCAGGCCGCACCCCAAACCGCCGCGACGGCCGCCGTCGCAGCCACCTGGTGACGTGCGCCGACAGCGGTACCCCGCGTCGTGTCCTCCGCCGTCCCTACCACGTCGACACCCAGCGAACGGCCTTCCCCAATTCCGCCAACAACCCCGGCAACGAACTCGCAGCGTACCCGTGCGCGGCCAGCCGGTTCGCGCGGTGTCGCCGCCGGTCAGGCGGAACCCGGCAACTCGGGCGGATCGCCGTCCAACATCCGCCCCGCCGCCTCCCGGACCTGGCCGCGCAGCCAGGCGCGCGCGCCGTCCGCGTAGTACCAGGGGCCGCCAGGCCGGGCAGATCACCGAAACCGGCAGCCGGACCGGCAACTCGAAGTGGCGAGGGCGCGTTCTTGATCCTCCGTCAGCTGCGGAGTCATCACCATACCGATCTTGCTACCACAGTGGTAGCAAGATCATTTAGCCGGTTTCCTCCGCGAGTGTCCACACTCGCTTGAGTGGAACATCGCGCTGGATGTCAGCGGGAAGTCGGTCGTAATTGTCAAACAGGCCGTCAAGTACGTCTCGCGAGTCCCACACCCTCATGGCGAATCGCTGATTGGACAGGTAGCGCGTCGCATCCTTCGTGACACCGCCCCAGGCCACCAACAGTCCGTGGTCCGCCGCATGCGTGGCGATCGCACCCTGTAGCTGTTGCACGACCGGCGATCCGACCGAACCCGCTTCGGATTTCACCTGCACGACGATCTTGGGTGACATAAGCCCAAGCAGCCCCTTGCCGGCGATGATGTCGACGCCCTGATCAGTTCCCTCCGGCGACACATCGCAGGAGTAGCCATCAGCTTCCAGAATCGCCGCGACCAGGTCAGCCAGCCGGTGTCCGGCGAACTGTTCGATTATCCGGCTGGTGATCCGGTCCCGGGCATAGGTCTCAACGTCGATTTCACTTTGGCCGATATCCGAAGCCTCATCAGTCGACTCAAGCCGCTTTGCCGAGTTGCCCGCGTTCGCCCTTGCGCCCGGATCAGGCTTACCAGCCATGAGCTGGCCGAGCCGCCACGCCGCGTCGTTGGGGGAGATCTCACAGATAGTAGAGAATGCTCCCAGCGAATACAGCAGATCCTGCTTCACGAGCGTACGTGGAACGTCTGTGACCACCCACTCAACAGAACGCCGATGGCGCCGTTCCGCATTAGTCTCGTCCGACGCGTACTGATAATCTCCAGTGACGCGTCCGATCGCAAGATACGGTGAGTTCTTGAGGGGCATCACCACCAAGTCACCGACGCTCATGCGGTCGCGCAAGGCCCACAATTGAGCCGCAAAATTTCGGACGGCGCCGCGCTGCGCGTCCGGGACGTCACCGGCCACCGCCGCGAGCACCCCGGCGCGGTCGGTCAGATCGGACAGATCTCGGATCTCCCCGAAACCAGCTCCAGTGCAGCCCCGATCGATCGCCCATCGTTCACGCTCGCCGGCTTTGCCCGCGCGAACCAGCCATGCATGCATATGACTCCCGCCGTCACGCCATCGACTGTGCCGGCCTCAGCCGTGCCGGAACTCGACCACATCGCCGTCGGCCATCGCGTAGTCCTTGCCTTCCATCCGAACCTTGCCGGCGGCGCGGGCGGCGACCATCGAACCGGCGTCGACTAGGTCCGCGAACGACACGATCTCGGCCTTGATGAACTTGTTCTCGAAATCACTGTGGATCACCCCGGCGGCCTGCGGCGCGGTCCACCCACGCTGGATGGTCCAGGCCCGCGCCTCCTTCGGCCCCGCGGTCAGAAACGTCTGCATGCCCAAGGTGTGAAAACCGGCTCGGGCCAAGGCGTAGAGGCCAGGCTCCGGCTGGCCGATGGACTCCAGCAGTTCGCGGGCGGACTCCTCGTCCAGCTCCAACAGCTCGGACTCGACCTTGGCGTCCAGGAAAACCCCGTCGGCCGGCGCGATGAGGTCCAGCAGCTCCTTGCGTCGCGACTCGTCGGTCAGCACCGCCTCATCGGCGTTGAACACGTACAGGAACGGCTTGCCGGTCAACAGGTTCAGCTCCCGCAGCGCCGCCAGGTCCACCTCGGACTGAGCCGAGAACAAGGTGCGGCCGCCGTCCAGGATCGCCCGCGCGGCCTGCGCGTTCTCCACCGCGGGCCGCTTGTCCTTGTGTGTGCGGGCCTCCTTCTCCAACCGGGGCAGCGCCTTGTCCAGCGTCTGCAGGTCGGCGAGGATCAGCTCGGTGTTGATCGTCTCGATGTCGCTGGCCGGATTGATCACATCGTCCACATGCACCACGTCCGGGTCATCGAACACCCGGATCACCTGGCAGATCGCGTTCGCCTCGCGGATGTTGGCCAGGAACTGGTTGCCCATGCCGGCGCCTTCGGACGCGCCCTTGACGATCCCGGCGATGTCCACGAACGAGACGGTGGCGGGCACGGTGCGCTGAGAGCTGAACAGTTCGGCGAGCCTGTCCAGCCGATCGTCGGGCAGCGGCACCACACCCACGTTCGGCTCGATGGTCGCGAACGGATAGTTCGCCGCGAGCACGTCGTTGCGGGTCAAGGCGTTGAACAAGGTCGACTTGCCGACGTTGGGCAGCCCGACGATGCCGAGGGTGAGACTCACGACAGCCCAGTCTATGTGCCCACGTCCCGCCCCCGGCACAGCCCCGATCGGCGGCTGGTCCCGGCTCGTCGCCATGTCCGATTTCCGCCAGCCCGGTTGCCGTCGGACTGGCACGATCGAAACCATGACCGAGGAGACACCGCAACCAGACCGCCCGCCATGGCGGGATCCGGAGCACGCCTACCGGATCGTCACCGCTCGCGACGCCCGGTTCGACGGCTGGTTCATCGTCGCGGTGCGCACCACCGGCATCTACTGCCGGCCGTCCTGCCCGGCGACCACGCCGAAGCGGGCCAACGTCGAGTTCTTCCCCACCGCGGCCGCCGCCCAGGGCGCCGGCTTTCGGGCCTGCCGGCGGTGCCAGCCGGACGCCGTGCCCGGCTCGCCGGACTGGAACCTGCGCGCCGACCTGGCCGGCCGCGCCATGCGACTGATCACCGACGGTGTGGTGGAGCGCGAGGGCGTGCCCGGCCTGGCCGGTCGGCTCGGCTACTCGGAGCGTCAGGTGACCAGGGTGCTCACCAGCGAACTCGGCGCCGGCCCGCTGGCGCTCGCCCGCGCACACCGGGCGCACGACGCCCGGCTGCTGATCGAGACCACCCGACTGCCGTTCGGCGATGTCGCGTTCGCGGCCGGCTTCGCCAGCGTGCGGCAGTTCAACGACACCATCCAAGCGGTGTTCGCCACCACGCCGTCCTGGCTGCGCGCGCTTGCCCGGCAACGGAAACCGCAGCAGATCAACGGTCGGGTCACCGTGCGGCTGCCGTTCCGACCGCCGTTCGACGCCGCCGGCCTGCTCGATTTCCTGGCCGCCCGCGCGATTCCGGGAGTCGAATCACCGACCGAGCACGGCTACTCGCGCACGCTCGCACTGCCGCGCGGAGTCGGCACCGCGACGCTCACGCCCGCGCCGAACCATGTGCTGTGCTCCCTGCGGTTGGCCGACCTGCGCGATCTCGGCACCGCGGTGTCCCGGTCGCGCCGGCTGTTCGACCTCGACGCCGAACCGGTCGCGGCGGACAACGTGCTGTGCGCCGATCCGCTGCTGGCGCCCTCGGTCGCGGTCACGCCGGGCATCCGACTGCCCGGCACGGTCGACGGCACGGAAACCGTGCTGCGGGCGCTGATCGGTCAGCAGGTGTCGGTCGCCGGCGCCCGCACCAGCCTGACCGCCCTCACCGCCGCGCTCGGCGAGCCGCTGGCCACCCCTGACGGCGAGCTGACCACGCTGTTTCCCACCGCTGCCGCGGTTGCCGAGCGCGGCGGCGAGGTGCTGACCGGGCCACGTCGGCGCATCGACACGATCCGGCAGGTCAGCGCCGCCCTCGCGGATGGCTCGCTGGCGGTGGACGTCGGCCGGGACGCGGCCGGGCTGCGCGCCGATCTGGAAGCACTGCCCGGTGTCGGCCCGTGGACCGCTGGCTATGTGCTGATGCGGGTGCTCGGCGCACCGGACGTGCTGCTGGGCTCGGACGTCGCGCTCCGTCGCGGAGCCGCGGCCCTGGGCCTGCCCACCGATCCCGCGGCACTGGCCGAGCACGCCCGCCGCTGGCGGCCGTGGAGTTCCTACGCCGGCCTGCACCTGTGGCGCGCCGCCGCCACCCAACCCGAAGCCATCCGATCCAGGAGAACAGCATGACCGGCAAGAACACATCGACCGCATTCGTATCCACAATAGACACTCCGACCGGGCCGTTCACCGCCCTGGTCGACACCGACGGCGCGGTTCTCGCCGCCGGTTGGACCGCGACGGTGGTCGAGTTGCTGCCCCAGGTCGCGCCCGGCCTGCGGCCCGCGGAAATACGGACCCGACCCGACCTGGGACCGGTGACCAAGGCGGTCCGCGCCTACCACGACGGCGATCTCGCCGCCGTGGACCAGATCGCCGTCCGACAGCGGTCCGGCGAGTTCCGCGAGCACGCCTGGGACGTGTTGCGCACGGTGCCGGCCGGAAAGCCGGTGACCTACCAGGAATACGCGGCGCTGGCCGGACGTCCGGCCGCGGTGCGCGCCGCCGCCGGGGCCTGCGCGTTCAACGCGGCCGCGCTGTTCGTACCGTGCCACCGGGTGGTGCGCACCGACGGCGGCCTCGGCGGCTTCCGCTGGGGCCTGGACGTCAAGCGATGGCTGCTCGACCACGAGGACCCGACCCTCGCGGCCTAGCCACGAATCGGCATCAGGCGGCGCTGGCGGTCAGCTCCACAGTGGACCCGGTGCGGGCCTTGCGAACCCGCAGCCGCACCGGGATCCGCTGGCGCAGTTCCTCGACGTGCGACACCAGGCCCACCACCCGGCCGCCGGCGCGCAACTCGTCCAGGGTGTCCATCACCAGGTCGAGCGTGTCCGCGTCGAGCGTGCCGAATCCCTCGTCCACGAACAGCGTGTCCAGCATCGCCCCGCCGGTCTCGGCGGCCACCACATCGGCCAGGCCGAGGGCCAGCGCCAGCGAGGCGAGGAAGGACTCGCCGCCCGACAGCGTTTTCGTCGGCCGGATCTGGCCGGAGTAGTCGTCCAGCACGTCCAGCCCGAGGCCGCCCCGCTTGCCGTGCGTGCCCCGGGCATCGGTGTGCACGAACGAGTAGCGGCCCTCGCTCATCCGGCGCAGCTGTCGGGTCGCCGCGACCCCGACCTCTTCCAGCCGGGCCGCCAGCACGTACGACCGTAGCGACATCTGCCGGGCGTTCTGACCCCGCCCGTTGACCACATCGGTGAGCGCGCTCAGCTCCGCGAATTCAGCCTCGACGGGAGCGAGTTCGGCCCAGGCCACGGCCAGCCGATCCGCCAGAGCCGTGGCGTTGCGCTCGCGGCGCCGCGCGGCGTCCAAGGCCGCGTGCGCTTCCTCGGCCCGGATGCGCGCCTCGGCGGCAGCCAGCCGCGCCCCATCCAGATCGACCTCGGTGGCCGGGTCGATGCCCGCCAACTCCGGTTCGGCCAGCACCGCGGCCGCGGTGGCCTCCCGGTGGCGCGCTTCGGTCAACCGCCGTTCGAGGTCGGCCACCTCGGCCTGGTCACGAGCGGCCGCAATCGCTTGCGCCCCATCGGCGAACCCGGCCTGTTCGGCGGCCGCCCACACCGCCTGCTGGGCGGCCGACCAGCGCAGCTCCGCCGCCGCCCGCGCCCCCCGGGCATCGGCGAGCGCGACGCCCGCGTTCGCCATGGCCAACAAGGCGTCCCGGCGCGCCGACACACTCGGATACTCACCCCGCGCCGCCGTCAGCCGCTGTTCGCGCTCATTGACCACTGTGGACAGTGAGTCGCGTTCCGCGACGAGCTGAGCACGCGTGTCTTCCGCCGATCGCCGTTCACCGGTGATCCGCTCGGACTCGGCGTCCAGAGCCTGAACTCGGGTGGCAAGCCGGTGAACGCCAGCGGCGAGATCGGTGGCGACCCGCAGTTCTTCGCGCAGCGTGGCCAGTTCACCGGCCAGTCGATCCGCGCCGCGGTCCCCCAGCTTGCCCACCAGCGCCGCTACCTGTTGCCCGGCAACGGTCGCGTCCCGCTCCGCACGCTCCCGGACACGTAGGGCGCGTTGCTCGGCCTCGGTCGCCGCGCGCTCGTCGGCCTCGCCGACCGGTTCGGACGCCACCGCCGGTTCCGGATGCTCAGCCGACCCGCACACCGGACACTGCTCACCAACGGCCAGCGCGCCCGCCAGTTCGGCGGCCATTCCGGCCAGTCGCCGCTCGCGGATGTCCAGCAGCGTCTGCCGAGCCAGCTGGTGCCGATCGGTCGCCTGGGACAGCTTTTCCCTGGCCAGCGCGGCCTCGCGCTCCGCCACCGGCAGCCGGGCCGCGTCCTCGGCCAACGACTCGCACTCGGCCAGCCGGGACCGCAAGTCGGTCAACCGGGCGTCGGCCTGCGCGGCCGCGTCGAGTTCGGACCGCGCCCGCACGATGGCCGCCGGAAGCTCGGCCAGTCTGGCGACCAGATCGCCGACCGTCCGCTGGGCCCGCTGTTCCGCCTCCGTGAGCGAGGCCAGCCTGGCCCGATCGTCCTGGTGTCGCTTCACCTCCGCGACCAACTGTCGCAACCGCCCGGCTTCCTCGGTCAACCAGCCGGCCCGCGCGCGCAGCGCCGGTGCCTCGGCGTCCACATCGGACTCGCCGGCAGCGGCCAGCGCGGCTGCCGCCGCCCGTTCGGCGTTGTCCGCCGCGGTGAGCTCGGCGTGTGTCGGCTCGGCGGACTCGTGGACCGCGACGACCGGCACCGCCCGCCTCGCAGCCGACAGCTCAGCCGCCCACTCGTCCCGCGACTCGGCCTGTTTGGCCAGTTCGACAACGGTTTCCGTGGCGAGCCGGACCCGGCGAACCCGGCCGGCGAGTTCGGTGCGCCGGTGCAGTTCGGCCTCAATCTGCTCGCGCTCGTAGCGGGCCAGCTTGTCCTGCTGCTCGACCTCGATGGTGCGGGCGGCCAGATCCCCGCGCAGCGCGGCGATCCAGTCCTCATCGACCTGTTGGTGGGACTCGGGCGGCTCTGTGCCCGACTCCTGGGCCAACCGGGTCACCAAGTCGCGGACAGCCAACTGCCGCTGTTCCACGCCGGCACGCCGAACCCGCCGCCGTTCGGCGAACCAGCGTTCGACGTCCGCGAACCGCTCGGTGCCGAACAGCCGCTCCAACAACTGTTCGCGCTCGGTGGTGTCGGCCCGCAGGAATTTCGCGAACTCGCCCTGCGGCAGCAGCACAACCTGGAAAAACTGTGCGGCGGTCATCCCGAGCAGCCGCTCGACCGTCCGGTTCACCTCGTCAACCCGCGTCACGCCCTCGCTGGGCGCGCCGGCCGGAGCTCCGCCGATCCAGGTCAGCGTGGCCTTCACCGGCTCCGTGGTGGTGCCCTCGCCGCGACGCTTGGACCGTTCGTACTGCGGACGCCGGGCGACCCGGAATCGCTGGCCCTGCACGGTCAGTTCCAGCCGAACCTCGGTCGTCGTGTCCGGACTGGCGTAGTCACAACGCAACCGCTTCGCCTCGCCGCGGGCGCCCGGCACCGCGCCGAACAGCGCGAAGGCGACGCCGTCGAGCAGCGTCGTCTTGCCGGCGCCGGTGTCCCCGTGCAGTAGGAACAAACCGTCCACGCCCAGCGCGTCGAAGTCCACCGACTCGGCGCCGGGATAGGGGCCGAAAGCGCTGATGTCCAAGCGGTGCAGTCTCATCGGCCGGCCTCCGCCACCCGCACCGCCGCGAACGCCTCGTGCAGCAGGCGACGGTCGGCGCCAGTGGGCTCGCCGCCCCGGCAGTCGGCCAGAAAACAGCCGGCCAGCTCCACATCGTCCCGGCCCCGGGTGCGCTCGGCGTACCGCAGCACCTCGCCGGCCCGGCCATCCTCGGGCTGCCACTCCATCCGCACCGCGAACGGAAACCGCTCCTGCAACCGGCGCATGGCATCCACCGGCCGGACCGGATCGGTCAGCGCCACCGAGAGATAGCAGTCGACCAACGCCTCATGCTCGGGTTCGGACAGCACGTCGGCCAGCGCGCCGCGCACGGTGGCCAATCGCCGGGGCACCGGCAGCGAATGCCGCCGGACGTCCGCCAGCCCGTGCTGGTCCAGATCGACCAGCCAGACCGACTTGTGTTGTCGCGCCTCGGAAAACGAGTAGGCGACCGGGCTGCCGGAGTACCGGAGCCGGTCGGCCAGTGTCTGCGGACCATGCAGATGGCCCAGCGCCACATAGTCCACGCCGTCGAAGACCGAAGCCGGCACCTGTTCCACGCCGCCCACCGCGATGGTGCGTTCGGACTCGGAGCTCTCGCCGCCGGTGACGAACGCGTGCGCCAGCACCACCGAGCGCACGCCCGCGGCCAGCCCACCACGCTCGGCCAGGTCGATTCGCACTCGGCTCATCGCCTCGGCGAGCACCGCCCGATGGCCGCGCGCTCCCGGCACTTCCAACGCCTGGCCGGCCAGATCCGGCTCCAGATAAGGGATTCCGTAGAACGCGACCGGGCCGTGCCGATCCGCCAACAGAACCGGCGCGGCCAGCTCCGCGACCTGAGTGCGCAGGTGCAGACCGCCGGCCGCGGCGAAGTCGCCGAAAACGCCGAGCCGGGGCGCGGAGTCGTGGTTGCCCGGCGTGATCACCAACTCGGCACCGGCCAGCCTGATCCGTTTCAACACCCGGGCGCAGACCGCGACGGCCTCGGCCGAGGGCACCGCGCGGTCGTACAGGTCACCGGCGACGACGACCACGTCGACCCGCTCGTCCTCGACCAGATCGGCCAGCCCGCCGAGCACGGATTCCTGTTCCCGCAACAGGTCCCGGCCGTGGAACGTCCGCCCCACGTGCCAGTCCGAGGTGTGCAGGATCCGCATGACGATCAAGCTACGACGAAGCCGACGAATTGAAGGGACGACACGCCGAGCAGTCCTCGAACTCGTGTTCGATCATGAGTAGTGTCGGTGACACCGGCGATGATCACATCCAGCGATCACGTCAGCGATCACATCAGTGATCAGGTCCGGCGCCCAGCCGAGGACAGGAATGAAGGGAGGCGAGGGTCATGGCCGCCATGGTGGTGCTGGTCGTGGTGTTGTTCGTGCTGCTGGTCGGCGCGGCCGTGCTGTTCTGGCGGCTCTACACGGACGGCGTGCGCCGGGTCGACGCGGCCACGGAACTGGTGCGCGCCGAGCGGGCCCGGGCGGATCAGCAGCGGTCGGCGCTCCAGCGATATCAGGTGTCGTTCGCGTCGATCAGCGGTCGCGGCGAGCTGGGCGAACAGGTGCTGGTCGAGACGGCTCGCGCGCTCGGGCTGCGGGAGGGTCTGCATTTTCGGCTACAGGCCGATCTGGCCGGCGGCGGCTCGGTGCGGCCGGACCTGGTCCTCACCGTGGGCGGCGGCCGGCAGGTGCCGGTCGACGCCAAGATGAGCCTGGCCTGTTGGGCCGAGGCGGTGGAGACCGACGATCCGGCCGAACGCGCGGAGGCGTTGCGCGTGCATGTTCGACATATCCGCGCCAGGGCGGCGGAACTGGCGGGCAAGGGCTATCAGCGGTGGGCCGACGCGATCTACGGCACGATCATGTTCGTGCCCTCCGACGCGGCGGTGGCCGCCGCGCTGGACACCGACCCGGAGCTGCTGCGCTGGCTGCTGGATCGCCGGGTGTTCCCGTGCGGGCCGACCGGATTCGCGGTGATCGCGTCGGCGGCGTTGTTCGCGGCGACCGACCGTGCCATCGCCGAGGACGTCGAGCAGGTGCGGGCGTACGCCGCAGCGGCGACCAGAGCAGCCGGCGGCGCCGTGGACGCGGCGAACCTGTCCAGCACGCATCTCCAGCGATTCCTGGCCGCTCGCAGACGAGAACTGGACGCGCTGACCCAGTTCCGGGCAACGGTGTCGCCGCTGGCCGCGGCATCAGCGAGCCCGACCCCGATCGCCGAGGTGCGTCAACCCGACGAGCTCGCGGTGAGCGAGCAGCCGGCTGTCGCAGCCGGCGAATACCGCGAATCCCACAAAAACCGCCCAAGCCCGAGCAACGTGCCGGCCGGTTCAGACGTCACTGTCGAGGGGAGGTGATCGCGAACGCTCACACACCATGAGCGAGGATCGGACGAAAGGTGCGTTTGTGATGCGGTGACCGCGCACAGCACAGACGGACAGCACCAGGATGTCCCTCAGTTGGCTACGGTGTGAGCACCACCCGGAGATTTTGCGAGGCAGCAGTGAACATCACCACATCCGCGGTCAGGGTGTCGACGGCCGCCGTGTTGCCGATCATCGTCGGAGCGGCGCTGGCGACCGCTGGCGAGGTGATGGCGTGACAGCGACGACCCGCGATCGCGAGGACGATGTGGACGCGTCCGACGAGATCTCGTGGGGGGATCGCTCCGCCTTCGGTTCCACCCGGGGGGTGGCCTGGTGGGTGGCCGTGCTGATCGCGCTGGGTGTGTCCATTGTGGGCGCGGTGGCCGACATGGTGGCCAACGGCTCGCTCAGCACGCTCTTCGAAGGCGGGTACGTGATCGGCTGCGTGGCCGGGGTCTGCCTGGTGCGGCGGCGCAACATCTTCGGCCCGATCGTGCAGCCGCCGCTGGTGCTGGTGATCACCGTGCCGCTGGTGGTGCTGCTCACCAAATCGCCGAGCGGCGGGCTGACCGCGAAGGCGCTCGCCGTGGGCACGCCGTTGATCAACGCGTTTCCCACCATGGCGATCGCCACCGGCCTCACCGTGGTGATCGGCGGTATCCGGCTGGCGACCCAGCGGTCGCCGCACCGAGCCGACGAGAACCGTTCCGAAAACCGGACCTCGGTGCGGCCGCGCACCCGGCCGGAGGACGGCGGACGGCGAGCCGGCGATCGGGAGCGGGATCGCGGAGCCAACCCGGTCGCCCGTCGGTCAGCGGCCGGAGCACCCCGGGCCGCCCAGGATCGTGCGGCCCAGGACCGCGCCACGCCTGATCGGGCGAATCAGCGCGATCGGACTCGGGCCAATCCGGCCAGGGGCCGGTCGGCCGGCAGCCCACGCGGGGATCAGCCCGGCCGCGCCGACCAGGGCGAACGACGAGGCCAGCCCGAACGGGGACGCGGACGCGGCCAGGTCCCGCGCGAGCGGAACCCACGACGCGAACCACCGCGCCGCCGCAACGACGACTACTAGGAGCTCGCGCCGCCGAGGTCCTTGCGCAGTTCGCGAGGCAACGCGAAGGTGATCTTCTCGTTCGCCGTGGTGACTTCCTGGACGTCGGACCACCCGCGCTCGTCGAGGAACACCAGGACCTCCTGGACCAATACCTCAGGCACCGAGGCCCCACTGGTCACGCCGACGGTCCCGGCTGGGGCCAGCCAGGCCTCGTCAATCTCGGCTGCGTAGTCCACCAGATGCGCGTCCCGGGCGCCGGCCTGAAGCGCGACCTCGACCAGTCGCTTCGAGTTGGAAGAGTTCTGCGAGCCGACCACGATCACCAGGTCGCATTCCGCAGCCATCGCCTTGACCGCGACCTGGCGGTTCTGCGTCGCGTAACAGATGTCGTCGCTGGGCGGGTTGCTCAGCGTGGGGAACTTCTCTCGCAGCGCGTCCACCCGGTCCATGGTCTCGTCCACGGACAGCGTGGTCTGCGACAGCCAGACCACCTTGTCGGGATCGCGCACGGTCACCGCGTCGATGTCCTCAGGACGGTCCACCAACTGCACCCGGCTAGGGGCCTCGCCAGTGGTGCCCTCGACCTCTTCATGGCCGGCGTGGCCGATCAGCAGGATGTCGTAGTCGTCCCTGGCGAACCGCTTGACCTCTTGGTGCACCTTCGTGACCAGCGGGCACGTGGCGTCGATGGTGCGCAACTCGCGCTCGGCGGCCTGGGCGTGCACGGCCGGCGAGATGCCGTGCGCGGAGAACACCACCAGTGCGCCTTCGGGCACCTCGTCCAACTCGTCCACGAAGATCGCGCCCCGCTGGGACAGGGTGTCCACCACGTGCCGGTTGTGCACGATCTCCTTGCGGACATACACCGGCGCCCCATAGGTGTCCAGTGCCTTCTCCACGGTGATCACCGCGCGGTCCACGCCCGCGCAGTAGCCACGCGGCCGGGCCAGCAGCACCCGTCGGGGGCGGGTGTCGCCGGCCGCACGCGCCGATTCGGTGTCGTCGGTCTCGGTAGCCGGGATGGACGCCGTCATGGGTTCCAGCGTACGGGCGAGCCCCGCCCGCTGACGTCCGCCACTCGTGTCGTCCGCGTTCGGCACGCCCATCCGGTGCGTAACACTGGGTTTCCGGGCCGGACTGCGGCAGGCTAGATGGCATGAAGCCACTACCGCTGCCGATGCGGATCGCCGCCGGTCTCGCGGTCACAGCCGTCGACCAGGCGCGCCGGTTGCCCGAGAAGCTGGCCGAACTGCCGGTGACCATGGTCAGCCAGGCATTGCAGCTGTCGATGCGGGTGCAGCAACAGGTCACCGAGCTGGCGATCAGGGGCGACGATCTGCTGGCCGGTCTGCGTCCGATCGAGGAGGCGCCGGAATGGGCCCGGTTCGATGAGGACGATCCCGGTTCGGCCGGCGCCAACGGCACCGCCGGCGGCCACAGTGGCACCGGCGCCGGGCTGGCGTCGGCCACCGCGAACGGCGCGCGGTCGCGATTCGACACGGTGACCCTGGCGGCGGTAGCCGATCTGGACGAGACCGAACTGGACGAGACCGAACTGGACAATCGGTCCGCGGATCCAGCCGACGATTCGGGCCACCCAGCGGATTCCGACCACGCAGTCGAGGCCGAACCCGCTGATGACACAACCGATGCCCGTGCGATGGCAGACGCCCATGAGACGGCGGATGACTTGCCGCCGCCCCTGTCGAACTATCCCGAGTTGACGGTGCCGCGGCTGCGGGCCCGGCTGCGCCGGCTGAGCATCCCGGAACTGGAGCTGCTGCTGCACTACGAACGTGCCCACGCCAACCGGCCGGAGTTCACCGGCATGTTGGCCCGCCGGATCGCCAACGTGCGCGCGACCAGGTGACCGCCGCGAGGGAACCGTCCGGAACTGGCCCCCACGCGACAGCAGCATCCGGGGGATCCGGTGGGTCCGGGTCGGCCGGGCCGACCAGTGTCGAATCGCCCTGGCCGGTCCGCACCGTGGCACGCAAGATCGCGGACTGGATCAACAGGCTGGGCGCGGTCTGGGTGGAGGGCCAGATCACCCAGATCTCGGCCCGGCCCGGCACCAACACCGCGTTCGTCGTGCTCCGTGATCCGTCGGCGGACATCTCGCTGACGCTGACCTGCGCGGCAGGTTTGGTGCGGGACGCGCAGCCGGTGCTGACCGAGGGCAGCCGGGTCGTGGTGCACGGCCGGCCGGCCTTCTACGTGGGCCGTGGCACGCTGAGCCTGCGGGTGGACGAGATCCGCGCGGTCGGCATCGGCGAGCTGTTGGCCCGGATCGAACGGCTGCGCCGGCTGCTGGCCGCCGAGGGCATGTTCGATCCAGCCCGCAAACGGCCGCTGCCGTTCCTGCCCCGGACCGTGGGTCTGATCACCGGCCGCGCCTCGGCGGCCGAACGGGACGTGCTGACCAACGCCCGAGCCCGGTGGCCGGCGGTGCGGTTCCGGGTGGTCAATGTGGCCGTTCAGGGCGCCCCGGCCGTCCCGCAGATGATGACCGCGTTGTCCACTCTGGACAAAGATGTTGACGTCGACGTGATCGTCATGGCCCGAGGTGGCGGCAGCGTCGAAGATCTGCTGCCATTCTCCGATGAGGCGCTGTGCCGCGCCGTCGCCGCCTGCCGCACGCCCGTCATCAGCGCGATCGGCCACGAGCCGGACACTCCGCTACTCGATCACGTCGCCGACCGGCGCTGCTCGACGCCCACCGACGCGGGCAAGACCGTGGTCCCCGACGTGGCCGAGGAGGCCGACCGGATCGCTGCCCTGCGTGATCGCGGCCGCCGGGCCTTGCACGGGTGGGTGGACCGGGAATATCGATTGCTCGACGCCCTCCGCAGCCGGCCGGTGCTCGCCGACCCGCTCGCGCCACTCGATCGGAGGGCAGAGGACGGAAGGACGCTGCGCGAGCGGTCCCGGCGTGCGATGCTTTCCCTCCTGACCACCGAAAGCACCACGCTCGCCGCGACCGCGTCGCGGCTGGCGACGCTGGGGCCGGCGGCGACGCTGGCCCGGGGTTACGCCGTTGTGCAGCTTGTCGGAGTGGACGGAGCGGACGGCGTGGACGGCGTGGTGCGGTCGGCCGATCAGCTCGAACCGGGAACCAAGATCCGGATCCGGGTCGTTGACGGAGCAGCACACGCCGCGGTCGTCGCGACGCCGCCGGACTGAAGCGTAGGAGAGAAGAACTGGCCAATGATGGAGAAACGGATGGGAGGTGACCGATGGGCATGACCGGGCGCGAGCCCACATTCCTGCCGCTGGCGGTGTCCGCCGCCCGCACCGCGGCGAATGGGTCGACCGCGCCAACCCAACGAAACGACGCGCAGGCGTTACGCCGGCACGCGGAAACCGCGGATCGGGCGGCTGGCGAGTGCTGGACGGCACTGCTCGCCGGCTGCGATGCGCCAGCACGTCGGGTGCTGACGTTCCGGCTGCGCGATCTCACCGAGGCGGCGTCGATCTACGTCGGCGCCCAGTGCTGGTTCGGCGCGACCTCGCCGCATCGGGTCCGGGTGGCGGGAGCCGAGACACAGGTGGCGGAGGCGATCCGCGATGGTGACGGTGAGGAGTTTGTCGAGGCGCTAGCCGATTACGACCAGGCGGTCGCGACCGCGCTGGTCAGCGTGCGAGCCAGGCCCGAGGACCGGGCACCGGAGAAACCGAGTCGGATCAACACGGGATGACGGACCAAGACAGAGATCAGCACAGCAGCGATCAGCAGGCCGGCGAGTTGGCCGCCGTCGGCTACGAGGCGGCTCGGGACGAGCTGATGCAGGTGGTCCGCACCCTGGAGGCGGGCGGCCTGTCGCTGGACGACTCGCTGGCTCTATGGGAACGCGGCGAGGCGCTGGCGCGGATCTGCGAACGGCACCTCGCCGGCGCCCGGCAACGGGTCGAGTCGGCGCTGGCGCGGGTCGAAGCCGTGGAGACCGCGCCGGCCGACGAACGGTCATGAAGCCAGCCACAACGAGACGATCGCTCGCGATCAGTGCCCGGCCGGCACGATCGGGGCCGACCGGACGGCCGCGGCCAGCACCCGGAACTCGGCTGGGGTGCCGTCGCCGGTGACCAGCAGCCGGACCGAACCGAGATCGGCCACCCAGGCCGCTTCGTCGCGCACACCCGGATAGCTGGTCCAGGTGGTGCCGTCAAGCACGGTCGCACCCTGCGCCGCGACCGTGGCGTCCGACGCTATCCCGGCTGTATGCCGCACCAGATCAGCGGTGTCCGCATTGGACTGAATGGTCGCCAGATAGTGCCCGGCCGGGGTGATCAGCCCCAGTTGCATCGCACTGGCCTGCCCGCCGCCAGCGGTGGCCACGGTGCCGACCGACGCCGAGTTGGCCCGCCACCCGGTCGGCACCGCCGGCTGGCGCAGTGGGAACCCGACCACGCGGGCATCGGTCCGAAACTCATTGGGCACGTCCACGGTCGGGACGACCGCGCCGCTGGTCGACGGTCCGCCGGGGCTGAACGAGCACGACTTGGTGATCGCGGTGAGGGCCAGCACGAGCAGGGCGAGCGCGATCATCGAGAACAGCATGTCCCGCAGCCCCAGCCGAGCCCGTCCAGCAGCCGGCGCGGGAGTCCGCGCTGGAGTCCGCTCAGCAGGTGGCTCGGCTGCCGGCCCCGTGGCTGACCCGGCGGCCGGTGGGCGCGCGGATTCGGTGTTCTCGGGCTCGGCGTCCTGTGGCGAGCCGGTCGTGCTTTCCGTCACGCCGTCCATCGTCGCAGGTCCGTATCGCCGCCTCACAGGTCACCGGTCGTTCCGCGGCTCGTCACCTGACCGATTGGTCTGGGAGTATTCCGGGTAATCGCACTGACCAGGGAGGCGCACATGAACACCTCGGACCGCGCGGTCGACGGAACATCCTCGACCAGCAGGCAGCCGGAGGCGCCGGATCGCAACCTCGCCCTCGAACTGGTGCGGGTCACGGAGGCCGCGGCGATGGCCGCCGGGCGCTGGGTCGGCCGGGGCGACAAGATCGGCGGCGACGGCGCCGCGGTCGACGCGATGCGCAAGCTCATCGGTACCGTCTCGATGCGCGGTGTGGTGGTGATCGGCGAGGGCGAGAAGGACAACGCGCCGATGCTCTACAACGGAGAGCAGGTCGGCAACGGGGACGGCCCGGACTGCGATGTCGCGGTGGACCCGATCGACGGCACCACCCTGATGGCCAAGGGCATGCTCAACGCCATCGCGGTGCTCGCGGTCACCGAGCGCGGCGCGATGTTCGATCCGTCGGCGGTGTTCTACATGGAGAAGCTGGCGGTCGGGCCGGAATCGGCGGACGTGGTGGACCTGGCCGCGCCGGTCGGGGAGAACATTCGCCGGGTGGCCAAGGCCAAGCAGGGCGACGTGTCCGATGTCACCGTGTGCATCCTGGACCGGCCCCGGCACAAGCAGTTGATCAGTGAAGTGCGGCAGGCCGGCGCCCGGATCCGATTCATCTCCGACGGCGACGTGGCCGGCGCGATCTCCGCCGCGCGGCCGGACACCGGCGTGGACATGCTGGTGGGCATCGGCGGCACACCCGAAGGCATCATCGCGGCCTGCGCGCTGAAGTGCATGGGCGGCGCGATCCAAGGCCGGTTGTGGCCCCAGGACGACCAGGAGCGGCGCAAGGCGCTGGACGCCGGGCACGACCTGGATCGGGTGCTGGACACCAACGATCTGGTCAGCGGTGACAACGTGTTCTTCTGCGCGACCGGGATCACCGACGGCGATCTGCTGCGTGGAGTGCGCTACCGGTCCGGCGGCTGCACCACCCAGTCGATCGTGATGCGGTCCAAGTCCGGCACGGTGCGGATGATCGACGGCTTCCACCGGCTGAACAAGCTACGCGAATACTCCACCGTCGATTTCGACCGCACGGGCCAGACGAGTGGATATCCGCCGCTGCCCTGAGCCGGCCACCGGATCGTAACCTGGAAGATCGGCTGCCGGGACAACGGAACCCGTGCCGAGGCGTCACTATCAACAAGTGTCGCCATCGTGTGATGGCGGTTGTTGACAGTGACGCCCGGGGACGAACCGGGATGAAGGGGGCACCATGCGGGCCGCGACGACACGGCTGAGAACCCAGCGGGTCATCCTGGCGATACCGACCATCGCCGCGGCCGTGGTGCTGGTCGCCTGCTCATCGGAGGCGCACGCCAGCGACAGAACCTCCGGTGCGGTCACCGCGGCCAGCCACACCAGCGCCGCCGGCCCGACCACCACCTCGCCGTCAGCTACCAGCTCAGCCACAACCAGTGCCACCAGCACAGCGCCGACCAGCAGTGCGACACCGACAGCCCCCAAGCCGGCGGCTCCACAGGCGCCGGCGGCCAGCAACCCGTGCGGCATCACCAATGGCGCGTGCGTGACGCTGTCCGGGCGGCGGGCCTGGATCGTGCGCGGCGGCCAGGTGATCTACCAGGCCCCGATCATGCCGGGCAGCCGGAGCTATCCGACGCCGACCGGCACTTTCCACGTGCTGTACCAACAGGTCAAGCACATCAGCAAAGAGTTCCACGACGCGCCGATGCCGTATTCGACGTTCTTCTACCCAGGTGACGCGTTCCACGTCGGTAGCCTGGGCGTGTACTCGCACGGCTGCATCCACATGTCGTGGGCGGGCGCGGAGACGTTCTTCCACGACCTGCACGTCGGCGACGAGGTGAAGATCATCCGGTAGCGGGTGGCCGGCCGGTCAGCTCGCGTTGGACGAGTGACCGGGGAACAGGTGCGCCTCCGGGTTGAGGGCCAC
>DASZLR010000157.1:0-13103 GCA_035552275.1 Pseudonocardiaceae bacterium | reverse complement strand
CTCATACACCATTCCCAGTGGCGGATCGACATGGACGACGGCATCCCCGTCTTCATCCCACCCGCCTACATCGACCGGGACCAGACACCCCGAACCAACCCACTCCACCGACACCGAGCCGTGGGCTAAACAGTCACGAGGGGCTAAACGGGTTCCGGATTCGAGGCCACTTCGTCCAGTTCGGCGTCGTTCAGCGCCGCCTCGCCCACGACGTGACCAACCGGTCGGTCCCCATTGGACCCGGCCGACCCAGCGGACTCGTTGAGCGGCAACGTGGTCAGCGTGGGCACCGACGCGGTCTCATCAGCACTGCCGGCGCTGCCGGCTCGCCGCCTCGACCTGCCGCGCAGCCGCAGCGGGTCCGGCCGCAGAATCGACACCAACGCGAGCAACCCGCCCAGCGCGACCCAGCCCATGTGGCCGACGCTGAACATCGCGGCCTCGCCGTTGGGGTAGTACACCAGGATCGCGACCACGGTGACCCCGGCGGTGAACGCCACCATCCGCCGGCTCCACGGCAGCGCGCAGAGAATGACCAGGCCCCAGGTCAGGTACCACGGCAGGGTCGGCGGGGCCAGGATCGCGGTGCACAGCAGGGTGACGCCGGCGCGTCGCACCGCGTCCACGCCGCCGTTGCGGGCCCGCCACCACTGCACCAGCAGGATGATGACCAGCGTCAGGTCGGCAAGGGTGCGGCTCATGTTGACGAACGGCGCTTCCGGCAGGTCGCCGAAGTTGCTCACGAATCCGTGCATCAGCTCGCCGAGCCCGGTCGGCAGGTTCACCCAGTTGGAGATCATGGTGGGCGCGTTCAGTGCGCCGATCCAGCCGAAGTTCTGTCCGGACACCAGCATGGACGCGCCGAACACCACGCCGAACGTGCCGATGCTGGCGACCGTCGCCAGGGTGAACCGGCGCAGCTTCGAGCCCGGCAGTCGGGCCGCCCACACCCAGACCAGGAACGGCAGGGCGATCAGCGCGCTGGCCTTGATCGCCCCGGCGAGGGTGACCACCGCGATGCCGGCGAAGTGCCGGCCGTCCAGCGTCAGCAGGACGCCCACCGCCAGCAGGCCGATCATCAGCAGGTCGTTGTGCGGGCCGCCGACCAGGTGGATCACCGTGAGCGGATTGGCCACCAATACCCAGAATGCCACCGGCAGCTTGCCACCGAGATGCCGGGCCAGGCCGGGCAGCGACCACGCCAGCAGCACCAGCCCGAGCATCATGGTCAGCCGCATGGCGATCACGCCGAGGATCAGATGCTCGCCGGTGAACCCGACGATCAGCTTGGCGACCTCGATGAACATCGGCCCGTACGGGGCCGGGGTGAACTGCCAGAACGGGTGCACGTTGGCCGCGATCGCGTCGCCCAGCACACCTGGCCCGAGCACATACGGGTCAAGGCCGTGCAGCGCGAGCTCGCCCTGCCCCAGGTAGGAGAACGGGTCTCGGGTGAACTGCGGCGGCGAGACGATCATCGGCGCGATCCACGCCGCCGCCGTCAGCACCACGCCGCGCGCCCGGACCCGGTCCGCCAGCACGTCCCGGCCGAGTCGGACCCAGGCCCAGACCAGCAGGCCGACACCGACGTACACGGCGATGGTCGCCAGCGCCTGGCCGTGGCCGTAGCGCATCGCGCCGAGCGGTCCGTTGCCGAGGATCGGGTCCTGGATCAGGATGCCGCCGGCGCCCAGCGAGCCGGCCACGATCAGCAGCGAGCCGATCAGCCCCTGGATCAGGGTCCTGCGGGACAGCCCGCTGCCCAGCAGGAAGCTGGACGGGGACAAGGTCCGGGTCTGGGGAGATGTGACGGGTGCGGGATCGCCGGCACCAGAGGTGCCTGCCGCCGCGAGTGGGTCCGTTTCGGACGCCGTCTGGGCTACCTGAGTTTCCGCCATAACCAAGCCATAGTCGCATGTCGCCAAGATCGCGTTGTCATGGGTCGACATTGTGGGTGTGTGACAGTGCGCAACAACCCGCCACAATGCGGTCGGTCAACCATTCGGTGTTCGAGGTAACGCCGTGAACAGTGTGAATGACGCTCAGGCAGGTCGCAGCCGGAAGCCGCCGCTGATCCTGCCCGATCAGATCGGATCGCGCCGTATCACATTGTGAAGGATTCATAACAATGCGATATCGGCTGTGATATCGCATTGTGGCGACAACTCGGCCGGCCCGCCCACCGAGTTGTGATCGGGTGACGGGCCGGCTCGGCATGAGAGCGTCAGCTCTCGGCGACTGAGATGCCCATCGAGCGGGCGGACCCGGCGACGATCTTGATCGCCGCCGGCACGTCGTTGGCGTTGAGGTCGGGCAGCTTCCGCTCGGCGATCGAGCGCAGCTGATCCCGGGTGATCGACGCCACCGTCTTGGTGCCGGGGTTGGTGGACCCGGACTTGAGGCCGAGTTCCTTCTTGATCAGGAAGCTGGTCGGCGGGGTCTTGTACTTGAGCGAGTGGCTGCGGTCCTCGTACACGGTGACGACGACCGGGATGACCTCACCCCGGTTGGCCGACGTGGCCTCGTCGTACTCGAGCTTCAGGTTCCGCGTGTTGACGCCGGTCGGACCGAGGGCTTTGCCCAGGTCGACCATGGCGGCGTTGCCCGCCTCCAGCTCGAGAGTCGTCTCGAACGTCTTCTTCAGCTTGGGAGGCATGTGGACCTCTCTGTATCCCGCTATATCCCGTTGTCCGTGCGTGGCTTGCCTCGATACCGCATGAAGGCGCGGCGCACCCCAGGAGGCCGACGAACAGTCTAGCCGGTCGCTGGTGGATCACCGAACCGGCACAGGGTCGGGGGCCCGGATGGCATTCTGGGGACCGTAACAGCAGCCGGGCAACCAGCGCCGGACCCGGACGTCTTGCCTTATAGCAGGGTGTGCAGGTGGGCTCTGCCCTGCGCGGAATCGGCTGGACGGCTGAATCGACTGAACGGCGGAAGGGAGCGACGAGTGGACGACTGGCCACGCGGACGAAACGATCCGCGCGATCCGTCGGGTCGCCCCGGTCGCCCAGGCCGGGCCGTTCCGCCGGCTGGCCGGGGCGTCCCGCCGAACCGACCGCTGCCGCCGAACCGGCCGGCGCCGACCAGGGCCGTGTCCGCCCACCGGCCGCCCCCGGTCGCGGCCGAACCCGCCGGCTGGGCCGAACCGGACGAGGGGGCCCCGCGTTCGGGCCGGCGCACCTGGCTGAGCATCGGCCGGACCGCGCTGGCCATCGTCTCGGTGCTCGTGCTCACGCTGACCGGCTACGCCTACGCGAAAGTCCAGCAGGCCAACAGCGGCCTGCACCGGATCGACGCGCTGGACCCGGGGGCCTCGGCCGGCGGCGCGCAGAACATCCTGCTGGTCGGCATGGACAGCCGCACCGATGTCAACGGCAACCAGTTGCCCCCGGACGAACTGTCCGTGCTCAACGCCGGACCGGACAGCGGCGAGGTGAACACCGACACGCTGATCATCGTGCACATCCCGGCGGGCGGCGGAAAGGCGACCGGCGTCTCGATCCCGCGCGACTCCTGGGTGAGCATCCCCGGCTACGGCACGAACAAGATCAACTCCGCGTTCGGCGACGCGAAGAACGCCGCGCTGCCCGGCCTGCACGCCAAGGGCGAGACCGGCGCGCAGGCCGAAGTGGACTCCGACACCGCCGGTACCCAGGAGCTGATCAAGACCGTCGAGCAGCTCACCGGCATCACGATCACCCACTTCGCCACCGTCAACCTGTTCGGCTTCTACGAGATCTCCAACGCCATCGGCGGCGTGCCGGTCTGCTTGAAGCAGGCGGTGAACGACCCGTACTCCGGCGCGCACTTCCCGGCCGGCGCCTTCACCGTGCAGGGCGCGACCGCGCTGGAATTCGTCCGGCAGCGGCACAACATTCCCGGCGGCAGCACCGACCTCGAACGGGAGCAGCGCCAGCAGGCGTTCCTGTCCAGCATGGCGCACAAGATCCTGTCCGCCGGGACGCTGAGCAATCCGAGCACCCTGGGCAACCTGATCGACGCCGTGCAGAAGGCGATCACCGTCGACACCTCGTGGGACCTGACCGGATTCGCCACCCAGATGGACGGCATGAGCTCGGGCAACGTGCGGTTCACCACGGTCCCGACGGTCAACATCGACTACAACCCGCCGGGTTACAGCAACGAGAGCGCGGTCGAGGTCGACCCGTCGGCGGTGCAGTCGTTCTTCGCCAACCTGACCGGTACCGCCAACACCGCCCAGTCGGCCAATGCGACCGGCACGACAGGGCCGACCAGTTCGAGCTCAGGTAGCTCGGGCAGCTCCGGCAACAGCGCGATCACCGTGGACGTCTACAACTCCTCGGGTCAGACCGGCCTGGCCGCCACCGTCCGCAAAGATCTTGGCAACGCCGGCTACACCGTCGGTGACACCGGCAACAAGACCGACCGCAGCACCTCGATCATCTACTACGCGGCCGGCGACAAGGCCTCGGCCGAGCAGGTGGACAGCAGCCTCGGCGGCGGCATCACCCTCGCCGAGAGCAGCGGCGTCTCGTCCGGGCATGTCTGGGTCTACCTCGGTCGCGCGTACAGCGGGCCGGGCGCGCAAGGCATCGGAACCGGCAACCAGCTCAGCCTGGACAGCGGCGCCGGTACGACGACCGCGCCCACCGCACCCACCGGACCGACCAGCCCGAGCAACACCATCTCGGATGCCGGCGCCACTCCCTGCATCAACTGAAACGGCCCTTCGGACCCGGCTGACCTCACCCGTTCGGGTGATCTGCGAGCCCAACTGCCCAGCGTTCGCGTAATAAGACGGCTCTTACCTACTCCCTGGTTCTGTAGAAAGCGGATCCGCATGGGGTCCGACAGCTGGGAGAGGGTCACCGTGCACATCGACGCATCGACCGTTCAGCGCGTACTCGGCGACGAGCTGCGCCGGGTGCGCAAGCAGCGCGGCTGGACTCGTCGTGAGCTGCAGAACCACCTGGGCACCACGGTCTCGCTGCAGACGCTGGCCACCTACGAGCTCGGCACCCGGCAGTGCTCGGTGGTGCGATTGGTCGAACTGTGCCTGGCGATGGACGTGTTGCCGCACGATGTGCTGGCCCGGGTGCACGATCGGGTGTTCAGCCACGAGCGGCCCGGCCAGATCCGGGTGGACCTGGCCGGCGTCGTGCACGACGATCAGCCCGAACTGCTGCCGCTGCGTCGCTGGGCCCAGGACCGGTTGGGCCAGTTGGAACCCGGCGCGTCCCCGGAGGTCCATCTCGACCTGCCGGCGCTGGAGCGGATGGCCGAGTTGTGCCGAATCGACACGGTGGAGCTGATCAGCCGCCTGCGCAAGCTTTCCGCGCCCGGCCAGGCCAGATAGGGACTGGACACGGCTCACCAAGACCCGAATGGATGGACTGAGGCCGCCCGGTGAACCGGGCGGCCTCAGGGTCTTGTTCCCTCCGTGGGCTGGTTCAGGCGGCAGCTGATCCAGGCTTGCCCCGCCCGACCAGCTCGTAGTCCGCGGCCCGGATGGCCCGGGTGTCCAGCCAGTACCGCCAGGTGAAGCCGGGCCAGATGGTCCGGTTGACGCCCTGCGAGTCCAGGTACCAGCTCTTGCAGCCGCCCTGGGTCCAGACGCCCTGGATCAGCTTGCGCTGGATGTCCTCCTGGAACCGGTCCTGCACGCTCTCCCGCACGTCCAGCGCCGCGGCCTGGGACTGGTCCACCAGCTTGATCGCCTGCGCCACGTACCGGACCTGCGACTCGATCATGAACACCACCGAGTTGTGGCCGAGTGCGGTGTTCGGGCCGAGTAGGAAGAACAGGTTCGGATACCCCGAAACGGTGATGCCCAGATGCGTCCGGATGCCGTCGGTGCGCCACTGCTTGGCCATGTTGCGGTCGTCCAGGCCGGTGATGTCCAGGCTGTCGAACGAGTCGGTGACGTGGAAGCCGGTGCCGAAGATGATCGCGTCCACCTCGTGCTCGACGCCGTCAGCGGTGACCACGCTGTGCTCGCGGATCTCGGTGATGCCCTCGGTGACCACGTCGACGTTGTCCCGGTTGAGCGCCGGGTAGTAGTCGTTGGCGATGAGCACCCGCTTGCAGCCCATCCGGTAGTCCGGGGTCAGCTTGCGGCGCAACGCCGGGTCCTTGATGCTCCGGCCCATGTGCCGCTTGGCGATCCGTTCGGCGATCCGCATGATCCACGGGTGGCCGTTGAAGCCGACCGCACGGACTTCGAGCATCCAGTAGACAAGATCGCGGTAAGCGCGCTGGGCGCCCGGCAGCAGCCGGAACAGCCGGCGCGTCCAGTCCGGCATCGGGTGGTCGGGCTTGGGCATGATCCACGGCGGGGTGCGCTGGAACAGTTCGAGCTTGCCGACCTCGGGCGCGATCCGCGGCACGAACTGGATCGCCGAGGCGCCGGTGCCGATCACCGCGACCCGCTTGCCGGTCAGGTCGAAGTCGTGGTCCCACTGGGCGGAGTGGAATCGGGCGCCCTCGAACTTCTCCAGGCCGGGCAGGTTCGGGATGCTCGGGATGTGCAGGCCGCCGATGCCGGACACCAGGAACTGCCCGGTGACGTCGGCGCCCGATGTGGTGTGCACATGCCACACCTGCTCGTCGGTGTCCCACTGGGAGCCGGTCACCTCGACGCCGAACCGGATGTGCTCGCGCAGGTTGTACCGGTCGGCGACAGCACGCAGGTAGTCCCAGATCTCCGGCTGTGGTGAGTACGCGCGGCTCCAGTCGGGGTTCTGCGCGAACGAGAACGAGTACATGTGCGAGGGGATGTCGCAGGCACAGCCGGGATAGGTGTTGTCCCGCCAGGTGCCGCCGACATCGGCGGCCTTCTCCAGCAGCACGAAGTCGTGGATGCCGGCTTTCTTCAGCTCGATCGCCATGCCCAGCCCGGCGAACCCGGTGCCGACGATGACGACTCGCGCGTGCCGCGCACCGTTGCGCTCGCCCATGTGCCAATCCTCCGACCTGCGCGGATACCTCAAGTAAGGTGCCGTACCGAGAGTAGGTTACCACGGGTAGGTTACTTCCGGTAGAGTCTGTGCCATGACCACTTCCCGCTCGGCCCCCACCGCGCCCCGCCGGCGAGTGCCGCGCGCCGAGCGGGAGCGCCAGATGCTGGAAGTGGCCGAAGAGGTGTTCTCCGAGCGCGGCTACCTGGCGTCGTCGATGGACGAGATCGCCGAGCGGGTCGGCGTCTCGAAGCCGATGCTCTACGAATACTTCGGCTCCAAGGAGGGGCTGCTCATCGCCTGCACCCAGCAGGCGCGATCGGAGCTGCTGCGGGTCACCACGACCACCGCGCTGAAAGGCGGCACACCCGAGGAAATGCTGCGCAACGGCCTGACCGCGTACTTCGAGTTCATCCAGACGCACGGCCGGGCCTGGCTGTTGTTGCGCACCGAGGGCGCGTTCGCGAGCCCATCGGCGGCGGCCGAGATGGAGGCGTCCCGAGCCGAGCACACGAACCTGATCGTGGCCTCGTTGTCCCGGTTCGCGCCCTCGGAGTCGGTCGGGGCGAATCTGGAGCCGGTGGCCGAGGTGATCGTCGGCGGGACCGAGCGGCTGGCCGTGTGGTGCCAGCAACACCCCGAGGTCAGTGCGGAGCAGGCGGCCGATCTGGTCATGCTGCTGGCCCGCGGTGGGCTGGCCGAACTGTTCGCCGCTTCCCCCAATCGGGGGTAAGCGCTGCGGAACGCAGCGGTACCGGGGTGCTGTCCGCCCGTTATCGCCTTACTGTCAGCTCCTGACCATGCCAACCAGGAAGATCAGCATGGGAGTGACACCAGTGGCAGTGAGCCCGCGCACATGCCGGGAAATGCGCAGGACCCGGACAGTCGCGTCATGCATCCTGACCACGGGAGTCACACAAGCGGGTTGGGGCGCGTCGTGCGCCAGCGCGCTGACAAGGGAGGGACCATGAACGAGCCGATCACGGTGAACTATGTGCCGGATGGGGACGACTGGCGGATCACCGCGGTCGCCGGCGCCGTGACGAAGACCGCCACGGCAACCGGCCTGATGGCCGCCCGGGACCAGGTGGATCAGCTGGTGGCGAAGATGGCGCCCGGCCAGGAAAGTCCCACCGTCGTGCACCTGCTCAACGGGGACGCGGTGGCGTTCACCACTCAGTATCTGCACGCCCGCCTGGGTCTGGACGCGCCGGCCACCGAGCGCGCGCCGGCCGCACCCGCGTCCCAGCCGGCCGTGGACACCGTGGACAGGCCTGCCACCGCGCCCGCCAAAGCCGCCGCCGATCAGCCCGATCCGGCGTCCGCCAACCAGGTCACGGACGCGATCACCGAGGACAAGCCGGCGAAGGACGCACAGGGCGCGGCCCCCGAAGACAAGTCCGGGGACGGCGCTGACCCGGCTGATGTCGCTGACCGCGACGACCCGGACCAGGCCGATCAAGCCGAAGCCGGGCCGGCGCACTCGCGGGTCGAACCGGCGGCGTCCACCGGACACCTGATGGCGGCAGACTCGGTGGGAGCGGTGATCGCCAAGCGCGGCAAGGCCGCAGGCGAGCCGGACGATGGCGAAGCGAACCAGTTGACGCAGGTCATCAACGCCGTCCAGTAACCTCAGCGGTGGCATCACCGAGGGTGCCCCTGGGTGGATGAGGGAACATCTTGACGGCAGCGCCCAACCGCGACGACGAACCGCGTGCCTTCGTTCGCGGCAGGCCCCGGGACGCCGGTCGGGACGAAGCTCTGCGGGACGCCGCGCTCGCGGTGATGGCGGACGTCGGCTACCGCGCGTTGACCATGGACGCGGTGGCCGCGCGGGCTCGGGCCGGCAAGGCGACCATCTACCGACGGTGGGACTCCAAGCTGCACCTGGTGATCGACGCCGTGGTGCAGTCGGTCAACCGGAGCATCCCGCAGCCGGACACCGGATCGCTGTCCGAGGATCTCCGGGCGTTCCTGATGGCGTTCGCCCGGTTCCTGACCGGGTCGGCGGGGCGGGCGGCCCAGGCGCTGGTCGGCGAACTGCCGCACGAGCCCGAATTGGCCGACGCTTTCCGGCGCAGCTTCCTGACCGGTCAGCGGGACGTGCTGCTGCGGGTGTTGGAGCGGGCCGAGGAACGGGGCGAGCTGGCCGGAGACGCGCCGAAAAGGATGCTGGTGGAGCTGGCCGGCGCCGCGCTCACCTACCGGCTGATGCTGACCGGCGACCCGTTGGACGCCGCGTTCGTCGACCGGCTGGTCGACCAGGTGCTGATGCCACTGGCCGGCCGGCCACCCCGTTGATCAGTGTTGAGCAGGCGTTGTCGGACAGCGCGGCTGCGGCGGCTCAGCGGAACAGCTTGCGGGCGACGAGCACCCCAACCAGCACGCCGACGCCAATCAGCGGGTAGCGGACCTTCGGCTGCCGCAACTGGGCGCGCACCGACGTCTTGGCCTGTTCGACCAGCTTCTGCGGGTTGGCGCGTTCGCCGAGTTGGTCGAGGGTGGCGGCCAGCGCGTCGCGAGCCTGCTCGATCTCGCGTTCGATGGTCTGTGGATCGCGGGCCATGTGTCCTCCATACCGCCACCGGCTGCTCTGCGCGACACGTTAGATCACGCCGGTACGCTTACCGCACGCGGCATGCCGATGGCAGGACAGTGACACGACACCGACACCGGCACCACACTGACATTGACATCGCCGGCCAGGGTCCGTAGCCCAACTGGCAGAGGCACTGGACTTAGGATCCAGCCAGTGGGGGTTCGACTCCCCCCGGACCCACTCCCTCTGGCCTCGTGCTGCGCGCTTGTCAGCGCCGGTGCCGGGTCAGTACTCGTTCTTGATGACGAAGTAGGAGCCGCGGATGGTTCCGGCCAGCTTCGACTTCTGTCGAGCGAACTTGAACGAGGCGAGCTCTGCGGGGACTTCCATCCCGTCGGAGAGCTTGAACCCGACCGCTCGTTTCCCGGAGTCGGCGACGGTGTACATCACGTTGATCGACAGACCGTTCTCGTAGAAGACATAGGCCATCCGAATGTTCTCGACCTGGAATGCGGTCGCTTCGAGCGGGCGAGAGGAGATGACGATGCCGCGTTCTTCCTTGAGAATTCGGTGCACCCAGTCGATGGTCGACGTGGCGTTACTGGCGGGCTCGACGGTGAAGACGTGGCCGTACTTGTTCTTGAAGTACCGGGCCTCGTTCGCCCGCAGGCCAGCGAGCGCGGCCGCGGCCGGCGACGATTCCAGGCCAACGGTCGATACGGTGCCGAAGTCCACGGCATAGGGCATGGCGAATTCCTCCGCAGGTATGTCCGGTCGGTGGAGTCGGACATCCTCCACCGAGGGTCGACCTCAGCGTATGCGCTGGTAGCGAAGGTAGACGACCCGGGAACTCAGCGTCCGGGACTCGATCAGTCGCAGGCCGAGGGGCTTGGCCAGCCGCGGGAAGTACGGGGTGCCGCTGCCGAGGATCACGGGGCAGACGAACTGGCGGTACTCGTCGATCAGGTCCTCGGCAATGGCGTCCCCGGCCAGGCCCGCCCCGCCAATGGCCACCACACCCTCGCCCGGCTGGTCGCGGAGCCGGCCGACCTCGGTGGCGATGTCGTCGGTGGCCAGGCTCGCGTCGCCCGCCACCGCGCTCAGCGTGCGCGAGAACACCACCTTCGGGATCGGCCGCCAGATCCGGCCGAACTCGAGTTCCGCCTCCCCGGACATGGTCTGCTCGGCGGTCTCCCAGACCAGCATTTCCTGATACAGGCGGCGTCCGCACAGGTATGCGGCGATGTGCCGGGTCTGCTCGACGTGGAAGCGGAACTGCTCCGGGTCCGGGGCGCCCCAGCTGATATCGCCATCCGGCCCGGCGATGAAACCGTCCAGCGACACGCTCATCGAGTAGATCACCGGCAGCATCAGGTACTCCTCCACGACTGGACGGCATGTTTGAGCAGTTCAAGGGCATCGCCTAGATCTTCGATCAGATTAGTCGCGCTGCGCGACAACAGACCCGAACGTCGGCGCAGCACGCGACGCACGCCGCGCCGCTGTATCAGTCCGGATGGTGCACGATGTTGATGACGTTGCCGTCTGGTGCTCGGACCAGGAACCGGTGCACACCCCACGGCTCGGTGGTTATCGGGTGCACGATCTCGTAGCCGAGTTTCTGAGCTTCCGCGTAAGCGCCTTCGACGTCATCCGTGTGGATGGAAATAACCGAGTCCTCGGGAGCGGTCGCGTCGCGCGTGACGAGTTGGACCTTCGCCCCGGTGTCGGGAGAGGTGTAGCGAGCCACCCATCCCATGTTGAACTCCTCAGTGCTCAGCCCGAGGTAGTCGGTGTAGAAGCTCTTCGCTGCCTCAACGTCGGCCACTCGAAGGTTGGCCATAATGCGTTTGGCACGCATGCGGTCCTCCTGTCTGCGACGAATGCGCACGATGATCGTCCGAACGCCGCGGCGTGTCCACTCGCGTACCCGGCCTCTCGCGTCGGCGCGCGCAGCCGCGTGGTTGCTACGGTGCGATAGCTGTGGTGATGCTCGGGATGGGCTCAAAGGTGAGGCGGTGCGCACGATGGCGGTGCCCGGTGATCTCGACAGGCTCGCCCGCCCGGACCGGCTGGGCAGGGCACTTGCCGACTGTCTGGGCGACCAGGCGTGGCGCACGCTCGACGTCACGCTGATCAGCGGCGGCAAGTCGAACCTGACCTTCGAGCTGACGAGTCCCGCCGGCAGCGTGATCCTCCGCCGGCCGCCCACCGGCGAACTGCTGCCCAGCGCGCACGACATGCGACGCGAGGCGCGGGTGCAGGCGGCGCTCGCCCCCACCCCGGTCCCGGTGCCGCGGATCGTGCTGAACGACGACGCCGGGGACCTGCTCGGCGTGCCCTCGTACGTCATGGAGAAGGTGCCCGGCCACGTGATCCGGGACAAGCTGCCCGCCGGCTACGCCGATGATCCCGCCGCGCGGCGGGCGATGGCCGACGCGCTCATCGGCGCCCTCGCGCGGCTGCACGCGGTCGATCCCGAGTCGGTCGGTCTCGCGGATTTCGGCCACCCACAAGGCTTTCTCGCTCGCCAGCTACGGCGGTGGGGACAGCAGTGGGTGGCGAGCCGGACCGCCGAGGTGCCGTCGGTGGACGCGCTCGCCGACCGGTTGGCCACCCGACTGCCGGAAAGTCCGCCGCCGGCGATCGTGCACGGCGACTTCCGGTTGGACAACTGTCTGATGAGCGAGGACGACCCGGGCGTCGTCGCCGCGGTGCTGGACTGGGAGATGTCCACTGTGGGCGATCCGCTCGCCGATCTCGGCATGCTGCTGTTCTACTGGCGCACGGCGGATGAGGACCCGTTGCGGCTGGTTCCCACGGTCACCGTCGAGCCCGGTTTCCCCAGCCGCGCCGAACTGGTCGATCGGTACGCCGAGCTGACCGGGCGCGACGTCGGCGGAATCCGCTTCTATCAGGCTTTCGCGCACTTCAAGTTCGCGGTGATCATGCAGGGCGTCGCCGCTCGGGTCGCGGCGGGTTCGATGGCAGGACAGGATTTCGGTGACGTGCGCGAGTTGATCGTGCGCACCGCTGACAACGGATTGGCGATCCTGGGCGAGAGGATTGGGTGAGACGATGGATTTCGCGCTTTCCGCCAAGGCCGAAGAGACCTGTGCGCGGATGTGGGACTTCATGCGGGAATCCGTGTTTCCCGCCGAGCCGGTTTACGCGCGGTGGCGACGGGCGAACGACGATCACGCACTGCCACCGGTGGTCGAGGAGCTGAAACAGGAAGCGCGTGAGCGCGGGCTGTGGAACCTGTTCCTGCCGGACGTCTCCGGACTGTCCAATCTGGAATACGCGTCGGTCGCGGAGATCTCCGGCTGGTCACCGGAGATCGCACCGGAAGCGATCAACTGCCAGGCGCCGGACACCGGCAACATGGAGACCTTGCACCTGTTCGGCACGCCCGAGCAGAAGTCCCGGTGGCTGCGACCGCTACTGGACGGCGAAATTCGGTCGGCGTTCGCGATGACCGAGCCAGAGGTCGCCAGTTCGGACGCGCGCAATGTGTCCACCTCGATCGTGCGGGACGGCGACGACTATGTGGTCAACGGCCGCAAATGGTGGATCAGCGGCGCGGCCGACGAGCGGTGCGCGGTGTTCATTGTCATGGGAAA
>DASZLR010000156.1:0-68139 GCA_035552275.1 Pseudonocardiaceae bacterium | reverse complement strand
GAGGTCGACACCCATGTAGTAGTGGGCTGTCATGGCGGCCCTCCCTGTGTCTTCGGACCAGCGACGCTGGCCAGTCGCTCAGACCGGCACCGCGTTGGCCCGGCCGCGGCGGACGTCGATTCCTTCGAGCATGGCGGTCAGCCGGCTCTCCAGGATCTCGTCCTTGTAGAACGAGGCGTCGGCGACGTCGCCCTCGAAGAACATCGACGGGATGCCCAGTTTCCGCTGCGCGGCCCTGGCGATCAGCTGCTGCGGATTGGTGAAGGCCCGGCAGGTGCGGGTGGAGTGGAACACCAGACCGTCCACTCCGTACTCCTCGCAGTCCCGCAACATCAGCTCCTGCACCGTTTTGGTGCCGTGGTTGGTCGGGCACAGCAGATAGTGCTGGGCCATGCCCCGGATCGGGCTCTCCGGGTCGATCAGGCTCGGCTCCTGCCAGAACGCGTTGTGCGTGTACCGGCCGGCCACCACGGCGACATCGTGTTCGGCGAACTTCCTGGCCAGTACGCCCAGTTTGTTCCAGTTCATGATGCCGTCGAAGTAGAGCCGGTACCGCTCGTCGCGGATCGCGGAGACGCCCTCGGCGACGCGCTGCTCGATCTCGGCCTTCACCGCGGCGAAGTAGTCGACCAGCCCCTGGCTGGCCGGCAGGAAGTTGATGTGCGCGATGCTGGCGATCCAGTCCCAGAACGTCGCCGGCGTCGGCGCCAGCTTGCACAGCTCCATCGCCTCGCGGCGCAGCTCGGACGCACGCTTGATATAGGCCATGTTCTGCCGCAGCGCGTCCCAGTCGAACGGCCGGCCGGTGTGCTCCTCCAGGAACGTGACCAACTCGTGCAACTGTGCGGAGACGTAGTCGGACGCCTGCTCCCACTCGTCGCCGACCAGATAACCGGAGTCGGGCTTGTTGCCCCACAGGTAGGGCAGCGACACGTTGAAGATCGGCACCTCCTTGCCGAACACCCGGAAGGAGATGTCGTCCCACTGCTGGCCGGTGCTGCATCCGGCGTAGGCGTTGACGAAGATGTCCGGCGAGGGCAGTTTGCTGGCCAGTTCCCGCTGGTCCGCCAGACCGACGATGCCGGTGACATTCGGGCTGTTGTCCTGCTTGCCCCGTTCGGTGAGTACCGCGCAGCCCAGATGGGTGCGCGCGTAGGAGCAGAGCTCCCCGACGAAACCGTGCTCCTCGGCGGCGAGTTGGGCCGGCCCCTCCAGGTGCTGCGCGGCCAACCGGGCCGAGAACGCCTCGCCGTGGCACCAGACCAGCCCGGCCGCCTGGAAGAACGGGTTGACCGCCGATCCGTTGTACCACACTATTTTCTCGCCGCGTTCCCGCGCCGTGAAGACGCCGTCCCAGTAGTCGGCGACCATCTTGCTGCCGGCCTTGGTGACGCTCAGCCGGTTGGACTTGTCCTGGACCTTTGTTGACCCTGTCGGCCCCGTCGTCGCTGTGCTTGCTGTTGTCGTCACTGTGCTCACGCGATCACTTCCTGGGTTGACCTGGACGGAAACCGGTTCGGTTCTTACGAGGTGACGAGCTGAGTGCGGCGGATGCGTTCCAGCAGCGCCTCCACCCGGGTGCGGACCGATTCCACCGGCAGGCCGGCATGTTCGGTCTCGATGAGCAGATGCGGAATGTGCCGCTCGGTCAGGCGCCGGCGCAGTTCGGGGTAATAGAGCATGTGCGGCTCGCAGAACTTGGCCATCAGCACGATCACGCCCTGCGCCCCGCTGGCCTGGACGGATGACACCAGTCGGTCCTCCCAGTCCGCGCCGTGCTTGACTCGGGTGGGGCAGGGGAGGTTGAAGTCGCGCCGCAGGTACCAGTCGGCGATGGCGGTCACCGGATCGGCTTCCTCGTCCACGTCGGTGGAGATGTAGCGCGCGCCGGTGTAGAGGTCGTCGTCCACCACGAGCGCGCCACAGTCCTCGATGGCTTGCAGCAGTTCGGGTTTTGGTGCGTGGCAGAGGTGACCGGACAGGTGCAGCCGGACCCGGTCGTCCCGGGGAGCGGTGCGCGCTTCGGCGATGATCCGCCGGAGCAGCGCGTTGTGCTCGGCCTTGTCCATCACCATGCTGGACTTCACCATGACCTGCAGCTCGGTGGAGCTGAACCCGGCGTTGCCGGACCGGCGCGCGGCGAAGATGTCCCGCAGCATCCGGCGGTTCTCGTTGAACAGCGCGATGCTGCCGGCGAGGTCCGCCGGGGAGACCGGTGCTCCGGCGAACACACCCATTTCCTCGACGAACGAGCGCACCATCTGCTGTGCCATGTCCAACGTCCAGTCGTCGCCGAGGGACGGCGGCCACTGGCCGAGATACATCGGCTTGTCCGGCGATTCGGCGCGCACCACGTCCACGGCGCCGAGCAGTTGGATGCAGTGGTCGGCGAGGAAGAAGCCGTCGTAGATGTCCAGTCGGCCCTTGGCCGCTTGGTCGGCGATGTTGCGGGTGTAGCCGCAGTAGAACTCGGCCAGCAGGTTGCGCCCGATGGTGTCGGGCTCCCGATTCTCCTGGATCAGCACGGGAAGCGCGCCGGCCGCGTGGGCGATCTCGGCCGGGAAGTTCATCGGGAACGCGCCGACCGCCTTGCCGCCGGTGCGCCGCTTCCACGCCGTGACGTACCCGTCCGGGTTGTCGGCGACCTCCGTGAGCGCGGCCAGCGCGGCCGTGAGCGCATCCGACACGTGTCACCTGCCTTCTTGGTTGGTCCCCTACTCCTGTCTAGCCCAACCTTAGACATATTGCAACACTAAGTGGAGACAAGTGTAAAATCTGCTAGGCGGGGGAGCTGGCTGGCTCGCAGTCGCGGACCAACTGATCCCAGCGCAGCCGGGCCGGCGCGGACCACTGCTCGTGCCGGGTGCGGAGCAGCCGCGCCGCGTCCCGGCCGATCCAGTTCGGCAGCAACTCCTCCGGCAGCTGCGGGTCCAGGCGCAGGAACCGCTGGAGCAGGTTGCGCAGTTCGAGATGGCGGAGCAGCACCTCGTCGCCCGGCGCGGGGCGCTGGTCGGCGTAGCGGTCGAGCAGCGCGTGATACTGCCCCGCGAGTTCGGACAGGTTCCAGGCCCGGCTGACGATCTGCTGGTTGCTCATGCCGACGTCCTCGGTGCGCCCGATGAAGCTGATGGCGGCTTCGGTGAGCTCGAACCGGGCGATCAGGGCGCGAAGCTCGTCCACGGTGTCGACATGCGGCGTGAGCCATACCCCGGCCGTCGGATTGCCCATCCGAAGCCAGGCCAGTCCGCCGTACAACCGTTTGCGCGCCGTGCGGGCCTGCTGCGGAAGGGACACCAGCAGCACCAGCCAGCGACCGCTCCACGGGGCCGGCTGCGTGAGGTACTCGGTGGTCCGCCGCATGCCGTCCTCGACGATGTCGCGTCCCACCGGGGTCAGCCGCCAGCGCACCGCTCGGCCGCATCGCTCGCTGTCGATCCAGCCGGCGGCCGACGACCGGGCGATCGCCTGCCGGGCGGCATGGCTCTCCACGCCCAGGCCGCCCAGGACCCGGATGAGCGCAGTTGTCCAGATGGGCTCCTGGTCCGGGTAGCCGAACTCGCCGAGCACGGTGAGCAGCAGGGACCGGGCGCTCGCCGGCGGCAGCGGCGATTCGTCGGGCTGGGCGTCGGGTGTCACCTGGCCATCTTGCTGCCTGGTGATGAGCAGGCTCACACCGATGGATCGTACATGTGTCCGCACATGTGTACGGACACGTGTACGATCCAGCCATGAGTAGGGATGCCGACACCAGTCCAGCCCGAGCCACCGCGATCCGGCGCGACTGTCTGCGGGCGCCGGTGATCGTGGCGCCGATGTTCCTGGTGTCCGGGCCGGACCTGGTGGTCGCGTCCTGCCGGGCCGGCCTGATGGGCTCGTTGCCCACCCAGAACGCCCGGACGCTGAACGATCTGATCGGCTGGCTGGACACCATTCGCGGCGAACTGGCCAACCTGGACAGTCCACAGTGGGCTGTCAGCATGATCGTCCATCCCAGCTACGACCGGTTCGAGCGGGAGCTGGAGCTGATGACCGAACACCGGCCGACCGTGGTGGTGACCGCGCTCGGCTCGCCGCGCCGGGTGCTGGACACGGTGCACGGCTACGGCGGCGCGGTGTTCGCCGACGTGATGTCGGTCGAGCACGCGCGCAAGGCGGCCGACGCCGGCGCGGACGGACTGGTGCTGGTGTGCCATGGCGCCGGCGGTCACACCGGCCGGCTGTCGCCGTTCGCGTTCGTGGACGAGGTGCGCCGCTTCTTCGACGGCACGGTGGTGGTCGGCGGCGCGATCTCCACCGGGCGCGGGGTTCGGGCGGCCGAAGTCCTCGGCGCCGACCTGGCCTACCTGGGCACCCGCTTCATCGCCTGTCGGGAATCCATGGCCAACGATCGTTATCGGGACATGCTGGTCCGCTCGCGGATTGACGACGTGGTCGCCACGGCCTCGGTCACCGGCGTGCTGTGCAGCTGGCTCACCGAGAGCCTGGCCGACGCCGGGCTCGACGGTCGGCTCGACACCCAGGGGCGCATCGATTTCTCGGACGTGCACGGCGAGCACAAGCCGTGGAAGGACATTTTCGGCGCCGGGCAGGGCGTCGGCGAGATCGACCGGGTGGCCGGCGTGGGCGAGGTCGCCGACCAGATCGTCCAGGAGTATCTCGCCGCCGGCGCGAGCTCCCACCGCGCAAGCTCCAACGGAAAGGTGTGACCGATGGTGTCGTTCGCGTTCACCGAAGACCAGCAGGCGTTTCAGGAGACACTGTCCGGGTTCGCCCGCAAGGTGTTGCTGCCCGGCTATCGGGACCGCTCGGCGTCGACCGAGTTTCCGTTCGATGTGTTGCGGCAGCTCGGCGAGCTGGGGGTGCTCGGCATCGGCCTGCCGGAGAAGTACGGCGGCACCGGCGTGGCGGATCCGGTGTTGCTGGGCCTGGCCACCGAGACTCTTGCCTATGGCGATGTGAACATGGCGTCGGCGCCGATTCAGGTGGGGTTGATCGGGTCGCAGTTGGCGCATGCCGGCGAGGAAGCGCGGGAGCGGTATCTGCCGGCGTTGATCGAGGGTCGGGAGACGGTCGCCATCGCGTTGACCGAGCCGGGTTCGGGTTCGGACGCCGCCGCGATGACCACGGTGGCCCGTCCGGACAGTGCTGGCTGGCGGTTGTCGGGGGAGAAGACCGCGATCTCCTGGGCCTGCAACGCATCCGCCGCGCTGATCTACGCCCGTGATCCGGGCTCCACGCGGGCCAGTGGGGTGAGTTGCTATCTGGTGCCGTTGGACGCTGCGGGTGTGACGGTGCGGCACATGCCGGGGATGGGGTGTCTGCCGCTGGGCTGGGGTTCGATCCATCTGGACGATGTGTTCGTGCCCGGTTCGTCGCTGGTGGGTGAGCCGGGACGGGGCTTTCCGGCGGTGTTGAGCCATTTCGATTTCAGTCGGGCGGCGATCGGTCTGATGTGTTTGGGAGCGGCGCAGGCGAGTCTGGATGAGGCAGCGGTGTACGCCACTCAGCGCCACGCCTTCGGCAAACCGATCGGCGACAATCAGGGCGTCTCGTTCCTGCTCGCCGAGCATGGCACGTATTTGGAGGCCGCTCGGTGGATGTGTTATCGCGCGTTGTGGTTGCGGGAGCAGGGACAGCCGCACACCTCGCTGGCGTCGATGAGCAAGTGGTGGCCGCCGGTGGTGGCCAAGGACGCGATCGAGGCGGCGATGAAGATTCACGGCAATCTGGGTTATTCGACTGAGTTTCCGTTGCAGCAGCGGTTTCGCGATGTGCTCGCCTACCTGGTCGCGGACGGGACCGCGGAGATCCAGAAAAAGGTCATCGCCAAGGAAATCCTCACCCGGGCCGCGCGCTGACCAACCGGCCGGCGCGCGGCCCGGATCAGGCCGACTCGCGGTGCTCTGCCGGCTCGGGGACAGCGGGTCGGACGGCGGTCGCCAGCGCCCACCGGACGGTCGACAGGCTGGGCAGCCAGCGGTTGGCCGACGTCGGCGGGACGACCCAGCTGGCCCGCCCGGCCGGCGTCTCCGAGGGCGGCAGCGGAATGACGGCCGGCGCCTTGAGCAAGGTGGCGCCGAGGCTGGTGATCGCCTCCGCGCCCAGCACGATGTCCGCCTCGGCGAGAAAGATGTAGCTGCGACGCGGTTGGGAAATGCCGATCACCGGGCCGGCCGCCTCCGCGGCGCGCAGGACGATCAGCATCCGCTCGCCGCACGTCCGGTTGACCTCCACGCCGCAGAAGCCGGATGTGGTGGACAGGAACGTCGAGGAGCCGACCTGGTACAGCGGCCAGCCCAGCGTTCGCAGCGACACCCGGGGCTCGCTGTCGACCAGGTCGTTCGGTCTGATGTTCATGCTCAGCGCCTCCTCCACGTCCAGTGGCACGATCGGCCACGCATTTGGCCTGACCATTTGTAATATTATTGGACCAGAAGTCCGCGCCGTCAATGGCCGAAGCGGTGACGTCCTGTTTGGACTGTGTGCACCGTCTGCGCGAGCCGGTCCAGGACCTCGGCGGCTTCGGCCGCCATGGCCGGCACGAACTCCGCCACGGTGATGATGTCGTTGAGCGCGCTGGACACCTGGCCGGCGAGGACCAGACCGTTGTCCACGTCGCCCTCGGTCTGGGCCCGCTGCATCGACTCGATCTTCCAGCGCACCAGCGCCACCGCGTCCTCGTGCGGGGCCGCGCCCGGTTCGGTCAGCTGCGCCGACGCCTTGTTGCGCAGGCCCCGGCACGGGCCGTAGACGCCGTCGAAGGCCACGTCGTCGCCCTCGCGGGCGTCGAGAATCGCCTGCCGGTAGGCCGGATGCCAGTCGGAGTTGTCGTGCGAGGCGATGAACCGGCTGCCCATCGCGACACCGTCCGCGCCCAGCGCCAGCGCGGCGGCCAGGGTGCGGCCGTCGCGAGCGCCGCCGGTCAGCAACACCGGGACGTCCACCGCCGCGGTGACGCTGGGCACCAACACGAACGTGTGCACCGCCTTGCTCGGCGCGTGCCCGCCCATCTCGAAGCCGGCGGCGATGACGACGTCCACGCCGGCCTCCTGTGCCTTGACCGCCTGGCGGGTGGCGCCGACCTTGTGCTGGTGGATCATGCCGGCGTCCTTGATCCAGCGCACGAATCGGCCCGGAAATCCGGCCGAGGTGGTCAGCACGTTGAGCTGCTTCGCCAGTGCCGGGTCGGCGGCGCGGGCGGCGAGCACCGCGTCGAGGTAGATCTCGGTGAACGGGAGCACATCGCCCTTGCCGTCGACGCCGACCGGGATGTTGACCGCGAAATGCCTGTCGGTCAGCGACGCGCATTCCTCGATGTGCGAACGGAAGGTGCGGGCTCCGTCGTGCAGGTCGTCGGGAAAGCCCGGCATGCTCACGGTTCCCAGCCCGCCCGCGTTGGACACCGCCGCGGCGAGCTTGGGCGTCTTGAACGGCCCGAGGCCCTCCTGGACGATCGGATGTTCGATGCCGATCAGCTTGGTGTACCGGTTGGTGATCGCTGCCATCTGCCGTTGCCTCCCGGGGTATGGCGGACCTGGGTGTCGTCCGCCTACACTATACATCGTGAGTAAGACAGTGTCATCTAATGTCAAATGTTCCCGCCTGGTTGTGGTCGGCGCATCGCTCGCCGGCCTGCACGCGGTCGAGGCGGCCCGCGAGTCGGGGTTCACCGGATCGGTCACCCTGATCGGCGCCGAACCGTGCCTGCCGTACAACCGGCCGCCCCTGTCCAAGCAGTTCCTCGATGCGCACGCCTCGCCGGAAACGCCGCTGCACCGGACCGAGGACTCGCTGCGGGCGCTGGACGTCGATCTCCGGCTCGGCCAGCCCGCGTCCGAATTGGACATCGCGGCTCGCCAGGTTGCCGTCGGCGGGGAACGGATCGGCTATGACGCTCTGGTGATCGCGACCGGTGTCCGGGCCCGCACGCTGCCCACCGCTCTCGGCGCCGACGGTCTGGCCGGGGTGCACACCCTGCGCACGATCGCCGACGCCCGCGCGGTGCGGTCCGCGCTGGACGCCGGCGCGCGCACGGTGGTGATCGGCGCCGGGTTCATCGGCTGCGAGGTGGCCGCCGCCGCCCGCAAACGCGGTCTGCCGGTCACCCTGGTCGAAGCCCTGCCGACGCCGCTGCGGCGGGCGGTCGGCGAGTCGATGGGCGCTGCGGTCTCCCGGCTGCACCGACTGCATGGTGCGGAGTTGCGGTGCGGGGTCACGGTGACCGAGATCAAGGGTGCCGGGCGGGTCGAGCGGGTCGTGCTCTCCGACCGCAGCGTGCTGGCCGCCGACCTGGTGGTCGTCGGGATCGGGACGGCGCCCGAGACGGAGTGGCTGCGTTCGTCCTCGCTCGATGTCACCGATGGCGTCCGGTGCGACGAGACACTGATGGCCGCGCCGGGTGTCTACGCCGCCGGTGACGTGGCTCGGTGGCGCAGCCCGCTTTTCGACCGCACCATGCGGGTCGAGCACTGGACGGTCGCGGCGGAACAGGGCGCGCTCGCCGCCCGCAACGCGCTCGATCCGGCCGCCGCCCAGCCGTACGCGAGCGTGCCGTACTTCTGGTCGGACTGCTACGACAGCAAGATCCAGTTCGCCGGCATCGCCGGGACGGCGGAGCCGGAGATCGTGGCCGGTGGCGTGGACCAGCGGAAGTTCACCGCGGTGTACCGCGAGGGCGACCGGGTGATCGGCGCTTTCACCATGAACAACCCGGGGCACAGCGCCAAGTACCAGGCGCTCATCGCCCGCGAGAGCCAGACGTTCTACGTCGATTGAAAGTAAGTATCTCTACGTGTTGACTAGTCGTGGTCGGCGACTTATCTTTCAGGTGAGCGGCGTCACCTCGGACGCGGCGACTGTCCGAACGCGAGCCCGGTGTCTCGGCGTTCAGCTGGGTGGTCACAGCAAGGGAGCTGGTTATGACAGTGGTGTATGACAAGTTGTTCATCGGCGGTGAGTGGGCCGCTCCTGCGACGGATCGGCGTATCGATGTCGTCAACGCGACCACCGAGGAGCCGCTGGGCAGCGTGCCCGAGGCGAGTGCGGCGGATGTCGATCGCGCGGTAGCCGCCGCGCGCCGGGCATTCGACGACTCCGGATGGTCCACATCGGACCCCGCTGAGCGGGCTGCGGTGCTCAACCGGTTCGCCGACGCGCTGGAGAAGCGCGGCGAGCAGCTCACCCGCACGGTGAGCCTGCAGAACGGCATGCCGCTGAGCCTCAGCGAGCAGTTCGAGGGCGGTTATGTGGTCGCGCTGCTGCGCTACTACGCGGCGCTGGCGACCTCGACCGAGTACGAGGAGCAGCGGCCCTCGCCGCTGGGATTCGACACTCTGGTGCGGCGCAGCCCCATCGGTGTCGTAGGTGCGATCGTGCCGTGGAACTACCCGGTCGTGCTCGCGGTCACCAAGATCGGGCCCGCGCTGGCCGCCGGCTGCACGGTGGTGCTCAAGCCTTCGCCGGGAACCGTCCTGGACAGCTTCATCCTCGCCGAAGCCGCCGAGGAGGCCGGCGTGCCGGCCGGGGTCATCAACTGGGTGCCCGGCGGCCGGGAACTGGGCGCGTACCTGGTTTCCCACCCCGGAATCGACAAGGTCGCCTTCACCGGCTCGACGGCGGCCGGACGGCTGATCGCGGAGAACTGCGGTCGGCTGATGCGCCCGGTCACCCTGGAACTGGGCGGCAAGTCCGCCGCGGTCATCCTGGACGACGCCGACCTGAACAAGGTGACCGAGGGCCTGTACTTCGCGTCGCTGGCCAACAACGGCCAGACCTGCATGGCCTGCACCCGCATCCTGGCCCCCAGCAGCCGCTATGACGAGGTGGTGGACGCGATCAGCGGCTGGGTCGGGTCGCTGAAGGTCGGCGACCCGCTGGACTCGTCCACCCAGATCGGCCCGCTCGCCTCGGCCGAGCACCGGGACCGGGTCGAGGGCTACATCGCCAAGGGCAAGGCCGAAGGCGCTCGGGTCGCGCTCGGCGGCGAGCGGCCCGCGGGCATCGACCGGGGCTGGTTCGTCGGGCCGACCGTGTTCGCCGATGTCGACAACGCCTCGACCATCGCCCGGCAGGAGATCTTCGGCCCGGTGCTGTCGGTCATCAAGTACGACTCCGACGACGACGCGGTCAAGATCGCGAACGACTCGGACTACGGGCTCGGCGGCACCGTCTGGTCGTCCGACCGCGAACGGGCGATGTCGGTGGCCCGCCGGGTGGAGACCGGCACGATCGGCGTCAACGGCTACGTGATCGACCTGAACGCCCCGTTCGGCGGCGTGAAGGCCAGCGGTATCGGGCGCGAGTTCGGCCCCGAGGCCATCGCCGGCTACCAGCAGCTCAAGTCGATCTACCTGCCCGGTTGACCCCTGCCCGGCATTCGCCAGTCCCGATTTTCCTTACCAGGAGCGATATTCATGCACATCTCAGCAGCGGTCGCCCGCGAGGCGGGCAAGCCGTTCGGCATCGAGGAACTCGAACTCGACCAGCCCGGCGCGGGCGAGATCCTCGTCAAGATCCATTCCTCCGGCGTGTGCCACACTGACATCGGCGTGCGCAACCAGTGGCTGCCGGTGCCCCTTCCCCTGGTGCTTGGGCACGAGGGCGCCGGCGTGGTCGAGGCGGTCGGCGAAGGCGTGACAAAGGTCGTGCCCGGCGACAAGGTGGTGTTGAGCTTCGCGTCCTGCCACCAGTGCGCCAGCTGCAACCGCGGCGAACCCGCCTACTGCGCGCAGTTCGTCATGAGCAACGTCGCCGGCTCCCGTCCGGATGGCACGAACGCGCTGCGCACCAAGGACGGCGACGAGGTGCACGGCTTCTTCTTCAGCCAGTCGTCCTTCGCCACCTATGCGCTGGCCCTGGAGTCGAACACGGTCAAGCTGGCCCCGGACGCCGACCTGTCGATCGTCGGGCCGCTGGGCTGCGGCATCCAGACCGGCGCCGGCACGGTGCTCAACCGGCTGCGCCCGCCGGCCGGGTCCAGCCTGGTGGTGTTCGGCGCCGGTGCGGTCGGCCTGGCCGCGCTGATGGCGGCCAAGGTGGTCGGCTGCACCACCATCGTCGCGGTGGACCTGGTCAGCGAGCGGCTGTCGCTGGCCGAGGAACTCGGCGCCACGCACACGGTCAACGCCGCCACCAGCGAGGACGTGCTGGCCGAGATCCGCGAGATCACCGGCGGCGGTGCGAACTTCTCGGTGGACACCACCGCGGTGACCTCGGTCGCCCGGCAGGCGGTCGAGTCGCTGGCGCCCAAGGGAACCTGCGCGATTCTCGGCTTCGGCACCGCCGGCACCGAGGTGCGGGTCGACATGCTCGAACTGCTGATGGCCGGCCGCACGATCACCGGCGTCACCGAGGGCGACGCGCGTCCGGACGAGTTCATCCCGACGCTGCTGGACCTGCACCGGCAGGGTCGTTTCCCGTTCGACCGGCTGATCACCAGCTATCAGTTCGAGGACATCAACCTCGCCTGCGAGGACTCCGAGGCCGGCAAGACGATCAAGCCGGTCCTGCTGATGGCGTGACCGAGGCCTTGGGAAGGGCGGTGCACGCCATCCCCCTGGCGCGATGGCCAGTCTCTCCGGTGGGCCATCGCGCCAGGGGCCCGCTCGGTCACGTTCTCGGCGCGGCTAGCGCGGTGCGGTTTCCTTCACGACCTCGTGCCAGCGGGCCTGGGCGTCGTCGTACCAGTTCGAGCGCAGCTGCTGGAACACCACGGCGGCCCGCCGGCCGATCCAGTTCGGCACCAGGGCCTCGGGCAGCTGCGGGTCCATGAAGGGAAAGTGCTGCCACTCGTTGACCAACTGAATATGGGTGAACAGCACCGGATCGCCGGGCGCGGGGGACAGCCCGCTGAAGCGGACCAGAAGTTGCTCGTATTTGTGGGTGACCTCGTTGAGATCCCACGACTGGCGCACGATGTCCGCTTCGGACTGGCCGATGTCGGCCGAGGTGCCGACGAAGGCGAGCGTCGAGTCCACCAGGTCCAGTTCCTCGACAACCCGGTTCGCCCGGTCCTTCCGGCCGGGATGCGGCGACAGCCACACGCCCGGCGTGGGGTTGCCGAAACCCTCCCAGGACAACGCGGTGTAGAGCTTCTTCCGCACCGTGCGGCGGCTTTCCGGGATGGTCACGAACAGGATCAGCCACCGCCGGTCCCACGGCTCGGTCGCGGCGTGCAGCGAGTAGACCCGCTCCATGCCGCGCTCGATGATCCCGTCGCCGGCCGGGGTCAGCTCCCACCGGACCTCGCGGCCCTGGCGCTGCGCGGTGATCCAGCCGGCGGCGGCGGCGCGGGCGATGGCCTGGCGGGCGGTCTGCTGCTCGATGCCGAGGCCCACCAGCATGTACAGCAACGAGGACGTCCAGACCGGCTCCTTGTTGGGGTACACCAGTTCGCCGAGCAGCGACAGCAACACCGAACGCGCGCTGCCGGCGGTGATCGAGGCGCGCTTCCGTGGACCCGGCCGACGCGCTTCCGCGGCGGGTCTCGCAGCGGTCTGCCGGGCCACTGTCCGTTCTCCTGTCCGTGCCGACATGGGTGCTCTCCGAACGATCTCCCAACAGTCTACCTGGACAGTGACCAACGCTCCCGTTGCCGTAGAACAGTTTCTTGACGTACTACACGAGCGGTGCTACCGTCACACATCATGTCATATGTGGCCTGAGTCTCACCTCGTCGGCAGGCCATTCCACAGCGGACACAACCACCACGAGGGACGGATTGCGTTGAGTATCGACCAGAGTCAGCCAGGCCGGACAGATCGGGACACTGTAGACAGTGCGAAGATCCAGGCGCTGATCGAGAATTTCAGTCTGCACGACCAGGAATCCCAGCGGCACCACACCGAGATCTTCGAGGAGATGCGGTCGTCCTGCCCGGTCGCGCACAGCGCGGCGCACGACGGCTTCTACGCGCTGTCCCGATACCGCGACGTCTACGACGCCGCGCACCAGCCGGAGTCGTTCTCGTCGTTCCCGGTGACCATCCCGCCGTTCGGCAACCCGACCCCGATGATCCCGATCGAGGCCGATCCGCCGATGCACCGGAAGTACCGCACGCTGGTCGGCCGGCAGTTCAGCCCGAACTCGGTGGCCGCGATCGAGCCGCGGATCCGGGAGATGGTGCGGGAGATCCTGGACGGGCTCGACGGCAGCTCGGAGGCGGATCTCGCCAAGGAGATCGCGGTCGCGGTGCCGCTGCGGGCGATCCTGGAGCTCTATCTGGGTGTGCCGCGCAAGGACTGGGACACGCTCAAGGACGAGTTCCTGTACATGCTCCAGCCCGACCCGACCGCCACCGACGAGGAGAACACCGAGCGGGCGATGCAGGCCGGCCTGAACTGCACGATGTACTTCGCCGAGCTGCTGGAAGAACGCCGCACCCAGGGCTACGGCGACGACCTGATCAGCGATCTCGACCAGGCCGAGCTGGAGGGCGAGCGGCTGACCGACGATGAGATCTTCGGCTTCTGCCTGGTGCTGGTGCCGGCCGGCTTCGACACCACGGCGAGCCTGTTCAGCCGGCTGCTGCTGATGTTCGCGCAGCGGCCCGAGGTGCGGGACCAGTTGGAGGCGGTCGTCGACGATCCCGCCAAGCTCGACCTGGCCGTCGAGGAACTGGTGCGGTACATCCCGCCGCAGCCCGGCGTCGCCCGCAACGTGACCGAGAAGTGCAGCTTCGCCGACACCGAGCTGGAGCCCGGTGACCGCCTGCTCCTGCTGTGGCCCTCGGCCAACCGCGACGCCGAGGAATTCCCCAACCCGGACGAGCTGGTGCTGGACCGGCAGCCCAACCGGCATCTCGGTTTCGGCTCCGGCATTCACCGCTGCCTCGGCGCCCACCTCGCCCGGCTGGAGATCAAGATCCTGCTCCAGGAGTTCCTTCGCCGGGTGCCGCGCTACCAGGTCACGCCGGGCCAGGAAGCGGTCTGGCACACCGGAAACACCTGGGGCGTCAAGACCCTGCCGGTCGTCTTCGAGCCGTGGCAGACGGGCACGAGCAAGACCAACGGCGCGCGGAAGGGATAGCCGACGATGCGACTGCGCATTGACGAGGACAAGTGCGAGGGCCACGCGCGGTGCGTCGCCCGCGCGCCCGAACTGTTCGATGTGGACGACGAGGGCCGGTCCTTCGTCCTGGTGGACCAGGTTCCCGCCGAGCTCGCGGCGGACGCGCACAGCGCGATCACCGCCTGCCCGGAACGCGCCATCACCGCGGTCGAGGACTGACCGTCGACAACCCGCACGAGGAGAAGTAGCGCAATGGGCGTTTTCAAAGACGAAGACGAGGTCTACCAGTACCTCGGGCAGATTTTCCGGGTCAGCCTGGAAGATCCCGAGCTGGGCGCCAAGCTTCGGAATGTCGGCTCGGTGCTCAAACTGAACCAGAGCGACCCGATGTCGACCATCGTGATCGACTTCGGCGAGGGAATCGTGCAGCTGGGCGAGCACGGCAGCCCGAAGGTGACCCGGCCGATCGACGCCGAGCTGGACATGAAAGCCGATGTGGCGCACCGGTTCTGGCTGGGCAAGGTCAATGTCGCGCTGGCGATGGCCCGGGGCCAGATCCGCAACCACGGCAAGGTGTCCGCGGTGATGAAGGTCGTGCCGATCACCAAGCCGCTGTTCGCCACCTACGAGCGGATTCTGCTCGACGCGGGACGGGACGACCTCGTCAACGCGGCGAAGTAGTGGAGCGGTCATGACAATCGTCGATGATGTCGATGTTGATGCCGCCGAGGTCGAGCGAAAAAGGAAGCCCACCGCCGGCGGCCGGCTGGTCGGGACGATTCCGGCGCCGGCCCGCGGTCCGGTGCTGGAAGTCGGCCAGATGTGCCAGCTCACCGGACGGGTGTTCTACAGCGCGATCCGCTATCCGCGCGGGTACTGGAAAGACACCCTCGAAGAGATGTACAGCCTGCTGAAGCTGTGCTTCTGGCCGGCGACGTTCTCGATGGCCGGTTTCGGTTTCCTGATCACCGTGATGGGTGTCGGCCTTCTCGTGCTGCTCGGCGCGGCGAACCGGATGGGCGCCTTCTGGGTGATGGCCGACATCCGGGAGATCGCGGCGTTCATGGTCGGCATGGTGGTGGCCGGCGTGATCGGCACCTCGATCACCTCGGACCTCGGGGCCCGGCGGGTGCGCGAGGAACTCGACGCGCTCAGGGTGCTCGGGCTGGACCAGATCCGGATGCTGGTGATTCCCCGGGTCATCGCCACCGGCGTGATGTGCGCGCTGCTGAACTGCCTGACCTCGTTCGTCGGCGTGCTGCTCGGCCTGCTCGCCGTCGGCGCGCTCGCGAACACCACCAATGCCGCGTACATCGACAGCATGTCGCACAACCTGTACGCGGCGGATGTGTGGGGCGCCGAGCTGAAAACGTTGCTGATCGGCCTGCTGATCGGCGTCGTGTGCAGCTACAAGGGCCTCAACGCCGGCGGCGGCCCGGAAGGCGTCGGTCGCGCGGTCAACCAGGCCGTGGTGATCTGTTTCGCGTTGGTGTGGATATTCAACTTCTTCTTCAATGCCATCGCGCAGGGCCTCAACCCGAACCTTTTGACCTTGCGGTAAGGACGATCAACGATGACTGCCATTACCGACAGCGGCCCGCCCGCGATCCGATCGCGGCCGGCGCGGCCCAAGCCGCGCAATGTGCTGTACGTGATGTTCGAGACGCTCGGGGATATCTCGTGGTTCGGATTTCGGGTGCTCGCCGAGGCGCCGCTGACGCTGGGACTGTATTTCTCCGAGGTGATCCGGCAGGCGGCGATCCTGGTCCGGTCCAGTGGCGTGATCATCTGGTTCATGATGTTCGCGATCGGCGCGGAGACCGGTTTGCAGGGCCACTACATTCTCGACCAGGTGGGCGCGAGCGGCTATGTCGGCGTCTTCACCGCGGTCGGCGATCTGAAGGCCGACACCACCTCGATGTGGGGCTGGATTCTGGCCGCCAAGGTCGGCTGTGGATATGTCGCGGAAATCGGCTCGATGCGCATCACCGACGAGATCGATGCCCTTGAGGTGATGGGCGTGCACTCCCGCGCCTATCTCGCCGGATCTCGGTTGTGGGCGATGTGGATATCCGCGCCCTTCTTGTTCCTGGCCGGTGAGGGCTGCCAGTACGTCGGCTCCTGGCTGGTCGCGCAGGTGATGCTGCAGACGACGTCGCCGGGCGGCTACTCGAACATCTTCTGGTCCTTCCAGACCCCGTTGGACCTGCTGTACGCGCTGATCTGGGCCATGTTGCTGGCGACCCTGGTAGTGATCGTCGGCTGTTTCTACGGCTACACCGCGTCCGGGGGTCCGGTCGAGGTCGGCCGGAGCACCGCGAAATCAATGATGGTCAACATGATCATCGTCAGCGGCGCGGCGGCCATTCTGTACCAGCTTTTCTTCGGCACCACGATCCAGACACCGATCGGGAACTAGAGGATTTGAGGAGTCGTGATGTATGCGCAGGACAGCGGCGAAGGTGCTACCGAAGTTCTGACGGCGGTGCGGCCGTCGGGTAACGGCAAGCAGCAGAACGGCCATTCGGGTTCGGTGGCCCGCGTCCGGGATCTGCACAAGTCGTTCGGCTCGTTCCAGGTCATGCGCGGGCTGAGTCTGGATTTCGAGCCGGGTGCGGTGACCACCATTCTGGGGCCGTCCGGCACCGGCAAGAGCGTACTGCTCAAGCACATGGTCGGGCTGCTGGAGCCGGACTCCGGGTCGGTGCAGATCTTCGGCAAGGACATCTGGGCCATTCACGAGCGGGAACGGGCCGAGCTGCGCAAGCGGTTCGGCGTGCTGTTCCAGGACGGCGCGCTGTTCGGCTCGATGAACGTCTACGACAACGTCGCGTTTCCACTGCGGAAGCACACCGACCTGTCCGAGTCGGAGATCCGGCAGATCGTCAAGGAACGCCTGCAGGAAGTCGGTCTCGAAGCGGCCGAGAAGAAGGCGCCCAGCGAGATCTCCGGCGGTATGAAGAAGCGCGCCGGATTCGCCAGGGCGTTGGTGATGAACCCGGAGATCGTGCTCTTCGACGAACCGGACTCCGGTCTGGACCCGGTGCGGACCAGCCTGCTCAACGACGTGATCCTCAAGGTGCACGCGGAAGACAAGGGCACCTACGTGGTGGTCACCCACGACATCAAGACCGCGCGCAAGGTCAGTGACTACGTCGGCCTGATCTGGCAGGGCCAGGTCGTCTACTACGGACCCGCCGACGAGGCGTTCTCGTCGGCCGACCCGTTCGTCCGGCAGTTCCTCGCCGGCGACTCGGTCGGTCCATTGGGGATGGACTGAGATGATGCGTCGAGCGAAGTGGCTCGTGGGCGTCGTGGTGCTGGCGGTGATCGTGGTCGCCGCCGGTGGTTACCTGCTGGGGTCGAACGCGTCGTCGTCGGGGTATCAGCTGCAACTGGTGATGCCGAACGCGGCGAACCTGCTGTCCGGCTCCCGGGTCGAGATCGGTGGCGTGCCGGTCGGCCAGGTCACCAAGCTGGAGACCGAGGACGACCAGGCCCTGGTGACGGTGTCGGTGGACAACGCGCACTCCCCGCTGCACACCGGCACCCAGGCCCAGGTGCAGTGGCGGGGTCTGCTCGGTGAGCGGGTGATCGAGCTGACGCCCGGCCCGGCGAAGAATCCGCTGATCCCGTCCGACGCGCTGGTGCCGGCCGGAACCGAGCAGGTCGAGCTGGACCAGGTGCTGTCGGCGTTGGACCCGGCGACCAGGGCGCGGCTGAACTCGGTGGTGCAGCAGCTGAACCAGAATCTGCAGCCGCAGGCCGGCAATCTGCAGCGCACCATCAACACCGCCGGTCCGGCCGTGCAGGAACTGGGCTCAGTGCTGCAGGCGATCGGCCAGGACGGGCCGGCGATCCAGAACCTGGTCACCGACCTGCGGAAGATGACCGATCCGCTGGCCGCGCGGCGCACCGAGCTGCGGCAGGTGGTCGGCAATCTGACCTCGGCGACCTCGGCGATGGCCACCCAACAGCAGCAGTTGCAGGCGGCGCTGGGCGCCCTGCCCGGCACGCTCAGCGCGGCGCAGAACACCCTGAACACCGTCCCCGGCGCGGTGAACGCGGCGGTGCCGCTGTTGCAGGATCTGCAACCGGCGACCCAGCAACTCACCTCGGTGTCGCAGAACCTCAGCCCGCTGCTGGTCGACCTGCGGCCGACGGTGGCGAAGCTGGGTCCGGTGCTCCAGTCGGCCAGCACCCTGCTCCAGTACACACCGTCCCTTCTGGACAGTGCGAATGCGGCGCTGCCGGGGGTGAATCAGGCGGTGACCCAGCTGAACCCGGCGGTCAACTTCCTGCGGCCCTACACGCCCGACGTGATCGGCTGGCTGAGCAACTGGGGCGCTGCGTTCGCGAACTACGACGCCCAGGGGCACTACTTCCACGGCTTGGTCCAGGTGGGCACGAACGTCCTCGATGACAACCCGGGACTCCTGGTGGGACTGACCGGTGGTCCGAACTCGACTCCCGCGCCGGGCCTGGCGTCCGGGCAGCCCTGGGTTGACGCGAATGGGAGTACTCAACGATGAGTTGGCTTCGCAGGAAATGGCTCACGGTGACCGTTGTGGTCGCCGCGCTGGCCGCGGTCGTCGTCGGCGGGGTGCTCTACACCCGGCATTCGGACAGCACGACCACCCCGATCACCATCATGTTCGCCGACGCGAGCCCGTTGATCGCCGGCAACCTGGTGCGGATGGACGGCATTCAGGTCGGCGAGATCTCGTCGGTCGCGCTGCGCAACGGCCAGGCCGCGGTGACCGTCGATCTCGACAAGTCCGCGCTCCCGCTGCACCAGGACGCGAGCGCGATGATCCGCCCGGTGACGTTGCTCGGCGAGCGGTTCATCGACCTCAACCCCGGTTCGGCGAGCGCGCCGGCGATGTCGGCGCCGCAACTGATCCCGGCCAGCCGCACCAGCGCCGCCGTCGACCTGGACCAGGTGCTCGACTCGCTGAACGATCCGACGTCGACCGCGCTGGCCGCGCTGGTGACGACTCTCGGCCAAGGTGTCGCCGGACAGGGCCAGAACATCAACAGTGCGCTTACCGCCCTGGTGCCGGCGATGCAGAACACCCAGCAGCTCGGCCAGATCCTCGACCAGCAGAACTCGGTGCTCTCCCAACTGGTGGACCGGGCGAGCCCGGTGGCGAAGGCGTTGGCCAGCAACAACGGTCAGGATCTGGACCAGGCGGTCGAATACGCCAAGCAACTGCTGTCGGCGATGTCGGCGCAGAAACAGGCGATGTCGTCGGCGATCCAGCAACTGCCGGCCACCTTGCAGCAAGCTCAGCACGCCTTGGCGCAGGTCTCCGGGGTCGCTGACGCGGCCACGCCGGTCCTGCGGTCGGTGCGTCCGGTGACGGACAATCTGACGCAGATCACCTCGGAGCTGAATTCGTTCGCCGACAGTGCCAATCCCGCGCTGGCGTCGCTGCCGAACGTGCTGAACGAGGCCAAGTCGCTGCTCGACCAGGCCCAGCCGGTGGTCCGGGATCTCGGTCCCGGCGGCGCCGCGCTGCCCACGGTCAGCGCCTCGGCGAACCAACTCGTCGGTGCGCTCAGCCCGAAACTCACCACGGTGCTGGACTTCATGAAGGACTGGGCGTTGAGCACGAACGGCCGGGACGGGCTGAGCAACTACTTCCGCGCGTTCGTGGTGACCACCCCGCAGGGCCTGTTGCAGATTCCGGGTGTCGGCCTCGGCGGCAACGCCGCGCCCACCGCCCCGTCGGGACCGTCGACGACCCCGCCGGCTGGTTCGCCACCGTCCCCATCGGGGCCGTTGGGTGGTATCGGCTCGCTGTTGCCGCCCTTGGGCGGCCAACCCTCCAGCAACGGCAGCGCCACCGGCCTGGATCCGTCGCAGGAGAACTCGCTGCTCGGTCAGCTCCTGGGAGGTCTGTGATGGCGGCCGTGTCCCGAAGCACGACCCGTTCGTTCGTCGTCGGCATCGGCGGCCTCGTCGTGCTCGTCCTGATTCTGCTGTTCGGCGTGACCGCCAGCTCCGGGCTGCCCGGCGCGCCGACCACGATGGTCCAGGCCGCGTTCACCAATGTGGGCGCCCCGCTGCAGGTCGGCGACGACGTGCGGGAGAACAGCTCGCGGATCGGCCGGGTGTCGGCGCTGAGCTACGCCAACGGCGAAGGCATCGTCACGCTGCAACTGGACGGGCACGTGCCGGTGTACTCGGACGCGCGGGCCGCGATCTGGGATCAGTCGGCGCTGGCGAAGAAGTTCGTGGAAATCGATGTCGGCCACCCGTCCGCCGGCCTGCTCGGCACCCAGGTCCTCCCGCCCAGCCGGGACGTCAACTCCGCGGACCTCGACCAGTTGCTCGACGTGCTCGACCCGCCGACCCGCAACGCGCTGGCCAGCACTCTCCGCCAGGTCGGCGACGGTGTCGCCGGGCACAGTCAGGACGTGCACGACCTGTTGGAGCACCTGCCGGCCACGCTCACCGATGTCGGCGGCATCAGCACCGAACTGTCCAATCAGGACACCAATCTGCCGGCGCTGTTGAGTAGCGCCGACCAGCTCGCCGGCGCGTTGAACGGCCACGAGCAGCAACTGTCCAGCCTGGTCCAACAGCTCGCCACAACCGTCCGCGCACTGAGCGTCGACGGCGGCCAGCCGCTGGGCAACACCCTGCGAGACCTGCCGAGCACGCTTACCGACGCACGAACCAGTTTCACCGCGCTGAACCAGCCGCTGGACGACGTGCGGTCGGCGTTGCTGGCGATCCAGCCGGGCGCCGGTTCGCTCGGACAGGCGACGCCCGACCTGCGGGGTGTGCTGACGGAGGGAATTACCCCGTTGAACAAGGTCCCCGGCGTGGCCACGGCCGCCCAACCCGCGGTGACCGACCTGACCACAACTCTGGCCGATGCCCGACCACTCGCGCCGGAAGTGTCCGCCGGTCTCACCGAAGCGGCGTTGCCGGTCAGCGTCCTCGCCGAATACACCAACCAGGTCGTCTCGTTCTTCGAGCGGGTGGAAAGCATGGTGTCCACTTCGGTCTCGCCCGGTGTGCACGGCGCTCGGGTCGGCGTCGCGGCCGACGCGATCGCCCAGGCCACCGGTGGCGTGCTGCCCGATGTGCTGCAGGGCCAGGACGCCTATCCCGCGCCGGGATCGCAGGCCGACAGTGATCGCACCGTGTCCCCGCTCAATCTCGTGCCGCCGACGCTGTTGTCGGGAGGGAAGTGACATGACCGCCGTACACGCGATCAGGCGGCGATTCCGCAGCCGAGTGATCACCGGCGCGGTGCTGTTGGTGCTCGTGGTGACCGCGTTGTTCGCCGTCTACCAGAAGGAGGCGATCTCCACCGCGCTGTCCTCGGGCAGCACGGTGAACGCCGAATTCGCCCGCGACTACCGGCTGGTGCCGAACAAGACGGAAGTCAAGATGGCCGGTGTGGTGATCGGGACGGTCACCGATGTCCAACCCGACAGCCAGGGCAACGTCATCGTGTCGATGAAGGTGCACGACGACGTGCCGGGCAAGCTGGGCAGCGCGCCGTCCGCGCTGATCCGCCCGACCACGCTGCTCGGCGGCAACTACTACGTGCAGTTGACGCCCGGTGGCACTCACCAGCAGTTCGACGGCAGCACGATCCCGTTGAACCGCACCAATATCCCGGTCGAGCTGGACCAGGTGCTTGCCGCGATTCCGGGGTCGGCACGCACCAGCATCCAGAACACCCTCAACCTGACCAACCAGGCGCTGTCCAACGGCGCCGGCGCGGCGGTCGGCAACGTGCTGCGCGACGCGCCCGGCACGCTGGCCCCGGCCAACGCCGTCCTTTCCGGACTCGAAGGCACCCGGCCGGGTCAGGATCTGAGCCAGTTGGTGCCGGATCTGGACTCGATGGCCGCGGTGATGAGCGAGCACGACGGGCAGCTCGGCTCTGTTGTGGACTCCCTGAACTCGGTCAGCGGCGCCCTGTCCAACTCGCGGGCGCCGTTGGCTGAGGCCATCGGATCGTTGCCGCAGACCCTGTCGGCCACTCGAACCGGCATGGTCTCCCTGCAGGGCACGCTGAATCAGCTCACCAGCACCGCCAACGCGGCATTGCCGGCGGCGCAACAACTCGGACCGCTGCTGAGCGCGGCGAATCCGGTGATCGCGGCCGCCCGACCGCTGGTGGACAACCTGCGGCCGGTGCTCGACCAGGCGCTGCCCATCGTGTCGCAACTGACGCCGACCGCCCAGCTCGCCACCACCACGCTCAACGACATCAGCGGGCCGGTGCTGGATCGGGTGAACGGGCCGATCGCGAAGATGGTGCTGTCGCCGTGGAGCGGATCCGGTTACTACGCCGGCGATGGCGGCAACGGTCACCTCTTCTACCAGGAGGTCGGCTACCTGGCCGCGCACACCGCGAGCCTGTCCCAGTACGGCGACAAGAACGGCCGGATGCTCGGTCTTGGGCTTGGGGTCGGCGTGTCCTCGGTGGGCGGCAACGACATCGGAACCGCGCAGTTGTTGCAGTCGCTGGGTTTGCTGCCGGCGGACGGCCTGGCGTTGCTGCCTTCGTCCGGCGCCGGCGGCAACGGCTGGACCGGCGAGTCGGCCTCCGCGCCCGGTCAGGGCAGCGTGCTGACCGCGCCGCTGGCGCCGGTCAACGCGCCACCCGGCCAGGGCGACATCACCTCCGGCCTTGGCGCGCTGCTCGGCCTCGGCAATCCGCAGGGAAAGTAGGCCAGCGATGAACAGGAAGTTCTCGATTCGCCGGACGTGGGAACGGATTCGCACCGTCCCCGGCCTCGGCCGCAACGTGCTCGCGGTGACGATCCTGATAGCCCTCGGGATTACCAGCGCCGCCATCATCCTGGGCAACCAGCGGTTCATTCCGCCGTGGGCCGAGCGCTACACGTTCTCCGCCGATTTCATTGAGGCCGCCGCGGTCAACCCCGGCCAGCAGCCGTTGGTGCGCATCGCCGGCGTTCCGGTCGGCCAGATCACCGACAGCCAGGTGACCGCCAACGGCCAGGCGCGGCTGACCTTCTCGCTGGAGCCCGGCCACCAGATCTACCGCAATGCGCATCTCGTGCTGCGGCCGACGAATCCGCTCAACGAGATGTACGTCGAGGTCGATCCGGGCGGCCCACCGGGAACACCGCTACCTGCGGGCGGCGTGATCCCGGCCAGCCAGACCGAGCGGCCGATCCAGCCCGACGAGGTGCTGGACAACCTGAGCTCCAGCAGTCGCGCCGCGCTCACCGACCTTCTGGAGACCTCGGATGTCGCGTTGGCCAGCGCCCCGCAGAACCTGCCCAGCGGTCTCAACGCGACGGACGCGACGCTGGTGGCGTTCCAGCCGGTGCTGAACGCATTGCAGACCAGGCGGCAGAACATCGCCGAACTGGTGACCGCGCTGTCGGAGATCAGCACCGCTGTGGGGCACAACGACTCCCGGTTGTCGGGCCTGATGGACGCGACCGAGCAGACTCTGACCGCACTGTCCCAGAACAACAGTGACCTACAGTCCACCCTGCAACAGTTGCCGGGCACCACCAACGCGCTGCGCACCGCGATGACCAGCGTCACCGGGCTGAGCGGCCAACTCGATCCGGCGCTGAAGAATCTCGGCGCGGCGTCCGGGCAGTTGCCGTCGGTGCTGCGGAAACTGCAGGGCACGGTGAACAGTCTCGGGCAGACCGTGCAGGCGGCCGGGCCGGTGGTGGCCGAGGCCGGGCCGGTCCTGCAGAACCTGAGCCCGCTGGTGAGCAATGTGCGCACCGCATTGGGCAGTCTCGCACCGCTGGCCGGCGATCTCGGCCCGGACACCAGCACCCTGGTGCCCTACATCAACGACGTGCAGGCGTTCATCTACAACACCAGCGGCGCGTTCAGCCTGTCCGACGCCAACGGCGGATTCATCCGCGGCCATGTGACGGTTCCGCTGCCGGACGCCGGCGTGCTGCCCGGCACGCATGGTGGCAACACGGGTGGAGGTCAGTGATGCGGCTCATCAGGGGCACGGCCGGCAAGATCATCGCGTTGTCGATCTTCTTCGTCCTGTCGATGGTCTACACCGGATACCTGCTCGGCAAGGCGGGGGTGTCCGATCCGTTCGCCGCCAGCCAGTATCAGGTCGCCTTCCAGACCAATGACGCCGCCAACCTGATCGCGGTCGGCGACGTGGAGACGGCCGGCGTGACGATCGGCCAGGTCGCCTCGATCACCCAGGAGCCCGGCAGGGTCGACGTGGTGCTGAATCTCGATTCGCAGGCCGCGCCGATCCATCAGGGCGCGACCGTGCGGATCGGCGCGAAGTCGCTGGCCGGCGAGTCCTATGTGGATGTGGTGGACGGCCACGGCCCGTCGCTGTCGTCGGGAACCGTTCTCCCCGGCTCCGCGGTACTGCCGTCGGTGCAGCTCAGCGATGTGCTGGCCAGCATCGATCCGAAGACCAGGGCGTCGCTGGGCAGCCTGGTCCGGACGTTGGGCGCGGGCACCGCCGGCACCCAGCAGAACCTGTCCGGCGCGATGACCGGGCTCGGCCAGATCGGCAACGAGGGCTATACGGCCGTCGACGCGATCGCTGCGCAGTCCAAGGATCTGACCGCGCTGGCGCAGCAGACCACGGCGGTGCTCGGTGCGCTGGACGAGGGCGAAGGACAGATCTCCAGCCTGGTGGGCGACGCGCAACAGCTCACCTCGGCGACCAGCGGTCAGCAACAGAGCCTCACCGACACCGTTCGGCTGCTGCCGGGCGTGCTGGACAGCACCCAGTCGGCGACCCAGAAGCTGACGCAGCTGTCCTCGTCGCTGGCGCCGGTCGCGGCCAACCTGCGAACCGCCGCGCCCTATCTCAACACCGCGCTGCGGCAACTGCCGGCCACCACTGCGGACCTGCGCGGGCTGCTGCCGGACCTCAACAACACCTTGCAGCAGGCGCCGGCCACCCTCGACAGGGTGCCGGCGGTCGCCCAGGACGCCACCGCGATGGTGCCGCAGTTGCGGACCGCGATGAGCAACCTCGATCCGATGCTGGGCTATCTGGAGCCCTATGGTCCGGAACTCGGCGCGTTCTTCTCGAATTTCAGCGCGATCATGAAGTACACGGACGAGGCCGGCATTCACTTCTTCCGGCTCGGCCCGGACGAGGGCACCACCCAGATTGTGCGGGGCGTCCCGCTGCAACTGCCCGAGTTGCTGAGCAACGACAACCCGTATCCGAGCCCCGGACAGAGCGAGGCGCCGACCGGACGACCGTTCGCCAAAGTCTATCCGAACCAGAAATAGAAGAAGCAGACCGATGTCCGAGCCGAAACACACCGAAACCGAATGGCTGCGCGACCTGTACGAGCGGCACAGCGCGCATCTGTACTGCTACGGCCTGTCGGTGACCGAGACCGCCGGCGCGCTCGGTCCAGCGGACATGTCATGAGGGGCGCAGCGGTGTTGCGGAGTCTCGGTCAGATCCGTCGAGTTGGTCGATTCCGCCGGCCCACGGCGCGGGGCGTGTGGATCGGGCTGCTGGTGTTGGGTGTGCTCGCCGCGACGGCCGGCGGGCTGGCCCGGCTGCGGGTGGAAACCACGCTGTCGTCGTTTCTGCCGCAGGGCGACCCGAGCGTGGCGGCGATTGAGAACAACGCGCGCTCCTTCGGCGGCGACCCGATCGTCGCGCTGATCGAGTCGAACACGCCCCGGCAACTGTTGCTGGACCAGCAGCAGTTCCGGAACCTCCTCAAGCTGGAGGGCGCCCTCGCGCAACTGCCGGACGTCGCCACCGTCTACGGGCCGGCGACCGTGATCAACCAACTCGCGATCTCGTCCCAGGACATGATCGCCCGGATCAGCGGCGAGCGGGACGCGTTGCGCGCCCAGGCCGAATCCGCCGCGCGCAACCGGGGCCTCTCCGACGCGGCCGTGACGGCGGCCGGCGACGCCGCGGTGGCCCCCTTCGACCAGCGATACGGCGCGCTGCTGGTCAAGGGCCTGCCGGCCGGCCTGCCCACCACGAACAATCCCAGTTTCATCAGCAGCGTGATCTACGACCAGACCGGCCAGCCCAGGACGCAGTGGCATTTTGTGGTGCCCAATGCCAACAGTGTCGCGGTGCTGGTCCGGCCGCGCCAGGACCTGGACGAAGCCGGCACCGAGCGGCTGGTGTCCGCGGTCCGGTCGGCGGTGGGCGCGGCCGGCCTGACGACCAGCCGGGTGACCGTCACCGGCGTGCCGGCCATCACCGCCCAGTTGACCAGCGAGGTCGGCGCGGAAATGCCGCTGTTGGGCGGACTCGCGGCGCTGGCGCTGCTGCTGCGGTTCCTTATCGCGCCCGCCCGAGTGAGCCGGTTGCGCCGGCTGTGGCCGCTGCTCGCGTCGGTCGTCGGCAGCGCGCTGACGCTGGCCGTGTTCGGCTGGGTCGGGGTGCCGATGTCGGTGGGCGCGATCGGGCTGTTTCCGTTGCTGCTGGGCATCGGCAGCTCGTTCCCGCTGTATCTGGCGTCCTTTGCGGACAAACGGCGGGTGATCGTGGTGTCGCTGGCCAGCGCCGCCGCGCTGGGCTCACTGGCCGTCTCACCGCTGCCGTTCGTCCGCGAGCTGGGCCTGGCGCTGGCGCTGGGCGTGCTGCTGACCGTCGTGGCCACGGTGCTGCTCGGCCGGGTGTTCGCCCCATCTGTTGAGCCGTCCAACATTCCGGCCCGAGTCGTCGCCCAGCCGGCGATGTCACCGGGTCGGCGGTGGCTCGCGCTGGGCGTTCTGGTCGCGGTGGCCGGCCTGGGCTGGATGATGCTGCCGAAGCTGTCGGTGCAGGCCAATCCGGAGGATCTGGCGCAGGGCCTGCCGGAACTGCGCGACGCGCAGTACGCCGAGCAGGTGTTGGGCTCGTCCGGCCAGGTCAGCATCGTGCTCAACGGCGCCGACACCCAGAGCCCGCCGGCGCTGCGCTGGCTCAACCAGGCCGAGGACATCGAGATCGCCCGCTTCGGCGACCAGGTCCATCCGATCCTCACCGCGCCCGACCTGCTGTCCTTCCTGGGCGGATCGCCCACCTCGGACCAGGTCGCGGCCGGCGTCCAACTGCTGCCGTCCTATTTGGTCGGTGCGGTGTTCACCCCCGACGGGCAGCAGGCGACGATGATCTTCGGCCTGCGGTTCCAGGATCTCGGCGCACAGACCAGGCTGCTCGACGGCGTACGCGCCGCGCTGCCACCGCCGCCGGCCGGCTACCACGTCGACGTCGTCGGGCTGCCGGTCGCCGCCGACCGCGCCTACCAACTGGTGTCCGCCGACCGCTTCCTGTCCAACGGCATCGGCATCCTGGCCGCCGGGCTGGTGCTCACGCTCGGTCTGCGGCGACGGCGCGACGGGCTGCGCGCGATGCTGGCGGCGGCGCTGGCCACCGGGTGGACGCTGGCCGCGCTGTGGGCGCTGGGCCAGCCGCTGAATCCGCTGACGGTGGCGCTGGGTTCGCTGATCACCGTGACCGGCTGCGAGTTCACCGTGCTGCTGGTCGACGCCTATCAGTCCGGCGCGTCCCGGCTGCGTCGGGTCATCGCCCTGGCCTGTGTCACCTCGGCGATCGGCTACCTGGCGCTGGTGCCGTCCCGGATCGCGTTGATCCGCGATTTCGGCATCGCGCTGGCGGCGACGGTCCTGTTTACGTACCTGGCCGCGACGGCCGTGGTCCGGCTGATTCCGGTCACCGGCCGGCCGGTGACGCCACGCCGGGCCGACCCGGAAATCCAGCCCGCCGAGAAAGAACCCGCGGAGGTGTCGACATGAAGTTCCCCGTTTCCGGCGTTGTCGCGACAGCCCGGCTCGTGGTCACCAAGGCCCGACGCGGGCGGCTGCTGCCCACGTCCCGGATCGCCCGTATTGTCCTGATCGGACTGTTGGCGTTGGTCGCCTGCGGCTCGGGCGCGAACCTGGCCATCGCCAGGCTCAACGAGCTGCCAGCCGGCGCGGTGTTCCGGGCCGATGGCGTGATCGTCACGGACCAGCAGCTACAGCACCGGATCACCCTGATGGAGTTTGTCTACGGGTTGCAGCCGCCGACCGACCCGGCCGCGAAGGACCAGTTCAACCGGGATGTGGCGAAAGCCCTCGCGGTCAGCCAGATCACCGACGACGCGGCACGGGCCCGGGGCATCGTGATCGCCGACAAGGCGGCCAGCGATCAACTGAACACCCTGATCCAGCAGAATTCCTGGACCGACCAGAGCACCCTGATCAAACAGCTCGGCGCCCAAGGACTGTCCGAACAGGACGTTCTGGACGAGATCAAGCGGCAGCAGGCCAGCGCCCGGCTGTTCGCCCAGGTGACCGGCTCGGTGCGGGCGTCAACGGACGCCGACGCGCAGGCGTACTACAACCAGAACAAGAGCCAGATGGTGTCGCCGGAACAGCGCGCGATCGCCAACATCGTGGTGTCGTCGCAGGCCCAGGCCCAGCAGATCACCCAACTGGCCCAGTCCGGTTCGGACTTCGCCGCGCTGGCCAAGCAGTACTCCATCGACGGCAGCACCAAGAGCAACGGCGGGTCGCTGGGCGTGGTGAGTTCCAGCCAGCTCGAAGCCGGCTATGCCAAGGCCGCCTTCGCCGCTCGGGACAATTCGGTGTTCGGTCCGGTGCAGACCACCCAGGGCTGGAACGTCGGCGAGGTCACCGATGTCCACCAGCCGGTTCCGCTGACCTTCGCCCAGGTCAAGGACGCGATCAGGACAAAACTCGACAACGACGCCAAACTCAAGGTCTGGGACGCCTTCCTGACCGGGAAGATCATGGCGGCGCACGTCGTCTACGTGCCGGCATACCAGCCGGCGGACCCGAATTCGCCGCCACCGGCCAGTTCCAGCAGCAGCTGACCATCCGAACAAAAGAAAGGAACAGCCGTGTTCACCCTGATATTCGTCGTGGTCGCGGGTGGCAGCCTGGCAGCCGGATGGCTGCTCGGGATCACCACCCTGGTCTATGTCGCGCTGGGCGTCTCGGCGCTGGGTCTGGTGTTGGTGGTGGCCGACTGGTGGCGTCGCCGCCGGCAGTCTCGGGCAACCGCCGAGCAGCCGGAGACCGAAGAAGCGGCCGAAGTGGACAGTGATCGGGAAGCTGACCAGAACGGTGACGACAACACTGACCAAGACGAGTCGGATGACGTGGAGCCGGCGCTGGCGCCGGACTCGGTGGTGTATGTCGTCGCCGGGCGGCGGCGCTTCCATGTGCCCGGCTGTCCGTCATTGGATGGCGGCGACCCGGAGGAACTGACGCTGGCCGAAGCGCGCGACGAGTCCTTCACGCCGTGCACCCGCTGCGTGGACGAAGCGTCCCGGAGTCAGTTGGTCCGGCTGCCCTGATCGATGCCCTCCTGGCGGGCCAGCCAGGCGGCCACCTGGGTGCGGGACCTGAAGCCCATCTTGACCAGCACCTGTTCGACGTGTCCTTCGGCGGTGCGCTGGGAGATCACCAGCTTGTCGGCGATCTCCTTGTTGGTCAGTCCCTGCGCGATCAGCTCGGCGACCTCGCGCTGCCGGCGGGTCAGCGACGCCTGCTCGGTCGCCGATGAGCCGCCCGCCCGAGCCGGATGCGCGCCACGGGCCAACTCGATCGCCTCGGCCGCCTTCAGCCGCTGACCGTACTGGTAGTCCTGGTCGTACGCCTTCGGACCGAGGATGCGCCGGGCCTTGTCCTCGTACTGCTCGCGGGTTTCCAACATCGCGGCCGAACCGAACAGCGGCGTGCCGATCGACGCCCACAGCGTCCGGCTCGCCCCGAACAACTGGGCGCCGTGCGCGGGCTGGTCTTCCTCGACGGCAACCCAGGCGAGCAGTTCGGCGCACGCCGAGATGCCCAGCCGATCGTTGAGCACCTGCTTGGCCCGCAAGGAATCGCGCAGCGCCACGCCCGCGTCGCGGTACTTTCCCTGGGTCCAGCGCGCCAGACCGAGAACCCACGTCGCCCAGGAGTGCGCCCACTGCTCGCCGGCGTGCTCGCTGACCGTCCGGCACTCCGCGCAGAGCTCGACGGCGCGTTCCGGCCGGTTCAGCAGACAGGACACGAAACCGAGTTGGGCGGTGCCGAGCACGGTGAGCGAATTGACCAAACCGGACTGTCGGTGCGCCTCTACAGCTTGGCGCAGCAGCGGTTCCGCCACCTGCAAATTGCCGGCGAACTGTTCCGCCGAGCCACGGAACTGACGGACGAACGCCCGCGCCGTGTCGTCGCCGAGCGTCTCCGCGATCGCCAGGCCCTCGTCAAAGCACCCCATCGCGGACGAGTTGTCGCCCTGGGTCATCGCGTCCCAACCGTTGACCCACAAGGCTTTCGCGCGGTCGGCACTGGTCCGGGTGTCGGCGGCGAGCGCCCGGCCGAGCCAGTACCGGCCGTCCTGGAGATGCCCGTAGGCGTTCCAGTAGTAACACAGCGCGCCGGCCATCCGCAGGCCCGCGGCGTGTTCCGCCGGTGTGGAAAGGCAGTATTCCAGCGCGGCCCACAGGTTCGCCCGCTCGTTCTCCAGCCGATGGCGCCAGTCGACCTGATCCGACCCGAACCAGTCGCGCTCGCTGTCCTCGGCGATTCGTTGGTAGTAATCCCGGTGCTGTCGCCGGAAAATGTCGGTTCGGCCCTGTGTGGACAGTCGTTCTCGGCCGTAGGCGCGAATCGTCTCCAACAGCCGGTAGCGGGCCTGGGCGCCCGCTCCCTCCCGGAGCACGACCGATTTGTCGATGAGACCGGCCAGCAGCTCGAAGACCTCGTCCACGCCGATCTCGTCATCGGTGGTGACCGCCTCGACCGCTTCCAGATCGAACGAGCCGGCGAACACCGACAACCGCGCCTACAGTGTCTTCTCCTGCTCTGAGCAGAGGTCGAAGCTCCAGTCGACCGCCGCCCGCAGCGTCTGGTGCCGGGCCGGGCCGCCATGGCTGGTCGACTTCAGCAGCCGGTACCGGTCCTCCAGCCGGCTGAGGATCTGTTCGATGGACAGTGCGCGCAGCCGCACCGCGGCCAGTTCGATGGCCAGCGGCAGTCCGTCCAGCCGTTGGCACAGTTCGGCCGCGGCCCGCTTGGATGTGGAGTCCAGCGCGAAGTCCGGCAGCACTGCCTTCGCGCGTTCCTCGAACAGCGCCAGCGCCTCGTGCCCGTAGACATAACCGCCTCTGGTCGGGGCCACGTTGGCGAGGTCCGGCATGGACAGCGGTGGCACCGGCCAACTGTGCTCGCCGATCGTGCCCAGCGGCTCGCGGCTGGTGGCCAGGATGACGACCTCGGGCGCGGCCCGCAGCACCGCGCTGACCAGCGTCGCGCACCGGTCCAGCAGGTGTTCGCAGTTGTCCAGCACCAAGAGCGTTCGCTGGTCTTTGAGGTGATCGACCACGACTTCGTCCGGCGACCGCGCCGAGTGGTCGCGCAGGCCCAGCGCCTCGGCCACCGCATTGCTCAGCAACTCCGGCTCCGAGACGTTGGCCAGTTCGACAAGCCACACGCCGTCCGGGAAGGCGGCCGCCAGATCGACCGCGATCCGTGCGGCGAGCCGCGTCTTGCCGACGCCGCCGACGCCGGTCAGGGTCACCAGGCGAGAACCCGCCAGCGCTCTCTTGACGTCGGCGATCTCCCGCCGGCGACCGATGAAACTGGTCATCTCGCCAGCGAAACCGGTCGTGCCCTGGGTGCGCACGGCAGTCACATCCCTCGGTGGCGCTTCGTCGCGCAACTGGCCATGAGTGTAGAACGTGCGCGACTGATCCACTCGAATGAGGACAGGATGGTTACCTGGTGGACACTCGGCGTGACAGATTCGGTCGGTTACCGCGTCGTCGGTCAGTGCGGCCGCAGCACGGCCTTGATCGTCTTGCCCGACTCGGTGTCCTCAATGGCCCGATTGATATCGCCCAGGGCGTAGGTGTCGATCAGCTGGTCAAGCGGGAACCGGCCCTGCTGATAGAGGGCCAACAGCCGTGGAATGAACTCGTCCGGTCGGCTGTCGCCCTCGGTCACGCCGGTCACCGTGCGGCCGGGGATCAGCAGGTTGGTCATGGTGACCGAGAGTTCGGTCCCGATCGGCCCCCGGCCCAGCAACGCACAGGTGCCCAACGGCGCCAAGCTGTTCACGGCCTGACGTGCGACATCGGGGGAGGCGCTGGAGACGACCGCGTAACAGACGCCGACCCCGGTGAGTCCGGTGATCGAGCTGACCGGGTTGACCCGGGACATGTTGACGGTGTCCGTCGCACCGAGTTCTCGCGCCAGTTCCAGCCGGGCCGCCTCGGTGTCGACCGCGATGATCGTCGCGCAGCCGACCGCGCGGGCCGCGAGCAGCGCGGCCAGACCGACAGCGTCGAGACCGAACACGGCCAGGCTCGAACCGGCCTCCGGGCGGAGTCGGTTCATCACCGCGCCCGCTCCGGTCTGGATGCCGCAGCCCAGCGGCGCCGCGATGTCCAGGTTCACGTCGTCGTCCAGCCGGACGACATTGCGTTCGGTCGCGATGGCGTGCGTGGCGAAAGAGGACTGGCTGAAGAAGAAACCATGGATGTCGCCGCCATCGCCGTGCAGCGCGTTGCTGCCATCCGGCCGCCCGCCCGAGAGGTTCCGGCCGACCAGTTCGAGGCAGTACGCCGGGTGGCCGCCGGCGCACAGCGCGCAGCGTCCGCACGAACCGTAGGTCAGCACCACCTTGTCGCCCGGCGCGACCTTGCTGACCTGGCTCCCGACCGCCTCAACGACACCGGCGCCCTCATGGCCGAGCACGGCCGGCAGCGGGACCGGCAGACACTGGTCACGAATGGCGATGTCGGTCGAACACACGCCGACCGCGTCGATCCTGACCAGCAGCTCGTCGGACCGCGGTGCGTCGAGCGTGAGTTCCTCGATGGTGAAGGGTTCGTCCTCTTCGTGGGCTACCGCGGCGACGATCCGCATGTGGGCCTCCTCGAAATGCCTCGATGCATGACACCAAGCGGAACGGTATCCGAGCGAGTATGAGACGAGTCACGGGTAGAACTACCTGGGTTTGCTACCTGTTTGTAACTCGGCGGCCCGCTGCGCGGCGGACAGCGGTGAACGATCGTTGACGTTCGACACAATTGGCCAGTAACGTACCTCACGTGTAGAGAATCCTAGCCGTCGGCGCTGCGGGCCGGGCGACACGAGGACACACGAGAACATCGGGAGAAACAGTGTTCAACGGCGAACCTGGTCGGGGTCGGCATCGGCGGCCATCGCGGCGCGCGGGCCGGCGTGCCCAAGCGGGATACGCGGCGGTTGTCGTCGCTGGGGCGATGCTGCTGGTCAGCGCGATGGAGACGGCCACGCTGTCAGCATTGTCGGCATCGCCTGCCGCGGCCCAGTATCCCCGCCGGCCGGCGCCGGCCGGCGGGGTGGCTGCCGCGAGTGCGGGAAACCCGCTGTTCCCGGCTCCCGCCGCACCGTCCAAAGGCGACACCGTGGTGTCCGGACCGCCGGGGCCCGGTCACACCGCACCCGCCGATGTGCTGCTCACCGGCGCGTACGGCATTCCCGCGACAGTGCTTGACTCGTATCGCCGGGCCGCGACGACCGTCGATCAGCGGAATTCCGGCTGCGATCTCGGGTGGGCGTTGCTGGCCGCGATTGGGAAAGTCGAGTCCAATCACGCGGAGGGCGGTGATGTCACACCCGATGGTGAGATGATCAACCCGGTCTTCGGTCCGGCGTTGAACGGCGCCAGCGGGACCGCCGCGATCCAGGGCGGCGCGGGGCAGTGGGCGCGGGCGATGGGGCCCATGCAGTTCATCCCGTCATCCTGGGCGATGTGGGCGACGGACGGCAACGGCGACGGCACGGCCGACCCGCAGAACGTCTATGACGCTTCGGCGACCGCGGCCCGTTACCTGTGCGCAGCCGGCGGAGATCTGTCCACACCGGATGGTATGAGCGCCGCTGTGTGGAGCTACAACCATTCCGAGTCCTATCTCACGACCGTCCTCGGTTGGTACCAGGCGTACCAGGGCGGTGTCCTCAGCCAGCCTGATCAGCCGGGCGGATCCGCCTCGATGGTCGACTTCACCGCCGCCGATAACGGCGCCGGCGGGCCGTCCACCGCGCCGCCGGCCGGCACGACCGCGCCGCCAACGGGTGGCGCGCCCGCCCCGCGCCCGATCGCCGGCGGGCCGCCGAAAGCGCCCAGCCCCGGCAACGGTGGCGTGCCGCCAGCCCCGCCGACCCGGCCGGCGCCGCCCACGCCGCCGTCGTCCGGTCCGCTGGCGCCGGTGCTCGGTGTGCTGCCCGCGCCGGTCGGCCAACTCCTCAACCCGATTCTGCGGCCGGTGACCGGCCAGTTGCCGGGTTTGTGACCGGCGCCGCTCAGCGACCGGCGCCCAGAGCAGCGGCCAGTTGCCGATGGGCGTCCACCAGACTCGGACCCCACCAGGTCAGGTGCCGTCCGGACACCAGAACATAGGGCGCGCCGGGGAAAGCCTCGGGGCCGTCGTCATCGGTGAACGCATAGGGCTCGTCGGGCAGCACCACCAGGTCGGCCCGACCGTTGCCCAGCATGGCCAGCAGTTCGTCCAGTGGCGGGCGGGGGTATCGCTGCTGGTCGGCGTCGAGGGCGTCGCAGGCATTGAGCACGCCGAGACGACGCAGCACGTCCCCGCCGAAGGTGTCGCGGCCGAGCACGACCCAGGGCCGCCGCCACACCGGCACCACGGCCCGCGCCCACGCCGGCCGGACCGGACGCCAGATCCGTTCGGCGGTCGCCAGCCAGTCCGGGACGGGCAGGCCGAACGCTTCGGTGAGCAGCCGACGCAACGAGCGCAGCGCGTCCGGAACGGTCGCCGGCGCTTCGGTGACCCACACCGGAACGCCGGCGGCACGGAGCCGCCGCACGTCGTCGGCGCGGTTCTCCTCGACGTTGGCCAGCACCAGATCTGGTCGCAGCGCGAGGATGTCGTCCACGCGGGGATACTTCGATCCGCCGATTCGCCGCACCTCCAGTGTGGACGGTTCGACGCAGTAGTCGGTGGCGCCGATCAGCAGGCCGGGTTGGGTGGTCTCGATCGTCTCGGTCAGCGAGGGCACCAACGACACCACCGCCCGCGGGCGGCGTTCGATGGACAGTTGCTCGCCTCGGTCATCGCGCACGATCATGGACCGATCATCCTCATGCTGCGGAGATGCCGCCATTGACGCTGATCGCCTGACCGGTGAGCCGCGCGGACTCCGGCCCGCCGAGGAACACCACCAGGGAGGCGAGATCGTCCGGCTCGGCCACGCCCAGATGGGCCTGCTTCGCCGCCTTGTCGAACAACCGCTGGGAGAAGCCGTTCTGGGTGACCCGTTCCGCGGTCGGCGTCCCGGCGATCAGCGAGGGCGTGATGGCGTTGACGCGGATCCCGTCGCGCTTGCCCTCCATGGCGAGGGTGCGGGAGAACATGACGATGGCGGCCATGCTGGCGCCGAGCACCGTCTCACCGGGCGTCGCCGTCTTGGCCGCGTCGGAGGCGATGTTGATGATGCTGCCGCCGTGCTGCGCTCGCATGATCGGCAGCACGGCGTGGGACAGGAACATCGGCGGCAGGGCCTGTTGGTCGAGGATCTCGGCGATGTGCTCGATGGGGATGTTCACCAGCAGTTCCGGCCGGTAGCTCGATGTCGTCGAGTTGACCAGCACGTCGATCCCGCCGAGGCGCTGGTGCGCGGTGTCGATCGCGGTGGCCGCCTCGGCGGCCGAACTGGCGTCCACTGGGATGAATTCGACGGTGGCCGCCGGGCAGCGGGCGAGCACGGCCTCGCGGGCCTCGTCGCCGCGAGCCTTGTTCCGGGCCAGCAGGGCGATCCGGCGGACGCCGGCGTCGACAAAGGCGTGGGCGGAGGCGAGTCCGACGCCCGACGTGCCGCCGGCGATGACGACCGCGGCTTCGGTCAGGGATCGGACGGTGGGGATGGTTGCCATGCGGTCCTCCGCCAGTTCGAAGTGTGACATGTTATGTCACTGAGTGTACCAGTTTGTATAGCGTCTGCCGTGAGATGTCGGCCACGGCAAGCGGGCCGGCAGCTATACTGGACATCGTGCAGGATTCGGACACCCCTCCCGTCGAACGTTCTGCCGTTCGGCTGCCGGTGGCCGCCGGCAGCGCGCGGTCCATGCTGCTGACGGTGCTGGCCGAGCTGGTCTACCCGAACAGGGAACCGGTGTGGACCTCGGCGCTGTTGCGGGTGCTGGCCGGCGTCGGAATCGAGCCGCAGACCGGCCGCCAGGCCATCGCGCGCACGGCCGCCGCCGGCTGGATCACCGCCCAGAAGCGGGGCCGGGAGGTCCGCTGGGAACTGACCGACCGGGCCGTCCGGCTGATCGAGGACGGTGCGGCCCGGGTCTATTCGCTGCACAGTGACGACCGGCAGTGGGACGGCCGGTGGCTGATCCTGTTCGTCACGATCGCCGACGCCCAGCGGACGGCGCGGAAGCGGCTCTATTCGGCGCTGAGCTGGGAGGGATTCGGCAATCCGACGCCGGGGGTGTGGCTGTCGCCCCATCCCGATCGCGAGTCGCGGGCGCGGCGCGTCATCGAGGATCTGGGGTTGGCGGACTCGACCCTCGCGTTCATCGGCACGGCGAGCGCGATCGGCCTGACCGAAGACGCGATCGTCGCCCAGGCATGGGATCTCAGCGATGTCGCCACCAGGTACGAGCAGTTGCTGATCCGCTACAGCGGGCTCAAGGCCGAGCCGGGCGACGCCGCCCTCTACACCCACATTCGGCTGGTGAACGAATGGCAGCGATTCCCGTTCCTGGATCCGCAACTGCCGGAGAAACTCGTGCCGGACTGGATCGGCCGCCGCGCCGCGCGGATTTTCTACCAGTCGCGCTCAGCCGGATATGAGGCCGCTCAGCTCCGTTGGCGGGAGATCGCCAGCGATGACGCCGCGGTCTGATCGGCAGCGTTCGACCGAGCATCGCTAGTGGGCGCGAGTCGGGGCGTACAGGGTGTTCCACACGATTCCGGCGTAGGCGTCGACAAGTGACCCGGATCGCGCTTCGGGCACGGTGCGCACCATCCGGTGCAGTCCTCGCTCGGACATCCACTGTAGCCAGTACGCCGTCTCGGCGGCGGGCAGCGACGGATCGATGAAACCCGCTCGCTGTCCCGTTTCGATATGGGCGCGCAGGCCGTCGACGTACCGGCGCATCGACTCCTCGACCATCTCGCGCACGCCGTGGTCGTAGCCGACGGCCTCGTGCGTCGCGGCCATCAACTCCGGGTGTAGGCGATAGGCGGCCACGATCGTGATCAGCGCGGCGCGGACATCCTGCCGCGTCGCCGATTCGTCCAGCGTCCACCATGCCTGCGCGGCGGCCAGGATCTGATCGGTGATCGCGGCGAACCAGGTTCGCAGCAGGTCGGTCTTGTCGTCAAAGTAGACATAGAACGTGGTCCGGGAGATGCCGGCTTCGGCGGCCACGGTGGCGACATTGATGTCCGCGAACGTCTGGCCGGCCCGGAGTTGCCGCTCCACGATCGCCATCACCTCGGCCCGAACCACATCGCGCCGTCGGGCGCGCTCCGTTTGCGGTGACACTCTGGTGATCGTCGCACTCCTGATCTGTTCGGTAGGCCGTCGCCGACAATATCAGCCACACCGCCGTGCTCTCGCCCCGACTGCTAAGAGTTGCTAAGGTCTGCAATTGCGACAGTCTCGCGGCGGCTGTCGTGGTCGTTCCCCGGTTCTGGGGGCGAGCTGAGGAGGGATCGGCGGCATGGAATCAGCCCGGACGACGAGGCGCGCCCAGTCGGGTGGTCGGGGTGAGTAGGCCGCTGTACCAACTCAAGGCCGAGTTCTTCAAGACGCTGGGGCATCCGGCGCGGATTCGGGTGCTGGAGCTGCTGTCCGAGCGGGAGTTGGCGGTCGCGGAGATGCTGCCCGAGGTGGGTATCGAGGCGGCGAACCTGTCGCAGCAGTTGGCGGTGTTGCGCCGTGCCGGACTGGTGACCACTCGCAAGGAGGGGTCATCGGTGTATTACTCGCTGACCAGCCCACACGTGGCCGAGTTGCTGGCGGTGGCTCGGCGGATTCTGAGCGGTGTGCTGTCCGGCCAGGTCGAGTTGTTGGCGGACTTGCGCACGCCCGCGTCGGGGCCGGCGTCGCGGGGTGGTTGAGCCGCGCAACCCTCCCAACGCACGCCTCCGCGTGGGGTGTTCAGCGTCATGCAACCTGGCACTTGCGAAAGTCTTTAACTACCGAGAAGATAGGTCTGGACCTGCTGGACCGGCCCGCGCCACGGCCGGGAGTGCCGCGTGGTGTCGGCCGACATCGCCGTGCCGCGCGGCATTCCCGCACTGGGCCAACAACGTCATTAAGCGGCGAACTTCGACATCAAAAAGGAGGCGATGCCGAATCGGCGAAGCGCGACAGATCCACAGGGGATAGTCGGGAATCTGTTGCTGTGCAACAACATTGATGAATGCTGTGCTTGATGACAATATCGATACAGTGATCTAAAGAACACGGCTTCAGCAGGTGTGACGCTGCGCGCGGAGTTATTCTCAGCATAACAATTCGCCGCTTGGGTTCAATGGGTGCCTCGCGCACCCGTGAGGAGGGGCAGCATGACGATCGCGACTATCCCTGGGCTGGATGAGGCGCCGACGACGCACCGCGCGCTGCGGGCGTGGGTGCGTGAGGTGGCCGAGCTGACCACTCCCGAGCGGGTTGTGTGGTGTGACGGTTCGCCGGCGGAGTGGGATCGGCTGACCACCAAGCTGGTTGAGGCGGGAACCTTTGTCCGGCTGGACGCGAAGCCGAATTCGTTCTGGTGTGCCTCTGACCCCGAGGACGTGGCGCGGGTGGAGGACCGCACGTACATCTGCTCGGCTGAGGAGTCCGACGCGGGTCCGACGAACAACTGGATGCACCCGGTCGACATGAAGATCCTCATGACCGAGGAGTATCGGGGCAGCATGCTCGGCCGCACGATGTACGTGATCCCGTTCTGCATGGGGCCGCTGGGCGCTGCGGACCCGAAGCTGGGTGTGGAGATCACCGACTCCGAGTACGTCGTGGTGTCGATGCACGTGATGACCCGGGCCGGCGCGAAGGCGTTGGACAAGTTCACCAAACCCGACGGAACCGACGCCGAGTTCGTGCGCTGCCTGCACTCCGTGGGCGCGCCGCTTCAGCCGGGCCAGGCCGATGTGCCGTGGCCGTGCGACCACACCAAGTACATCAGCCACTTCCCGGAAGAGCGGACGATCTGGAGTTACGGCTCCGGCTACGGTGGCAACGCGCTGCTGGGCAAGAAGTGCTACTCGCTGCGGATCGCGTCGGCCATCGCCCGTGACGAGGGCTGGCTGGCCGAGCACATGCTGATCCTCAAACTCACCTCGCCGGCGGGTAAGGCGCACTACATCGCCGCCGCGTTCCCGTCCGCGTGCGGCAAGACGAACCTCGCGATGCTGCAGCCCACCATCCCGGGCTGGAAGGCCGAGACCCTGGGCGATGACATCGCCTGGATGCGGTTCGGTCCGGATGGCCGGCTCTACGCGGTGAACCCGGAGTTCGGCTTCTTCGGTGTCGCGCCGGGAACGGGGTTCCACACCAACCCGAACGCGATGCGCACCGTCGAGCAGGGGAACTCGATCTTCACCAATGTCGCGCTCACCGACGACGGCGACATCTGGTGGGAAGGCATGACCGAAAAGCCGCCCGCGCACCTGACGTCGTGGAAGAAGCAGGACTGGACGCCGGGTTCCGACGAGAAGGCCGCGCACCCCAACTCCCGCTACTGCACGCCGATCGAACAATGCCCGATCAAGGCGCCGGAATGGGACGACCCGGAGGGCGTGCCGATCTCGGCGATCTTCTTCGGCGGCCGCCGCGCCACCACCGTCCCGCTGGTGGCCGAGTCGCGCGATTGGCAGCACGGCGTGTTCATCGGCGCGACGCTGTCCAGCGAAACGACGGCGGCCGCGACCGGCAAGGTCGGCGTCGTCCGCCGGGACCCGATGGCGATGCTGCCGTTCATGGGCTACCACGCGGGCGACTACTTCCAGCACTGGATCGACATCGGCAAGCAGGCCGACGCCAGCAAACTGCCCCGGATCTTCTACGTGAACTGGTTCCGGCGTGGCGAGAACGGCCGGTTCCTGTGGCCGGGATTCGGCGAGAACTCGCGTGTCCTCAAGTGGGCCATGGAGCGCATCGAGGGCACCGCCGCCGCGACCGAAACCCCGATCGGCTACGTGCCCACAGTGGACGATCTCGACCTGGGCGGCCTGGACGCCGACCCGGCCGACATCGCCGCCGCGCTGGCCGTCGATGTTGACGAGTGGCGCGCCGAAATCCCGCTGATCGAGGAATGGTTCGACACCATCGGCGACAAACTCCCCACCTCGCTGCACGACGAACTGCGCGGCTTGCAGCACCGTCTGGACTGAATCGCTGCGATCGTGGCGGACCGATCAACGGATTACAGTGCGCGTCATGGCTGGCAAGGACGGCAAGAAACCGGCATCCACATCCGCATCGGGTCACGACAGTGATCGGCGACTGCCCCGAGCGGTTTACGAGCGGGAGTTGTTCCGCTTGCAGGCCGAGCTGGTCAAGATGCAGGAGTGGGTGCGCGCCGAGGGCGCCCGGGTGGTCGTGGTGTTCGAGGGACGCGACGCCGCCGGCAAGGGCAGCACGATCAAGCGGGTCACCCAGTACCTCAATTCGCGGGTGGCCAGGATTGTCGCGCTGCCCACACCCACCGACCGGGAGCGCGGTCAGTGGTACTTCCAGCGGTACGTCGAGCAGTTGCCATCGGCCGGGGAGATCGTGCTGTTCGACCGCAGTTGGTACAACCGGGCCGGGGTCGAGCACGTGATGGGTTTCTGCACCGCCGACGAGTACCGGCGGTTCCTGCAGCAGTGCCCGATCTTCGAGCGGCTGCTGGTCGAGGACGGCGTCCTGCTGCGCAAGTACTGGCTCTCGGTCAGCGACGCCGAGCAGGAGCGCCGGTTCCGGGACCGGCTGGGCGATCCGATGCGCCGTTGGAAACTGTCCCCTATGGACCTTGAGTCGATCACCCGGTGGGAGGACTACTCGCGCGCCAAGGACGAGATGTTCGTGCACACCGACATTCCCGAATCACGGTGGCACGTGGTGGAAAGCGACGACAAGCGGCGAGCCCGGCTGAACATGATCGCGCACCTGCTGTCCACTGTGCCCTACCACGAGGTGCGGCGGCCGCCGTTGCGATTGCCGACGCGGCCGCCGACGACCGGGTACACCCGGCCGCCGCGCGACCTGCTGACCTACGTGCCCGATCACGCCAGCTCACTGATCTGACCCGGCCGACCACGCCGACCGAGAATGAGAGAAGGAGAGTCATGCCGAGGACGGCATCCGCTGACCAGGTGGAACTGTCAGAACTGTTGGAATTTCTGCGTTCCCGCCACCGCGGGCTGTTGGCCACCGTCCGTGCCGACGGACGGCCGCAGCTGTCACCGGTGACCTGCGGGGTGAACGCGGCGGGCCAGATCGTCGTGTCGACCTACCCCGAGCGCGCGAAGGCGGCGAACGCGCGCCGCGAGCCGAGTGTCTCGATCTGCGTCCTGTCCGACGACTGGAACGGTCCGTACGTTCAGGTCGACGGTCGGGCCGAGGTGATCGACATGCCCGAGGCGCTGGACGGCCTGGTCGAGTACTACCGCGCGATCTCCGGCGAGCACCCCGACTGGGACGACTATCGGGCCGCCATGCGGCGGCAGGGCAAGTCCCTGCTGCGCGTCCACATCGACCGATGGGGGCCCGTCGCCACCGGCGGCTTCCCCGCACGCCTCACGGGCGACTGACCCTCGATGGCTCGGTCAGCCGGATCGCGCGGATGACAGGGCGCGGTCGAGCCAGGCGAGCAGATCGGCCACCACCTCGGCGCGATTGGTCTCGTTGAAGATCTCGTGCCGGGCGTCCGGATAGGTCTTCAGTGTGATGTCGTCCAGGCCCGCATCGCGAAAGCGGTCGATCATCGCGTACACCAAGGCGAGTTGCCCGTTGACCGGGTCCTGTTCACCGACGCCGAGGTAGAGCGGCAGGTCCGACCGCATCGCCGCCAGGCGCTTCGGATCGGCCATCGCTCGGGCGGCGGTGAACATCGCCTTGGTGCCCTCGATGTCCAGCCCGAAACCGCAGTGCGGGTCGGCGAGATAGGCGTCGACCCGCGCTTCGTCGCGGGAGAGCCAGTCGAAGTCGGTGCGGGCCGGCTCGAACGCGGCGTTGAAGATGGCCAGACTCAGCGGCTGATCCAGATCCAGCGTCGGTTCGATCAGGTCGAGCAGCCCGGTTCCGGTCATCGCGACGGCGTCGACCTCGTCGCTGTGGTCGAGCAGATATTGCTGCGTCGCGAACGATCCCATGCTGTGCGCGACGATCGCCAGCGGCAGCCCGGGATGTGCGGCGCGCACCAGTTCGGCGAGCAGGTGGATGTCGTGCACCAGCTCGGCCCAGCCGTCCGGCCCGATCACACCGAGCTCCGCGTCCGACGCCGCGCTCGCGCCATGGCCCCGGTGGTCCTGGCCGACGACCAGGTATCCGCTGTTGGTGAGTTCACCGGCCAGCGGGGCGTAGCGCAACACGTGCTCGCCCATGCCGTGGGTCAGTTGGACGAGGCCGCGCGGCGGTCCGCCCGGTTCCCACCGGTAGGCGGTGATGGTGCGCCCGTCGCGAGCGGAGAAGGAGAACTGGGTCGGTGCGTTCGACGTCACTGTGACTCCGATCGGTGGATGCCCCGGCATTCGGACCGGGGAGGAACCGATCCATGGCGGTGGGCGGATAGGGCTGACATGTTCACTCGAACGTGTGTTCGCATTGTGTGGGTGGGCGGATTAGGCTGTGGATCATGAGGTAGACGGTGGTTCGGCGGTGGCGCTCCTGCCGTCGACGACGGCGGCGGTGGGTGTCGACGCCGGGATCACCGGCCTGCTGACGCTGGATCACCCGATCCCGGGCCTGACCGACGACCAGGGAAAAATCGACAACCCCCGGCATGAACGCCGGGACCGTCACCGGCTGGCCGCAGCCCAGCGTGTCCTGGCGCGCGAGGCTGCGGGTTCCCGTAACCGGGACAAGGCCCGCCGGAAGGTCGCGCGGGTGCGTGCCCGGATCGTTGATCGTCGTCGTGATCTGTTGCACCAGCTGTCGACTCGGCTCGTTCGTGAGAACCAAACGATCGTGATCGAGGACTTGGCGGTGGCGAACATGGTCCGCAATCACAAGGTGGCGCGTGCGATTCAGGACGCGTCGTGGTCGGTGAGGCACCTGGCGCAACCTCCCTTCGGGACAGGAAGCAGGAACTGTCCGGCGCGAGCCGGGCGGGGCCTGCTCCGTCGTTCACGACGGAGAGCAACGTCAATGCCGGCGCCTCTCGGCCACTTCGGTATGACCATTGTCCATGTCATACCAAAAGGCGGGGCGGTGCGGTAGTCAGTCGCGGTGCAGGGTGCAGAGTCCGTCGACCGCGAAACCGGCGATGAGGTCGGCCAGCCCCGGGGTCTGGGCCAGCTTGGCCGGCCAGTACGCGATGGAGAAGATCACGCTGAGGCACGCCTGGGTGCCGGCGGCGATCTCGGCGTCGGTGGCGTGCGGAAAGCGGCGCGACACGATCGCCTCCCACTGGGCGATGTAGTGCCGTCGCCGCCGGTCGAAGTGCCGCTTCCACGGATCGACCAACGAGCGGTCCTCACGTTGGTAGACGTTGACCAGATGGCGGTGATTGACCGCGAACGCGACGTGGTGGCGAATCAGCCGGTCGAGGTCGGTGGCCGGATCGTCGTGAACGGCGGCCGTCGCGCCCAGCAGTTGGTCGAGGGCTTCGTTGAACAGAGCGGCCAGGATCTCGTCCTTGCCGGAGAAATGCCGATACAGGGCCGGCCCGGACAGCCCGGCCCGGGTGCCCAACTCGTCCACCCCGACCCCGTGGAAGCCCTTCTCGTAGAAGACCGCCGCCGCGGTGTCCAGGATCGTGCGGTCCCTGTCCACTCGGCGAATCTAACACAGAGTTGTGAACGATCGTTATTGTTGGGCGGTAGGCTGACGCCATGAAACGGTCGACGCCCACCGAGCGGCCCGTCGTGCCGGCTCGGCGGCGACGGGCCGAGCTCGCCGCTCGCGCCCGCCGGCTGCTGGCCACCGCCCAGTGCCCGGTGGAGCCGGCGGACCTGGCGAACACCCGGGCCGATCTTGGCCGGTTGGATGAGGCGCTGGCCGCGCTGGCCGTCCGGCTGCGGGGCGAGTCGCCGGTCGCGGCCGCGCTGGCCGATGTCTACGCGCTGCGGCTGGAGATTCGTGAGTTCGCCGATCGTGAGCGGCTGGCTCGGTCCCGCGCGCTGGACGCCGGGCTGGCCCGGCTGCGGCCGGTGCGCGACCCGGACGAACTGCTCGACCGGGTGTGCCCGGCCGTGGTCGACAGCTGCGGGTTCGACCGGGTGATGCTGTCCAGAGTGGAGGGTTCGGTCTGGCGGCCGTGGAAGAGCTATGCCGGCGAGCTGGGCGATGCTGAACGATCGTTTCGGGAATGGATCAGCGCCGTCCCGGAGATCGAGTTGGGCAGCATGCTGTTGGAGACGGAGATGGTGCGGCGTCGCGAGCCCGCGTTGATCACCGATCCGGCACGTGACCGGCGGGTGTATCAGCCGATGGTGCGCGCCGCCGGACTGCGCTCCTATGTCGCGGCGCCGCTGATGCCCTCCGGCCGGGTGATCGGCCTGCTGCACGCCGACTATGCCGACCCGGTGGACGCTCTGGTCACCGCGTTGGACCGGGACATCCTGTGGGCGTTCGCCGAGGAGTTCGGGCGGCTCTTCGAGCGGGCGGTGCTGCTGAACCGGCTGGGTGAGCAGCGCGAGCGGGTGCGCGCGGCGATGCGCGGCGTGGAGTCGGTGCTGGAGGATCTGGCGTCCGCGGAGATCGCGCTGGCGACGCGGGCGCAGGCGTCCGAGCTGGTGGCCGGCCGCGCCGCGTCCGGGCTTGGTCGGTCGCCGGCGGGGCTGGCAAGCCTGCTCACCGGCCGCGAACTGGAGGTGTTGTCGCTGATGGCCACCGGCGCGACCAACCAGCGGATCGCCGACGAACTGGTGATCACCAGCGGCACGGTGAAATCGCATGTCAAGCGGATCCTGCGGAAACTGTGCGCGGAGAACCGGGCGCAGGCCATCTCCCAGTACCTGCGGCTCACCATCGGCCCGACTTGAACGTGGCACCGTCTCAGATTAAGGTCTAATGGTACGACCTTAAATGAGGAGGCGGTGTGCACGCGGTCGTGCTGCGCGAGTTCGGCCCGGCGGCCAACCTGCGGCTGGATCGGTTTCCCGATCCGGTCGCCGAACCCGGCTGGGCCGTCGTGCGGCTGAGGGCGAGCGCGCTCAACTGGCACGATGTGCTGGTCCGGCAGGGAAAGTACGGTTCGCCGCTGCCGCATGTGCTCGGCGCCGACGGCGCCGGAGTGCGCACCGACACCGGCGATGAGGTGGTCATCGTGCCTTCGCTGTGGTGGGGCGAGGACGAGGCGGCGCCTGGCCCGCACTGGGAGATCCTGGGCGACCACCGGCCGGGCACCTACGCCGAGTTCGTCCGGGTGCCGCAGGGCTGCCTGCTGCCCAAGCCACCCGGCTACAGCTGGGCCCAGGCCGCCGCGCTGCCGTTGGTCGGGCTGACCGTCTACCGCGCGCTGTTCGTGCGGGCCGGCCTGCGCGCCGGCGAGTCGCTGTTGGTGCTGGGCGCGGGCGGCGGGGTGGCGACGACGGCGGTCACGCTGGCCGCCGGGATGGGCGCGTCGGTGGCCGTGACCTCGTCCGCGCAGCAGAAGATCGACCAGGCACAGGCGATCGGCGCGTTCGGCGGCGTCCGCTACACCGAGCCGGACTGGCCGGCCGAAGCGAAGAAGCTGTCCCCGCACGGCGCGGGTTTCGATGTGGTGCTGGACTCCGTGGGCTCGTGGGCGGACTCGCTGGCCGCGCTGCGGCCGGGCGGCCGGCTGGTCGTCCTCGGTGCGTCGGCGGCCGAGCGGGCGACGGTCGACGTCCGACCGTTCTACTTCGGACAGTTCAGCCTGCTTGGCACCACCATGGGCAGTCCGCGCGACTTCGCCGGGCTGCTGTCCCTGTTGGCCGAGCACGCGATCGCGCCGCCGGTGATCGACCGGACGTTCCCGCTGGACCGGGCCGCCGAAGCGCACGAGCACCTGGAACGCGGCGGTGGCTTCGGCAAGGTGGTCCTCACCCATGGCTGAAAGGGCGACGATGTCGGCAAGCCTGGTCCGTTACGAAACCGATGAGCACGGGGTCGCGTTCGTGGTGCTGGACGATCCGGCCACCCGCAACGCGCTCAGCGACGAGCTGCTGGACGAACTGCTCGCCGCGCTGGAGAACGCGAAAGCCGACGAGTCAGTACGCGTGGTGGTGCTGACATCTTCACACGATCGGGTGTTCTCCTCCGGCGGCAACCTCAAGGCGTTCGCCGACGACCGGCCACCGATCGCCAAGTACGCCGGCCTCGACCGGTTTCCCCGGCTGTTCGGCCTGATCGGCGCGCTGGGCAAACCGGTGATCTGCGCGGCCAACGGTGATGTCCTGGCCGGCGCCTTCGGCCTCGCACTGGCCTGCGATCTCATCATCGCCAAGGAATCGGTCCGGTTCGGCTGCCCGGAGATCAACGTCGGCGCGTTCCCGTTCATGATCTCCGCGCTGATCTACCGCAACATCGGCCGGATGAAGGCGAACGAGCTGATGATGCTGGGAGAGAGCGTCACCGCCGACGAAGCGCGTGAGCTGGGGATCGTGAACCGGGTGGTGCCGGAAGCGGAGTTCGAGGACACCGTGCGGGACTGGGCGCGTCGGCTGGCCGCCAAGTCGCCGCTGCTGATGAAGCTGGGCAAGGACGCCATCGACACCACCCGCGATCTCGCGCTCTCCGACGCGTTGGACGTGCTTCAGGCGCAGCTCGCGCTGGCGTTCACCACCGAGGATCTCGCTGAGGGCGTCCGCGCGTTCAGGGAGAAGCGTCCACCGCGCTGGCAGCGCAGGTGACCCGGGCGGTGGCCCTGATGACCGGTTCGTCGCCCCTGCTGGCGGTCAACGTCAGGTCGGCGACATCATCGGCCACCGCGACCACCTCGCCAGTGAACCGGAGCGTGTCGCCGGGAAAAACCGGGGCCACGAACCGGACCTCGTACTCGCGCAGGTGCTCGACGCCGACCCGGTCGGTGAGCCAGGCGGCCAACATTCCGGCGTGCAGCTGACCCATCGCCAGCACGCCGGGGAAACCGGCCGACCGGGCGAACTCGGGATCATGGTGCAGCGGGTTGAAATCGCCGCCGGCGCCGGCGAACCGGACGAAGTCGGTGACCGTCACCGGGTCGATCTCGCGTGCCGGGATGCGTTGTCCCGACGCCAACGCCACCGGCGGACGCATGATCATTCTCCGCGCTCGATGAGGACTTCGGTGACCCGGACGGCCGGCTGCCCGGCGGCGTCGACGTACTCGGTCTCCAGGGTCACCACCCGCAGCGCGCCGCCGCGCTTGCGGACATCGTCAACCACCCGCCGCGCACCCCGCAGCGAATCGCCCGCGCGCAGCGGCCGAAGGTACGTCCACTTCACCGATCCGACGACCACCCGCTCGAAGGCCAGCCCGAGCTTGTCCACGAACCCGCGCTGGTCCCGGTGGTGTCCGGCGACCACCACGTGGGTCGCGGTGGCGGGCACGGCGTCGAAACCGGCGGCGTGCGCAGCGTCCGGGTCGGTGTGCACCGGGTCCTCGGCGAACGTCGCGCGGGCGAACTCGGCGATCTTGCCGCGCTCGACGTCGAAGGCGACCTCGTCCACGATGTCGGCTGTCACGAACCCTCCCTTTTTGGTCTGACCTATACTATCATTGGACCGTCGCGATGGGAGGCTCACGTGGATCTCGCCGACTCGCCGGAGGAAGCCAGCTTCCGGGCGGAGATCAGGCAGTGGCTGGCCGAGACACTGCCTCGGCTGCCCTGGCCGGAGCCACCCGATCTGGTGGGCAAGCTGCCGTTCTGGCGGCAGTGGCAGAAACTGCTGTTCGACGCCGGCTATGCCGGGCTGTCCTGGCCGAAGGAGTACGGCGGCCGGGGTGTCGACGAGAAACTGCGTGCCGTCTTCGCCGAGGAGACCGACCGGGCGGGCGCGCCGGAACGGCTCAACATCATCGGCGAGGACTTCGCCGGCCCGACGATCATGGATTTCGGCACCGACGCGCAGCGCGAACGGTTCCTCCGGCCGATCCTCACCGGCGAGGAGATCTGGTGCCAGCTGTTCTCCGAGCCGGACGCCGGCTCGGACCTGGCTTCGTTGCGCACCAAGGCAACCAGGGTCGACGGCGGCTGGCGGATCAACGGACAGAAGATCTGGACCAGCCGGGCCCAACTCGCCGCGCACGCCATCCTGCTGGCCCGCACCGGGGGAGGGCCGCGACACCAGGGCATCACCTTCTTCGTGCTGCCGATGAACAGTCCCGGCATCACCGTCCGGCCGCTGGCGCACCTGCTCGGCGAGGCCGAGTTCAACGAGGTGTTCCTCGATGACGTGTTCGTCCCGGACGAACTGGTGATCGGCGAGATCGACGGCGGCTGGCGGGTCGCGATGGGCACGCTGTCCTACGAACGGGTGGCGATCGCCACCGGTCGGGTCAACACCAGCCGCGCGGTGCAGGACATCATCGCCGACATCGCCGCCCGCACCGGGCCGGACGGCCGTCCACTCGGGACGGACCCGGTGCTCCGGCAGCGGGTCGCGGACCTGTACGGCCGCGCGCTGATCCACCACCTGATCGGGCAGCGAGTGGTGACCCAGGCGGCGTCCGGCGGCCCGCCCGGCCCGGTGACCTCGATCGGCAAGCTGTACTTCTGCCCACTGGTGGAAGACCTGGCCGATTTCCGGCTGTCCCTGGACGGCGTCGACGGCCAACTCGCGCCCGACACCGAGTCGTCCGGCGAGAAGGCCGGCGAGTCGCGCTGGCTGCGGCTGGCCTACCAGGCGCGCGGCACCGCGATCGCCGGCGGATCGACCTTCATCCAGCGCAACATCGTCGCCGAGCGGATCCTCGGCATGCCAAGGAGTTGACGTGGCTGGCTACACCTGGACTCCCACCGCCGACTACCTGGCCACCGCGAACGTCGCCCGGTTGGCCCGGACGCACGGCATCGACTCGCTGGCGCAGCTGCGCGCCCGGTCGGTGGCCGACATCGGCTGGTACTGGGACGCGGTGGTGCGGGATCTCCGGTTGCCGTTCCGGGTGCCGTACTCGCGGGTCGTGGACCTCTCGGCCGGCATCGAGCATCCCGACTGGTTCGTCGGCGGCGAGCTCAACGTCGTCGACGCCTGCCTGACCCGCTGGGCGGCGGCCACGCCGGACCGACCGGCCGTGGTGCACGAGGCCGAGGACGGCACGACCCGCACGCTCACCTTCGGCGAACTGGACGAGCAGGCCGGTCGGCTGGCGGCCGGGCTGCGCGGCCTGGGCATCGGCAAGGGCGACGCGGTCGCGCTGTTCCTGCCGATGATTCCGGAGGCGGCCGTCGCGCTGTACGCGATCGCGCGGCTGGGCGCGGTGCTGGTGCCGCTGTTCTCCGGCTTCGCGCCCGGCGCCATCGCGTCCCGGCTGCGGGACGCCGACGCCAAGGCCGTCGTGGTCGCCGACGGCACGGTGCGTCGGCGGCGCGAGGTCGCGATGAAACCGTTGCTGGACGAGGCTTTGGACGACTGTCCGACAGTCCGGCACGTGGTGCTCGTCGGAAATCTGGACCAGGAACCGAAAACGGCTGCCGCCCGGGACGTGCTGTGGTCCGATCTGTTGGCCGGAACCGGCGATCCCGGCCCGGTCGAGCCGATGCGGGCCACCGACACCCTGCTGCTCGCCTACACGTCGGGCACGTCCGGCCGGCCGAAGGGCGCCGTGCACACGCACGCCGGGTTCCTGGTCAAGACCGCGAGCGAAGTCGCCTACTCCTTCGATGTCGGCGAGGGCGGGGTGTTCTGCTGGGTGACCGACATGGGCTGGATCATGGGGCCGCTGTCGATCATCGGCACCCACGCCAACGGCGCGACCCTGCTGCTCTACGAGGGTTCGCCGGACGTGCCGGGGCTGGACCGGCTGTGGCGGCTGGCGCAACGCCACCGGGTGACGATGCTCGGCGTGTCACCGACGCTGATCCGGACCCTGCGCACCACCGAGTCGTTCGACCCGGCGGCCTATGACCTGTCCTCGGTGCACGTCCTCGGATCGACCGGGGAACCGTGGGACCCGGATTCCTACGAATGGCTGGCCCGCGACGTTTTCGGCGGCCGCGTCCCGATCATCAACTTCTCCGGCGGCACCGAGGTCGGCGGCTCGTTCCTGGCGCCCTACCCGGTCGAGCCGATTCGCAGCTGCTCGCTGGGCGGCCCGTCGCTGGGCATGGACGTGGACGTGGTGGACGACGCCGGCCGGCCGGTGCGCGGCGAGGTGGGGGAGTTGGTCTGCCGCCAGCCCTGGCCGGCGATGACCCGCAGCGTGTGGAAGGACGACGAGCGGTACCTGGAGACCTACTGGTCGACGTTCCCCGGCATGTGGCGGCACGGCGACTACGCGCTGATCGACGCCGACGGCCAGTGGTTCCTGCGCGGTCGCTCGGACGACGTGATGAACATCGCCGGCAAGCGGCTCGCGCCGGCCGAGGTCGAGGCGGTGCTCGTGACCCATCCGGCGGTCGCCGAGGCGGCCGTGGTCGGTGTGCCGGACCCGAAGAAGGGCGAGGCGGTGTGGGCGTTCTGGGTGCCGCGCGCCGGCATCGACGCGAATCCAGCGGACATTTCGGCCGTGCTGCGCGAGATGGTCGCGACCGCGCTGGGCAAGCCGTTCGCGCCCAGTGCCGTCTACCAGGTGCGGCAGTTGCCCAAGACGCGGTCGGCGAAGATCATGCGCCGGGCCGTCCGGGCGGCCGTGCTCGACCAGGATCCGGGCGACCTCTCCGGCGCGGAGAACCCCGCCGCCATCACCGAAATCCGCGATGCGATGCGTCAGAGCTCCTGACCGATCGGCACCGAACGGCCAACGGACAACGGAGGTGCTGTCGGACATGATGGTGGACATCGTGCTGGACACTCACATGGACAAAAAGCGCCTCAATAATCTAGGCTGGCCTCATGTCCGATCATGCCTACCTGCGCAGTCACCCGTGGATCACGTTCTTGTTCGACTTGCGGAAGCTGGACTACCAGACCTGGCTTCTGTTCGGTGAAGCCGAGTCCAAGTGTGAGCATGTGGCCGGCGCTCCACTGAGCCCCGATGTCGCTCGCCGGCTCCATCAGGTCTATCTGAGCAAGGGCATCCACGGGACGACCAGCATCGAGGGCAACACGCTGTCCGAGGACGAAGTGCTCGCGCGGGTCCAGGGCGAACTTGAGCTGCCCGTGTCGCGGGAGTACCTGGGCAGGGAGATCGACAACATCGTGCGGGTCTGCAATGAGATCATCCGTGACGTGGTCGACGGCAGGCCGCTGCGGCTGGATACGGACCGGATCGCGGAGTTCAACCGCCGCATTCTCGAAGGGCTTCCGCTGCGGGATGGCGTCGTGCCAGGCAAGGTGCGCGAGGACAGCGTCGTGGTCGCGAGGTATCGGGGAGCGCCGGCCCGAGACTGTGCGTACCTGCTGAATCGTCTGTGCGAGTGGCTCGAAAATATGCGGCCACCGGACGACAACAAGGAGCTGGCATTTACTTTCGCCGTTCTCAAATCTATTCTCGCTCATCTGTACATTGCCTGGATACATCCATTCGGCGACGGGAATGGGCGCACCGCACGATTGATCGAGTTTCAACTGATGATTCAGGCGGGAATTCCGATACCTTCGGCTCATCTGCTGTCGGATCATTACAATCGGACCCGCGAAGTATATTACATCGAGCTGGATCGGACGAGTAAGGGAAGTTATCCGGTCGAAGGCTTCATCAAGTATGCGATGCAGGGCTTCGTGGACGAGCTACGGGAGCAGATCGCGGAGATCAGGCACCAGCAGATGAGTGTCACGTGGGAAAATTACGTCCACGATCTGTTCAGCGGACAGGACACGCCGGCAAAGGCTCGTCAGCGGGCGCTGGTGCTCGCCCTGCCGACGACCCCCGTGCCGAGATCCAAAATCCGGGAGGTCAGCCCGCGAATCGCCGAGGCGTACGCCGGCAAGACTCGCAAGACCGTGTCTCGCGATCTCAACGCGCTGGAGGGGATGGGATTGGTCACCCACGTCCGCGGTGGAATACTCGCGAATCGGTCGATTGTCGAAGCGTTTCTGCCCATCAAGGCCGATTCGTAGTTCAGTTCTCCTCCGGCACCGCGATTTTGGTGCGTTGTTCGACCTTGAGGATGGCTTCGGCGTAGGTGTGCACGTGCCGGTTCATCCGGCGCACGGCGGCGTCCGGGTCGCCGGCGCGGATGGCGTCGGTGATGGACCGGTGCGCCCGAACGGTGGTTCGGCGCACCTCGGTGTCGATGAACTGCTCGTTCTCGGTGGCGGCGTAGATCGCCCGGGACAGCGCGGTCATCAGGCCGGTGAGGATCTCGTTGTGGCTGGCGGCCGCGACGGCCACATGCCAGTCTACATTGGACTGGAGGAACCGGGCGAGGGTCGCATCGGTGTCGGCGATCATCTTGTTCGCGCCGTCCAGCCGGGCGAGGTCGGCGTCGGTCCGGTTTCGGGCGGCGAGGCTGGCGCAGAACGGTTCGATCGCCTCCCTGGTCTCCAGGAGGTCGGCCAGCCGCACCTGTTGGCCGCGGATGAGCAGGCTGACCGAGCTGGCGACGGAGGCGCCGTCCGGGCGTTGCACGTAGGCGCCGCCGGACCGGCCGGTCTTGATCTTGACCAGGCCCTGGACTTCGAGGATGCGCAGGGCCTCGCGAACTGTGGTGCGGCTCATCTGGGTCTGGATGACGAGTTCGCGCTCGGGCGGCAGTGGCACACCCTCGGTGAACTCGCCGTTCAGGATTCGCTCGCGCAGGTCGTGGGCCAGCACGTCGGAGGCTTTGGGCACCTCCATCGGGGTGAGCCGCACGGGGGGCTGACTGGTTGTCGATCGCTGAGCGCGGACGTCCGCCATGTGGATCTCCCCACCGGTCGCATAAACGGTCTGACCTAAGATACCATTTCGGCGATGGCAGCTAAGGCATGTTCATGACATTGAACCAGTGATGGTGACGTGACCCCGGGAGGCGCAGCATGCGGTGGACCCTGACCGAAGACCAGGAGCTGTTCCGCGAGTCCTTCCAGGGCTGGCTGGACCGGTTCGCGTCCGCCGAGGCGGTGCGCGGCTGGCTGGATTCCGGTGACGCCACCGGGTTCGAGCGGCGGTTCGTTCAGGAGGGCTGGTTCGCCCTGGGTTCACCGGAGGAACACGGCGGCCAGGGTGGCGGGCTGCTGGAACTCGCGTTGGCGGCGGAGCAACTCGGTCGGGCCGCCGCGCCGTCGGCCGCCTGGCTGGGATCGGTGCTGGCCGTTCCCGCGCTGGCCGGGCTGCCGGCGCTGGCGGCCGCCTCGCTGGGCGAGGGCGAGTTCGCCGTGCTGGCCGTGGATGCCGGCCATCCGGCCGATGCCGTCGGTTCCGTCCAGGTTGACGATGGCGTCTTGCGCGGCACCGTCAACCGGGTGCTCGGCGCGGACCGGGCCAGTCGGTTGATCGTGCCGGCGCGCCCGGTCGGATCGACCGATGAGCGGGCCCTGTTCCTGGTTGACGTGGCGGACGGCCCGGACGTGGTCGTGACCGCCCGCCCGCTGCTGGACCGCAGCCGTTCGGTGGCCGATGTCACCCTGGCCGGCGCACGGGGCCGGCGGATCGACGCGGATGCCGAGACCGTGCTCGCGCGGGCCGCCTTGCGGCAGGCGGCGCTCATCGGGGCCGACAGCCTCGGCGCGGCCGAGCGGATGTTGGATCTCGCCGTCGAGTACAGCAAGCAGCGCCACCAGTTCGGTGCGCCGATCGGCTCGTTCCAGGCCGTCAAGCACGCTGCCGCCACCATGCTGGTCGCCGTCGAGTCAGCGCGTTCCATCGTCTACTTCGCCGCCGCGTCGATCGATCAGGGTCACCCGGAGGCCGCCCTGCACGCGGCCGCCGCCAAGGCGCAGGTGTGCGCCTCGGCCGAGCAGGTCGCGGACAGTGCGCTCACCGTGCACGGCGCGATCGGCTACACCTGGGAGCACGACCTCCAGCTGTTCTACAAGCGCGCCAAGCTGAACAACCGCCTGTTCGGCGGGCCGGAAGTGTGGAACGAGCGGCTCGCCGCCGCGCTCCCGCTGGTCCCGGCGGCGTGAGCATGGGCCGGAATGCCGCTCCGGCGCTGGCCCTGGCTGGTGTCCTGATGCTGGCCGTGGCGGTCTGCGCCCCGGCGTCGGCGGGATCGACCGGATCGATTGCGCCGAGCCCGACCGATCCCTTTTACCAGCCGCCGTCCGGCTACGCGTCGACCGCGCCAGGCACGATTCTGCGGTCGCGTCCGGTGCTGCTGGCGGCGTTCGGGGTGTTGCCGGAGCCGGTTCGGGCATGGCAGTTGCTGTACCGGAGCACCGACTGGCAGGGCGACCCCATGGCGACGGTCACCACCGTGCTGCTGCCCACCGGCGGCACGCCGAAAGGTCTGCTGTCGTACCAGATCGCCGAGGACGCGTCGGCGGCGCGGTGCGCGCCCTCGCACGCGTTGCTGCTGGGTGGGGATCTCGGCGAGGTCGTCAACCAGGCGGAGCTGGTGGCCATCGACGCCGCCGTGGCCCAGGGTTTCGCGGTGTCCGTCCCGGACTACGAAGGTCCGGACAGCGAGTGGGGCGCGGCGCGGCAACCGGGATACGCGATTCTGGACGGATTGCGCGCCGCCCAACGGTTCGCCCCGTTGGGATTGCCCGGACCCGCGACGCCGACCGGTCTGTGGGGCTATTCCGGCGGCTCGCTGGCGTTGCTGGCCACGGCCGGATCCCAGTGCGAGGTGGCCAACCTGGCCGGGCACGCGCTGATCAACATGAGCGACTACCTGACCGTGTCGTTCAACGACTTCCTGGCCCTGCCGGCGGTGACCGCGGCCTTCGACCAGCTCGATCTCGGCGGCACGACGCCCACCGCGCCGATCTACGTGTACCACGCCGTGCACGACGAACTCGTCCCGATCGCGGGCGCCGACGCGACGGTCCGCGACTACTGCGCGCACGGGGATTCGGTCAGCTACGTCCGCCACGAGGTCGGCGAGCACGCGTCGGTCATGCTCACCGGAATGCCCGCCGCCCTGGACTGGCTCACAAACCGGCTGGCCGGCGGCCCAGCGCCGGTTGGCTGCACCACGACGACCGCCATCGCCGCGCCCGCGCCGAAGTGACCCTGGCCGCCATGCTGTCCATTTGGTCATCCATTTGATATGGTTAGACCAAATCGACGTGAGCCGGATCGAGTGTCGGAGAACTGCTGTGGACTTTGAACTGACCGAGGACCAGGCCACCATCCGCAAGGCGGTGGCCGAACTGGCGGGCAAGTTCGATGACGAGTACTGGCTCGACAAGGACCAGGCCCACGAGTTCCCCGCCGAGTTCTACGACGCCTTCGCCAAGGGCGGCTGGCTGGGCATCACCACCCCGGAGGAGTACGGCGGCCACGGGTTCGGCATCACCGAAGCCGCGCTGCTGCTGGAAGAAGTGTCCGCATCCGGCGGCGGCATGAACGCGGCCAGCTCCATGCACCTGTCGATCTTCGGCATGCACCCGGTGATCGTGCACGGCTCCGAGGAACTCAAGAAGCGCACACTGCCGCGCATCGTCAACGGCGACCTGCACGTGTGCTTCGGGGTCACCGAGCCCGGAGCCGGCCTGGACACCACCCGGATCACCACGTTCGCCCGCCGTGACGGGGACCACTACGTCGTCAACGGGCGGAAGGTGTGGATCTCCAAGGCCCAGGAGTCGGAGAAGGTCCTGCTGCTCACCAGGACCACGAAGTTCGAGGACGCCGCGAAGAAGACCGACGGGCTGACCCTGTTCCTCACCGACCTTGACCGGTCCAGAGTGGACATTCGGCCGATCCGCAAGATGGGTCGCAACGCGGTCACCTCGAACGAGCTCTTCATCGACGACCTGCGGATTCCGGTCGAGGACCGGGTCGGGGAGGAAGGCCAGGGCTTCAGGTACATCCTCGACGGCCTCAACCCCGAGCGGATGCTGGTGGCCGCCGAGGCGCTGGGACTCGGCCGCGCCGCGCTGCGCCGGGCGGTGCGGTACGGCAACGAGCGCGAGGTGTTCGGCCGCCCGATCGGGATGAACCAGGGCCTCCAGTTCCCGCTGGCCGACTCGCTGGCCCGACTGGACGCGGCGGAACTGGCCTTGCGCAAGGCAACCTGGCTCTACGACCGGGGCAAGCCGTGCGGCCGCGAGGCGAACACCGCGAAATACCTGTGCGCCGACGCCGGTTTCCAGGCCGCCGACCGCGCGCTGCAGACCCACGGCGGGATGGGCTACTCGGAGGAATACCACGTGGCGCGGTACTTCCGCGAAGCCCGGCTACTCAAGATCGCCCCGCTGAGCCAGGAGATGGTGCTCAACTACCTCGGCTCGCATGTTCTCGGCCTTCCCCGGAGTTACTGACCAGGAGCTGCTGATGTTTCGATTGGACGGACGGTCCGCGCTGGTGACCGGTGCGGGCAGCGGCATCGGCGCCGCGGTCGCCACGGCCTTCGCCGAAGCCGGAGCGGCGGTGCTGGTCACCGACATTGACGAGCAGGCGGCGAAGGCCACCGCCGAACGCATCGGCGGCAAGGCCGAGTACAGCGCGCTGGACGTGCGGGACCGCGCGGCGGCCGACGAAGCGGCGCAGCGGGCGGCGACCCTGGCCGGCGGCAAGCTGCACATCCTGGTCAACAACGCCGGCGCGATCGCCCCGGCGATGTTCCCCGACCTCACCGAAGAGGCGTTCCGCCGCGTCCTGGACATCCACCTGGTCGGCAGCTTCGTGTGCAGCCAGGCGGTTCTGCCGTATCTGCCCGCCGACGGCACCGGTCGGATCATCAACGTGACCTCGGCCGCCGGCCTGCAGGGCACCATCGGGCAGGCAAATTACGGCGCGGCGAAGGCCGGCATCATCGGCCTGACCAAGTCGCTGGCCAGGGAACTGGCCCGCCGGCAGGTCACCGTCAACGCGCTCGCACCGCTGGCCGCCACGCCGATGACGGAGAACATCCGGGCCAACGAGAAGCTCGCCCAGAAGACCCTGGCGCGCATCCCCCTGGGCCGCTGGGCCGAGCCCCAGGAAATCGCCGGCAGTTTCGTGTTCCTGGCCTCCGACGCGGCCGGCTACATCACCGGCCAGGTGCTGCCGGTCGACGGCGGGACGGTGATGTGAGTGGCCACCACGATTCGCAGCCCGTTCCTCGACGCGGCCCGCGAGGTGCTGCTGGTCGAGGCGGTGCGCACGCCGATCGGCAAGTCCCACCCGGAGCGCGGCTGGTACCGCGACACCCACCCGAACGCCCTGCTCGCCGCCTGCTACGCCGAGCTGATCGGCCGCACGGGCATCAAGCCGGGCGAGGTCGAGGACCTGGTGATCGGCTGCACCGCGCCGTTCGGCGAGCAGTCCCGCAACATCGGCCGCAACGCCTGGCTGCAGGCCGGCTATCCGCCCGAGGTGCCGGCGGTGACCCTGGACCGGCGCTGCGGCTCGGCGCAGACCGCGATCGAGCTGGGCGCCGGACTGATCGGCACCGGCACGCACGACCTGGTCATCGCCGGCGGCGTCGAGCACATGGGGCACGTGCCGATCGACTCGCCGGGCACGATCTCCGAGCTGTACGGCGACCCGTGGCCGGCGGAGTTGCGCGACCGGTACGCCTTCGTGCACCAGGGCGAAAGCGCCGAGCTGATCGCGGACCGGTGGCGGATCAGCCGCACCGAGATGGACGAGTTCGCGGTCCGCTCGCACCGGCTGGCCGTGGAAGCCGTGGCGGACAGGCGATTCGACGCCGAGATGGTGCCCTTCGAGCTGGACGGCGAGACCCGGCACGCCGACCAGAGCATCCGGCCCGGCACCGACCTGGCGACCCTCGGCGGCCTCAAACCCGCCTTCCGCAAGGAGAACGGCCGGATCACCGCCGGCAGCTCGTCGCCGATCTCCGACGGCGCCGCGACCGTGCTGCTCGCGTCCCGCGAAGCGGCGCAGCGGCACGGACTGCGGCCGCGCGCCCGCATCATCGACCAGACCACGGTCGGGGTCGACCCGATCATCATGCTCACCGGGCCCATCCCGGCCACCCGGAAGCTGCTCGACCGCACCGGGCTGACCATGAACGACATCGACCTGGTCGAGATCAACGAGGCGTTCAGCTCCGTGGTGCTGGCCTGGGAACGCGAACTCAAGCCGGACATGGACCGGGTCAACGTCAACGGCGGCGCGATCGCGCTCGGCCATCCGGTCGGCGCGACCGGCTCCCGGCTGATGGCCACCATCCTGGCCGAGCTGGAACGCCGGGACGCCGAACTCGGCCTGGTCACCATGTGCTGCGGCGGCGGGCTGGGCACCGCCACTCTCATCCAACGGCTGGACCCGTGATCCAGCTCGGGCGGCACATCGCACCGGGCGCCGGGATCTGGTGGTCCCAGGGCAGCGGCGAGCCGACCCCGCTGGTGCACGCCCTGCTCGACCAGATCGAGGAACTGGGTCCACATCGGGCGTTCTGCGGGCTCACCTGGGACGAGCGGCTGACCCGCCACCTGCCCGAGCAACTGTCCCTGGTGTCCTACGGCGCGCTCGGCGAACTGCGCGCGCTCAGCCGGGCCGGCCGGCTGGAAGTGTTGCCCTGCCACTATTCCGCGCTGCCCCGGCTGTTCGCCGAACGCCGGCTGCCGGCCGACGTCGGCTTCGTCCAGGTGTCGCCACCGGACGCCGACGGATACTGCTCGCTGGGCGTCGGCGTCGACTACGCCGCCGACGCCGTCGAGCACACTCCAGTGCTCATCGCCGAGATCAACCAGCGGATGCCGGCAACCGTCGGCACTCCGCGCATTCCGCTGCCCCGGTTCGCCGCCGTGATCGAGACCGACCGTCCGCTGCATGAGGCGCCGGTCCGCCCGGCCGACGACGCCGAGCTCGCCATCGCGGCCAACGTCGCCGAGCTGATCGAGGACGGCGACACCCTGCAGATGGGAGTCGGCTCGCTGCCCTCGGCGGTGCTGGATCGGCTGACCGAGCACGAGGATCTCGGCTTCCACTCCGGAATGATCTCCGACGGCGTGCTGCGCCTGGTCGAGAAGGGCGTGCTCACCGGCGCTCACAAGGAGATCGACCCCGGGACGATCGTCACCGGAACCGCGCTGGGCAGCGCCGAACTCTACGACCGGCTGGACGAGCTTCCGGTGTTGTTCCGTCCGGCGAGCTACACCCATGCTCCACACATTCTGTCCCGACTGCGTTCCCTGGTGTCGATCAACTCGGCCATCGAGGTCGACCTCACCGGCCAGGTCGGCGCCGAAGTCCGCCGTGGTGTCTACATTGGAGCGGTCGGCGGACAGGTGGACTTCTCCCGGGCGGCGGCGCTGACCGGAGCCCGGTCCATCATCACGGTGCGGGCCGCGTCCGGCGCGCACTCGGCCATCGTCCCGACGCTGCACGGCGGCGGGGTCGTCACCACCGCACGGTCCGATGTGGACGTGGTGGTCACCGAGCACGGTGCGGCCCACCTGCGCGGCTGCGATCTGCCCGAACGGGCTCGGCGGCTGATCGAGGTGGCCGCGCCCCAACACCGGGAAGCACTGCACCGCGAAGCACTGCACCGAGAGGCACTGACGAGAGGAGCGGGGTCGTGAGCCGACCACAGCGGGTGCACATCCGGGAAGTGGGGCCGCGCGACGGATTCCAGAACGAACCCGAGCGCATTCCCACCGACGACAAGATCCGGCTGATCAACGCGCTCGGCCGGTCCGGGTTGAAGCGCATCGAGGTCGCCAGTTTCGTGCGCCCCGACGTCATTCCGCAGCTCGCCGACGGCGTCGAGGTGCTGAACCGGATCGACGTGCCGGACGACGTGCGACTGATGGTGCTCATCCCGAACAGCAAGGGCCTGGACAACGCGCTGGCGGTGCGGGACAGGTTCCACGAGGCGGCGATCTTCGTGTCCGCCTCGGAGACGCACAACAAGAAGAACGTCAACCGCACCGTGGCCGAGACCATGGCCGACAACGACGTGATGGCGAAGCGGATCACCGCCGAGGGCCTGAGCTGCGCCGCGGTGATCGCCACCTCGTTCGGCTGCCCGTACGAGGGCAAGGTCGAGCTGAACCGGGTGCTGGATCTCGCGCAGCGGTTCGCCGAGGCCGGCGCGACCGAGATCGGCTTCGGCGACACCACCGGCATGGCCAACCCCGCCTACGTGACGGAGTTCTTCACCGCCGCGCTGGACCGGCTGGCCGGCGTCGAGGTCACCGCGCACTTCCACAACACCCGCGGCCAGGGCCTGGCCAACGCCTTCGCCGCGCTGGAAGTGGGCTGCGCGAGCTTCGAGTCCAGCTTCGGCGAGCTCGGCGGCTGCCCGGTGCCGCCCGGTTCCACCGGCAACATCGCCACCGAGGACCTGGTGAGCATGTTCCACGAGATGGGCGTGGACACCGGGCTGTCGCTGCCGACCGTGATCGAGGCGGCGCGGGAGGCCCAGCAGGTGCTCGGCCGCAAGCTCACCAGCCACTCCATCATCGCCGGCCCGGTCGTCTGGCACCTGCCCGCCTGACCTTCACAACCTGAGCCGCACAACCAATTCGGAGGATCACATGAGCAAGCGTGTCGCGCTGGTCACCGGTGGCGCGCAGGGCATCGGCGCCGGCATCGCGCAAACCCTGGGCGAGCAGGACTTCCAGGTCGCCGTCGCGGATCTCAACCTGGACGCCGGCCGGGCCACCGCCCAGTCGATCATCGCCGCCGGCGGCCGGGCCATCGCCGTGCACGCCGACATCACCGACACCGCGTCGCTGCAGGCCGCGCTGAAGTCGGTGACCGAGGAACTCGGCCCGGTCGAGGTCGTGGTCAACAACGCCGGCTGGGACGACTTCATGCCGTTCCTGGACACCACCGAGCAGTTCTGGGACCGCGTCCTGGACATCAACTTCAAGGGCGCGCTGCGGGTCGTCCACGCCGTGGTGCCGGGGATGATCGAGCGCGGCTTCGGTCGGGTGGTCAACATCGGCTCCGACGCCGGCCGGGTCGGATCGTCGCTGGAAGCGGTCTACTCGGGAGCCAAGGGCGGCATCATCGCCTTCACCAAGACGCTGGCCCGCGAGGTGGCCACCCAGGGCGTCACGGTGAACACGGTGTGCCCCGGCCCGACCGACACCCCGGCGCTGCGCGCCTTCGCCGACAACTCCGGCCAGGACGCGGAAAAGGTCATCGGCGGCATGGTCCGCGCGGTGCCGATGCGCCGGCTCGCCAAGCCCGCCGATGTCGCCGCCGCCGTGGCGTTCTTCGCCTCCGACGCCGCCGAGTACATCACCGGCCAGACCCTGTCCGTCAGCGGCGGCCTGACGATGGCGTGATGGCCGGTATGACCACAGTGGACTGGACGCGGGTTGGCAACCACGCCGACATCCGGCTGGACTACAGCGGCGACGGCATCGCGAAGATCACCATCTGCCGGCCGGAGGTGCGCAACGCCTTCCGGCCGCAGACACTGGTCGAGATATCCGACGCCTTGGAGCAGTCCCGCGAGGACCCCGACATCGGCGTGATCATCCTGACCGGCGAGGGCGATCAGGCGTTCTGCTCCGGCGGCGACCAGCGGGTGCGTGGCGACACGGGCTACGAGACCGAGCCGGGCCGACCGGGCCGGTTTCATGTCACCGACCTGCAGGTGCGGATCCGCCGGCTGCCCAAGCCGGTGGTCGCGATGGTCGCCGGCTACGCGATCGGCGGCGGCCAGGTCCTGCAACTGGTCTGCGACCTGGCGATCGCCGCCGACAACGCGCGGTTCGGGCAGACCGGGCCACGGGTCGGCTCGTTCGACGGCGGGTTCGGCGCGGGGCTGCTCAGCCACCTGGTCGGCGAGCGTAGGGCCAAGGAGATCTGGTTCCTGTGCCGGCAGTACGACGCCCGCCAGGCGCTGGACATGGGCTTGGTGAACGCCGTCGTGCCACTGTCCGAACTGGAATCCGAGACGGTCTCCTGGTGCCGGGAGATGCTGGCGCTGTCGCCGTTCGCGTTGCGGCTGCTGAAGGCCAGCTTCCACGCCGCCGAGGACGGCCTGGCCGGCATCCAGCAGCTCGCGCACGACGCGAACCTGCTGTTCTACGGCTCCGAAGAGGCCCAAGAAGGCCGCGACGCCTACCGCGAGAAACGCGTCCCCGACTTCGGCCGGTTCCCGCGCCGCGCGTGAATAACTCGACTCTGGAGGTTTGAGATGGCAGACGAACTGGTCAGCTGGCGGTCGGCCGGTGACGGTATCCGGGTGCTGGTGCTGCGGCGTCCGCCCGCCAACGCCCTGGGCCGGCCGCTCATCGACGGCCTGAACGCGGCGTTGGACGAGGTCGAGCGGTCCGGCGGGGTCAAGGTCGTCGTCGTCGCGTCCGAGATTCCGGGTTTCTTCGCCGCCGGCGCCGACATCAAACAGATGTCCACTGCGGACACCGAGGAGTTCGCCGCGTACGGCGAAGCCTTGCGGACCACCGTGAACCGACTGGCCACACCGGACCGGATCACCATCGCCGCGGTCGACGGTCTCGCCCTCGGCGGCGGCCTGGAACTGGCGATGGCCTGCACCCTGCGGGTGGCCGGGCCGGACGCGAAATTCGGGCTGCCAGAGGTCAGACTGGGCCTCATTCCCGGCGCCGGTGGCACCCAGCGGCTGCCCCGGCTGGTCGGCCGTGGCCGCGCGCTGGACATCATGCTCACCGCCCGGCAGGTGCCAGCGGACGAGGCCCACGCGATCGGCCTGGTCGACCGGCTGGCCGCCGGCTCGGCGGAGCAGGCCGCGCTGGAACTCGCCGCCGAGTTGGTCGGGATGTCGCTTCCCGCGCAGAGCGCGGTGATCCGCAGCGTGGACGCCGCGTACGACCTGCTGGTCGCCGACGGACACGCCTACGAGGCGGCCCAGGAACAGGACCTGTTCGCCTTCGGCGAGGCGCGCGAGGGCATTTCCGCCTTCCTGGCCAAGCGGCCGCCGAAGTTCGCCTAGCCAGGCCGGTCGGAGAGGAACGGGCATGTACGGGCTGACCGTGTTGAGCGCCGGGTCCGGTCCCGAGCGGTTCCGGCGTGCGGCGGACATCGCCGTGCGGGCCGAGCGGGCCGGGTTCGACGCGGTCTGGACCAATGAGCTGTACAACCGGTCGGCCACCGTGTCGCTGGCGGTGTTGGCCGGCGCGACCGAGCGCGTCCGGCTGGGCAGCAGCATCGCGTATGGCGTCGGCCGCAGCCCGCTGGTGTGGGCGGCGGAGGCGCGCGACCTGGACGAACTGTCCGGGGGCCGGCTGATCCTCGGCCTCGGCAACGGCACGCCCCGGATGATGACCGACTGGCACGGCGTCAGCGGCGAAGCGCCAGCGGCGCGGATGGAGGAACTGGTCACCGTCCTGCGGAAGTTGTGGCTGCTGCACGAAGGGCCGGTCGACCACGACGGCCGGTTCTACCGGCTGCACCTGCGGCCGACCTCGGACACCGCGCCGCCGGTCCAGCCCCGACTGCCGATCTGGACGGCCGGCGTCAACCGAAAGATGATCCACGTCGCCGGCAAGGTCGCCGACGGGCTGGTCGGTCATCCGATGTTCACCGCGCACTACGTCAAGGAGGTCGTACGGCCGGAATTGGCGGTGGGACTGGCCGAATCGGGCCGGGAACACACGGACGTCGCACTGCTGGGCATCCTGATCTGCGCCGTTGACGAGGACGAGGAAGCCGCCCGGCGCAGCCTCGCCTACGCGGTCGCGCAGTACGCCGCGTCCCGGGTGTATGACCGGTTGTTCGCGCTGCACGGCTGGTCCGGCGCGCAGGCCCGAATCCGGGACGCCATCCGCGACCGGGACGAGGAAGCCATGGTGGCCGCCGTGCCGGACGACGCCAGGATGCGCTGATGGAACCCGAGAACGTGCTCGATCTCAAGCTGGACACCATCGAGTTGACCCGACCCGGCGACGGCATCGTCCTGGCCACGCTCAACCGTCCCGACCGGTACAACGCGATGACGGTGACGATGTTCGCCGAACTCGAATCGCTCGCCTTCGCCGTGGCCGACACCGACGACACCCGGGTGCTCATCCTCACCGGCGCCGGCAACGCGTTCTGCGCCGGCTACGACCTGGACGACGCCGACGAACTCGCCGAACTGACCGCGATGGGGATGCTCGGCCGGCAGGAGCACGCGGCGCGGGCGCTGCTGGCGGTGCGCGCGTTGCCGGTGCCGGTGGTCGCGGCGGTGAACGGCGCGGCGGCCGGCGGCGGGCTGTCCCTGGCCCTGGCCGCCGACATCCGACTGGCGTCCCGGTCGGCGAAGTTCAACGCCGCGTTCGTCCGAATCGGACTGTCGGCTGGCGACCTTGGCGCGTCCTGGCTGCTGCCCCGGATCATCGGTCCGGCGCTGGCCGCCGAACTCGCCTACACCGGCCGGTTCGTTGACGCCGACGAGGCCGAGCGAATCGGCCTGGTGAACCGCACGATCGAAGATCAGGACTTGCTCGCCGAGTCCATCGCGATGGCCGAGCTGATCGTCGCCAACTCGCCGAGCGGCGTGCGGATGTCGAAGCGGGCATTGCAGTCCACTATGGAGGTCGGCTCGTACGCGGCGGCGCTGGAACTGGAGAATCGCGGCCAGGCCCTGCTGACCAGGGACGAGAACCTGCCCGAAGCCTTGGCCGCCCTGCGTGAGCGGCGCCCGCCCGAGTTCAGCTGACCACCGGGAGACACCGATGCTCGACTTCGACCCGCCGCTGTTCAACACGATCGTCCTGGACCAACCCGAGGACGGCGTGCTGCGGTTGACGGTCAACCGGCCGGACCGGATGAACTCGATGACCGTGGAGATGTTCGGCGAGTTCCGGGCCGCCACACGGGCGCTGCGGGACAGCCAGGCTCGCGCGCTCATCCTCACCGGCGCCGGTGACCGGGCTTTCTGCGCCGGCTTCGACCTCGCCGAGATCGAGGTGATCACCCGAATGAGTGTCCGCGAATTCGTGCGTTTCGAGGAACTGGCGGCTGATTCGGTCGCCGCGATCCGCGCGCTCCCGTTCCCGGTGATCGCGGCGGTGCACGGCGCCGCTGCCGGCGGAGGTTTGTCGCTGGCACTGTCCGCGGACATTCGGTTGGCGTCGCCCGCCGCGAAGTTCAGCGCCGCCTTCGTGAAAGTAGGCCTGTCCGCCGGCGAGTTGGGCACGTCCTGGCAGCTCACCCGGTTGATCGGTCCCGGCCGGGCGGCCGAGATGGCGTACACCGCACGGAATGTGGACGCGGCCGAGGCACACCGGATCGGTCTGGTGAACCGGGTGGTGCCGGCCGAGGACCTGCACGATGAGGCGGTCGCCCTGGCGCGGACCATCGCCGGGAATTCTCCGGCCGGCGTGCGGATGTCCAAGCGGGCGTTGCAGGCCAATATGGAGGTGGGTTCCTACGCGGCGGCGATGGAGTTGGAGAACCGCGGACAGTCGCTGCTGACTCGGGGCGCGGACATGCCGGAAGCATTGGCCGCGTTCAAGGACAAGCGCCAGCCCCGATTCACCGGACAGTGAGTGCAACGGTGGGCGACTGGGACTGGACCGATGATCAGCGGAATGCGCTGATGCGCTACCTGCGTGATCGCGGACTGTGCGCGGGGCCGGTGCGCACCCGGCGGATCGGCGACGGACACTCCAACCTGACCTACCTGGTCGATGACGGTCAGCGGCAGGTGGTCGTGCGCCGCCCGCCGCCGCCACCGGTTCCACCAGGAGCGCATGACGTGGTGCGGGAAGCGAAGCTGATCGCCGCGCTGGCCGGCACCGATGTGCCGATCCCGCGCGTCCTCGCGGTGGGCGATGCCGGCGAGGTGCTGGACGTGCCGTTCTCTGTGCTGAGCTACGTGCGCGGCGAGGTTGTCACCGACGCGACGCCAGATCCCCTGGCCAACGCCGCTGACCGGCGACTGATCGGCGCGGCCCTGGTCGATACGCTGGCCGCGCTGCACGCCGTCGACTGGCGAGCGGCCGGACTGGCCGAACTCGGCCGGCCCGAAGGCTTCAACGGCCGGCATTTCCGCCGGATGGGTCGGCTGATCGCCGACAAGGACGGGCGGCCGCCGGCCGAGTTCGCGGAGATCGATACCTGGTTGGCGGCGCGCGTTCCGGCCGAGTCCGACGCGACGATCGTGCACAACGACTACCGGCTGGGCAATGTCCTGGTCGGCCCGGACTCGCCCGGCCGAATTCTGGCGGTGCTGGACTGGGAACTGGCCACCCTCGGAGATCCGCTGTTCGACGTCGGATACTTCCTCGCGTCCTATCCGGCGGCCGGCGAGCCGCTGACGCCGACCCAGCGGATGGGCGTCGCGACACTGGAACCGGGCTATCCCAGCCGAGATCAGCTCGCCGCTCGCTATGCGACCGCGACCGGCCGCGACCTATCCAATCTGACCTGGTACACCGTCCTCGCGCTGTGGAAATTGGCCGTTCTCTACGAGTACGGCCGCCGCCGCGCGATGTCCGGCATGGGCGACGGCTACTACGCCGACCCGGCGCTGGTGAAGTCCTTCCTCGCCGCCGCCAGCCGCGCCGCGTCAGGCTGATGCGCCGTGCCAGCGTGACGGAAGCCAGGCTTCCAGATATTTGACTAGTGACTGGTCAAATATCAGACTACTCTAGTGTCATGTCTGTGAGCAGTGGCAGCGATGACCGGCGCTTGGTGCCTCGGCTGGCGGCGGAGCGCCTCGCGGAGCTGGCGAAGTATCTGCGGATCGTCATGGTCAGCGGGCCGCGTCAGTCGGGCAAGACGACGCTGCTGAGGGAGTATCTGGCCACGACGGACGGTAGCTACCGGACATTGGACAGGGCCGATACCCTGCGGGCGGCGCATGACGATCCTGCGGCGTTCGTCGCCTATGGCGATCCGCCGCGGGTCATCGATGAGGTGCAACTTGGCGGGGATGAGATCGTGCGCGCGATCAAGGTGGCGGTCGACACTGATCCGAGGCCGAGTCGATTCATCTTGTCCGGCTCCAGCCGGTTTCTGACGATTCCCACATTGTCAGAGTCTCTGGCCGGCAGATTGGCGTTCGTCGAGCTGTGGCCGTTGAGCATGGCCGAACGCACTACCGCTATTCCCGCCTTCTTGAACAACGTCTTCGATGACCCGTCGCGCTTGGTGGCGGACTCGGCGTGGACCCGCCCGCAGTACCTTGGCTGCGTTACCGCAGGTGGGTATCCCGAGATGTTGGGCATCGGGTCGGCGGTGGCACGCCGTGCGTGGTACGACGGCTATCTGAGTACCGTGATCAATCGTGACATTCGAGACTTTGCCACCATTACGCGTGGCGATGCGCTGTCGGCACTGCTGCGGGTGATCGCCGCCCGCGCGGGCAGTATTGCTGTGCTGACGGACCTTGCGCAAAGCGTGGAACTGGCCCGGGAAACCACCCGGAACTATCTGTCCTATCTGGACATGGTGTACCTGACCACGAGTCTTCCGGCGTGGTCGACAAACCTCACTTCCCGATCGATCAAAACCCCGAAGCTCTATCCCACCGATTCCGGTCTGGCGGCCCACTTGCTCGGCGTGGACGAATTCGGGCTCGCCGAGCCGGGGCACCTCGCACTCGGGCCGCTGGTGGAGACCTTCGTGGCAACCGAGCTGCTCAAGGCGACCGCCTACCACGATCAGCGGGTCGACCTGTTTCATCTACGAACAGCCGACAAACGCGAGATCGATTTCGTGCTGGAAGACCAGCGTGGGCGCGTTGTCGCCATTGAGGTCAAGGCATCGACGTCCCCGGGAGCCGACGCCCTGCGCGGTCTGCGCTGGCTGCGCGGCCAACTCGGGCCGAAGCTGCGCGCCGGAGTGCTGCTGCACCTCGGCACGGAATCGGCGTCCCGAGGCGATGGCATCTACACCATGCCGGTCTCGGTGCTGTGGAATCACCAACCGCTGCCGTGAACGTGCCACACGCTGCCGCTTGACGGCATTGCGGCGATTCAAGATTCCCAGGAGCGGACCACGTT
>DASZLR010000155.1:0-1881 GCA_035552275.1 Pseudonocardiaceae bacterium | reverse complement strand
AACCAGGGCATCGGCGTGACGGTGATCGACCCCCGTTGGGTGCTGCCGGTGTCCGATGGCGTTCTCGAACTGGCGGGGCAGCACAAACTGGTCGTCACGTGCGAGGACAACGGCGTCAACGGCGGAGTCGGTTCGGCGGTGTCGGCCGCGCTGCGTGGTGCGGAGATCGACACGCCCTGCCGCGACGTCGGCCTGCCGCAGCAGTTCTACCAGCACGCGTCGCGGGGTGAGGTGCTGGCCGATCTGGGGCTGACCGACCAGGACATCGCCCGCCGGATCACCGGTTGGGTTGCGGCGCTGGGCAGCAGCGTTTCCGAAGCGGAAATCCGCGAGCATCTGGACTAGCCCCAGGCGGCACCTAATCCGCCGGTGGCTGCAGTGCGCGAGCCAGGCCGGGGACCACGAGCTCTCGCTGCCACGCCCGCGCCTGGCCGGCACGCAGGAACTCTTCGACGGCCTCGACGGGATCGGGTGCGCCCGCCCAGTCCCAGCACAGCCGTCGCACCAGGTCGGGTGAGATCAGGTTCTCGGTGGGAACCCCCACCCGCTCCGACACTTCCGCCAGCGTCGCCCGAGCGGCCTCGAGCCGTGCGGCGGCCTCCGGCTTCCGCCTGCTCCACCGCGCCGGTGCCGGCGGCCCGTCAGGCGGCTCGGCCTCGTCCGGCGAATCCTGTACCTGCCGGGCCGTTTCCAGCGCCGCCAACCAGATCTCGGCGCTGCGACGCTGGTTGCGTCCGCCGAACACCGGTAACTGGACGAGGTCGGCCACCGTCTTCGGATCGGCGACCGCGGCGTCGATGATGGCCGAATCCGGCAGCACGCGGCGGGGCGCGACGTCACGGCGCTGCGCGATACGGTCACGCGCCACCCACAATTCGCGAACCGCGGTCAGGCCTCGCCGGTCGCGCACCCGATGGATTCCCGACGTCCGTCGCCAGCGGTCCCGTCGGACAACCGGCGCAATCTCCCTGGCGCCCACGGCCCGCAGATAGTCGAATTCCTGTGCGGCCCAATCCGTTTTGCCTTGCCCCGCCAGCACATCCGAAATCGCCGCGCGCAGCTGGATGAGTAACTCCACGTCCAGGGCCGCGTAGTTGAGCCATTCTGCGGGCAGCGGGCGCTTGGACCAGTCGGCGGCGCCGTGTCCCTTGGCCAAGCCGAAACCCAAAAGCCGTTCGGCCATGGTCGCCAGGTTCACCCGGTCGAATCCGGCCAGCCGCCCCGCGAGCTCGGTGTCGTACAGCGCCGGCGGCCGCATGCCGACCTCGGCCAGGCAGGGCAGGTCCTGATCGGCGGCGTGCAGGATCCATTCGTCGGTGGCCAGCACCTCGGCGACGGGTCGCAGCGCGGTCAGCTGGTCGGCGCCGTGGCTGACCGGGTCGATGAGCACCGTGCCGGCGCCGGCCCGCCGGATCTGGATCAGATAGGCCCGGTTGGAGTAGCGGAAACCCGACGCTCGCTCGGCGTCCACCGCAAACGGCCCGCGGCCACGCTCCAGGCGTTGGGCTGCCGCCTCGATCTCGCGAACGGTCACGGAGATATCGGGAACGCCGTCGGCCGGATGGAGTAGCGGTGTGGCTTCGGGTTCGGTGCTCTCGGGCGCGCTGCTGTCGGGCCCGTGGGCCCCAGGTTCGCCCATGTCAGGCGCGTGACCGCGAGCCCAGGTCGGTGACCCCGGTCGGCGGTAGGCCCGCGGCGTGCTCCAGCACCTCACAGAACGCCTCGACGTGCACCCCGACCTCGGGGTTGGTCGCCGTCCACGATGCCCGTAGTTCCAGCTGGTGGGCGCGTGGTGGTCCGGAGATGTCGCCGTAGCGCACCGACGTGGTGGCGGTGACGGTGCCGCCCAGTGCGGTGACGTGCTCCATGCGCGACTGCAGC
>DASZLR010000154.1:0-17883 GCA_035552275.1 Pseudonocardiaceae bacterium | reverse complement strand
CGTGGACATCGACCCGCTGGACACCGATGGCTCGCTGACGCTGCTTCGCCAGTTCCTGGACGAGTCCCGCTGGGCGTCCGAGCACCGGGCGGTGCACGAGTTGGCTCAGTTGTGCGATGGCCTGCCGCTGGCCCTTTCCCTGGTCGGGGCTCGACTCGCCACTCGGCCGCAGCGCCGGGTGTCCCGCGAGGTCAATGACCTGCGGTCGGAACGGCGACGACTCACCGCACTGTCCCGGGACGAGGAGTTCTCCGTCCAGGCCGTGTTCGATGTGTCCTACCAAGTGCTGGCGCCGCAACTGGCCAGGCTGTACCGGGTGTGCGCGTTGCATCCGGGACCGCACTTCGGCGTGGATGCCATCGCGGCGGCGGTCCGGGAACCAGCGGAGGACACCGAAGATCACCTGGACAAGTTGGCCGAAACACATCTCCTCATCGAGATCGGTGATCAGCGGTATCGATTCCATGATCTTGTTCGGCTGCACGCACACGGACAGGCCGACCGCTACGACGACCTGGGCGCCCGGGACGAGGCGACTCGGCGGATGATCGAGTGGTACCTCGATACAGCGGTGTCCGCCGACCTGCTGGTACATCCGCTGCGAGATCGCCTGGGTTCGCGTTACCACCACGACCAACCGCCCACCGAGTTGTTCCACGACGAGCGGGACGCGTTGGTCTGGCTGGAGAGTGAACGGGTAAACCTGTTCGCGGCGCTGCGCGCGGCGAACGATCGTAGGCTCGACGACCTCGTGTGGCAGTTCTGCGAAGCCCTGTGGGGATGGTTTCTGCACTACCGGCACTACGACGAATGGATCAACGTACACACACTGGGTATCGCGGCCGCTCGGCACGCCGACAACCGGTTGGCCGAGGCACGGTTGCACTCGCAATTGGGCTACGCCTACGTCAAGATCGGCCGGTATGGCGACGCCGTCGACGAGAACACCATCGCGCTGGGCCTGGCACAGACGGAAGGCGACGAAGCGACCGAGGCGACCGCGCTGTCGCAACTCGGTCGGGCCGCCACCTGCACGGGCGATCTGGACGCCGCGCTGGACTACTACATCAAAGCCCGGGATCTACAAGCCGAGTTGGGCATCGTGCGGGGAGTGGGCCTGTGCCAGCGGGATATCGGCGAAGTCCTGATCAAGCGAGGCCGATACGAGGAGGCGACCCGGGCCCTCAGCGATTCGCTGACGGTGATGCGAGAGCTTGCGGATTGGACCCAGTACGCCCGCGCCCTACGGTTCCTTGCGATCGTGCACACCGAACGCGGCCAGCCGAAGACGGCGGTGGCCACGTTGACCGAGGCGCTGGAACTGATGCGAGACAAGGGCTCGCCGTACTACCAAGCTGATCTCCTGTACCAGCTCGGCGAGACCATGGCCGGCATGGGCGATGCGATGCCGGCCCGCGGCTATTTGACCCAGGCTAGGGATCTTTACGCCGAGATCGGCGACCCCATTGCTCAGGTCATCCAGGCACGTTTGGCTGACCTGGATCAGTCTGCGACAGGTGCCTGATTGGAGCCGGCGAGCCCAGAAACTCCACCATGGCGCGTCGCTCGGTCAATCGGATCGCACGGTTCTGGGCCATCACAGCCAGCGGCTGACCGGAGGACCAACTGACATAGGCGATCGCCGCGCGCAGGACATCATCGTCCGGGTCGGCGTCATCGCGGGGCAGCACGACGCATTGCTCGTCACGCGACCACGCGCTCAGTTCGCACCGGCCCACGGGTATCGCGACGATAGCGGCGGCGCACTCGGTGAAGCTGGTTCGTGCCACCTGCGCGGCGTCGGCACTACTGGTGGCCGGTGGATGCAGCACGATGTCAGCGACGGTTAACGTCCGTGGATCGGCTTCGCCGACCCGGGCCAGCTGGCAACTGCCTCCTGGCACGAAGGCGAGCGGCGCCGGGCCCTGGTGTTGCCAGTTCACAGTCCAACCGCCGGCCGCGTCTGCCGACGTACCGAGGGTCACGGTCACCCTCCAGTCAGGATCTATCGGATCAATCATCACCAAACTCCTCAATCAGTGATCGCAGTAATCGGACGTGGGTCGGGCAACGGCGCGACCACGGCCGGGCCGGCCGGCTCGGGCAGCCCGAGCAAGCTGTACATGGTGGCCCGAAGAATCCGCGCGCTCTCGCCGGGCTTGGAAGTCAGCGCACCGGCCACCGCGGGACCGGCCGTCGGCGCCATGGCGGACGCGGCGGCTCGAAGCTGAGGCAGCAACGGGCGATCATGCCGCAGTCCGGGCGCATGGCGGGCGACATGATCAGCGAGGCTGCCCGGACGAACGTTGTGCTCGGGAAACGCGGCCAACGTGACCGGCTTACCTAAGGCCGCCGCATAGACCGTGGTCGAGCCATGGTCCCCCAGCACCCAGTCCGCAGCGATCATCGTGGCCCGCCAGCCCTCCTCGGGCGGGATCACCAACAGGCCATCGGTCAGGCAGTCAGCGAGCCACGCCCGCACCTGCCATCGGCCATGCACCGCCCAGATGTTGGGATGCAGTACAGCGGCGACTCGGAACTGGTCAGCCGGCAGTTCGTCCAGCAACCGTCGGTACACGGTGATGTGCTGTCCGAAGGTCGAGTCCGGAGACCACGTCGAGCTCACGGTAACCAGGGTCTGGTCATCACGGACACCGAGCGCGCGCCGGTAGCGAGACCGTAGGCCGCAGCTGGCAATCATCCGGTCAAAGCAGATGTCACCGGCAACTACCGCGCGGTCCACGGCTTCCGGGCAGGTTCTGCGGAGCACGTCAAGTTCATCATCGTGGCTGAGCGCAATCGCTTGCGGAACTACCCGACCACGAAAGGTCAACATCTCGCGATCCAGCCCGGTGGTCTCGCGAGTCACGTTGCTCGCCATCCGGCTGAATCGACGAGACTTCAGGCTCCCAGCGCCATGGGACAGCGCGAGCACGTTTCCGCAGACGTGGTCGGCATCCTGGTCGCCGGCGGACAGAATGAGGTCGTATCGCTGCTGCAGGGCATGCGGCCAGGGCTCCAACAGGCCGCGGTGATCCTGGACGAAATCCTCCGGACCCTGCCGGTATCCGAACACCCGCGGAACCGTGAACAGCGTCTGCACCCGGTGATCACCGTGCAGCAGCATGATCAGATCCATCAGCCGGTGCCCCGCCGTCACGGTTGGCACAAGTACCAACACCTTCCGACAGCCGGCCCTCGTCACCCGGTGTTCAGCACCAAGCCCCGTAGGCCCCGGCAACCACGTCGTGTCCATGACTACCTCCCGTCCAGCCGGCACCGTTCGCCGGACATCGGAGAGGATGTGGCCTGCCAGGGTTCGGTCATCTACTGGTCGAAGGCTCAACCGGCCAACACGCCAGGTCAACCGTCTGGCAGCGGCCCATGGTCGGACGTGTGACCGGCGTGGCAATGCTGGGTTGGCGATCGACTGTCCGCGGACTGTCGGTCGAGGGTACAAGCTCCTGCCAACAGGGACTCGATTCAGCCAAATGGCGTATCAGGAACACAAATCGGGCTCATTCGACGCAAGGCACTGGATTGTCTCCGCGATTCGAGTCACACTGGTTGATGTTGGGACATTCCAGCACCTCGTCTGGGGCGGCGCTGGTGAACATGATCGGATTCACAATATTGGGGCGTGTGCAGGCGCGCCGGGACGGGAAGCTACGGGCGGATTGGGCATACCCGCAGGTCAAGAAGATCGTAGGGGCGCTGCTCACCCAGCCCGGCCGACCCATGCCTCGACAGCTGCTGAAGGAATGGGCCTGGCCGGAAGACAAACAGCCCGCGAACACCGACGCCACCTTCCACACCAACGCTGGGCGTATCCGTGACGCGCTGGCCGAAGTGGACGTCGAGGCTCGATTAATCGCTGAGGGAAATGCGTTTCGATTGGCTATCGACAAGAGCGTGGTCGACTACCACGTATTCCGTAGATCAATCGAGCTAGCGCGAACGGCCAACCGTAAACGGGATTATGAGCAAGCGTTCCGCCTGGCGCAGTCCGCGATAGACCTGTGGCAGCCCGAGGACCCGTTGGCGGACCTGGACACGGATCGAGCACACAACTGGCGTCGACACGTGATCGAAAACGAATGGCTTCCGGCCAACGGTACGCTGGTCACAGCGTTGATGGCGATGGGCGAGTTCGACGCCGCCCTCACCAGGGTGGACGAGTTGCGGCTTAATCACGGCGACATTCTCGCGCTGGCCGCCCACCGGATCGAAGCTCTCCACCACCTCGCCCGAGACAGCGACGCGAGCGACTACTACATCGCGACTCGTCGGGCGCTCAACGAGGCTGGCGACACCGCCGCCGCTGACCACCTCAAGCATGTGCACGACACTCTCATCTATGGCCATCTGACTGCCAGCCCCTTGCGTGCGGTCGCGCCGCGGCCCGCAGAATCGCGACCGGTGTCCCGACGTCGGCTGCCATCGGACGCCATTGACTTCCTCGGCCGCGAGTCACTGTTGTTCAAGCTGGACGAGTGTGCGGCCAGTTACGGCCGCTTCCGACCAAGCGTGTTCGCCCTGGTAGGGCTGCCTGGGGTTGGCAAGACGGCGCTCGCCGTTCGCTGGGCAAACCGGCAACTGGGGCGCCTGCTCGATAGTGCGCTCCACGTCGACCTCCGCGGCGATCCCGGTAGTGATCCCATCCAGATGGCGGAGGCCGTTGATGAACTGCTCCGCCAACTCGACTTCCCGATAGGTCGGCTCGCTGATTCAACAAGCCGGGCCAACAAGCTCGCTGACCTGTTGAACAGCGCACGAACACTCGTGCTGCTCGACAATGCCCGCAACTCGGAGCAGGTTCGGCCACTCCTGCCGCTACTCTCGTCCTGCGTGGTCCTGATCACCAGTCGGCAGAACCTCACCGAGCTGACCGCCCGGCACGGCGTCCGACCGTTCACCATTTCACCACTGCCCGCTCACGACGCCGGCACCCTGCTCACTCGACGTATCGGCGAGCGCGCCGCTCACCAACGTGACGTTGTCGAGCAACTCGCACGCCTGTGTGGCGGCCTACCGCTGGCGCTGCAGCTCGTCGGGCGGCACATCGACGTCCACGACGGCGTGCAGTTGCGGGCATTCGTTGGCGAGTTCCGTGATCACAGCCGCCTCCTGGAGATCGGCGGCACCGAAGACGGATCGCATAACCTGCGGGCCGCGTTCACGTGGTCGTATGACGCATTGCCAGCCAAGAGTCAACAGCTTTTCCGCCTGCTGGCCCTTCACCCGGGTCCCGAAATCAGCCTCAACGCCGCCGCCGCGCTTGCCGGTTGGTCGATCAAGAGTACCCGACATTGCCTCGACGTTCTGGTGAACGCTCACCTCTTGCACGCCGCCGGCACGCTCGGCCGGTTCCGCTTCCACGACTTGATCAGGGCGTACGCGACAGACCTGGCCGACGATATCCCCTCGGACGAACGAAAGCGGGCGGAGCGGTGCCTGCTGTCCTACTACTTCCACAGCTCGTTCCACGCCGATCGCGCAATCTTTCCATTCCGAACACCGGTGCCTTTGCTTCCCCAGGTAGAACAGGCGCCGGAACTGGAGTACGCGAACGACGAGGACGCAGCGAACTGGCTGCTCGACGAACGTAAGAACCTCAACGCCATTATTCGATGGGCACCGGACCGTGGCCACCACGACTACGCCTGGCGGATACCACACACCGTATATGGCGTCTTCAGGAGGAGCGGTTTCCTGCACGACGTGCGAACGGCATTGGAAATAGCCGTCGCATCCACCCAATACGTGGGAGATCTAGAATCCGAGGGGGCGACACGAAACGATCTCGGACTGACCTACCTAGCTCTCGGAGACCATTTCCAAGCTAATCAACAACTGAGCATCGCCGAGGCGATCGCCCGACAGATGAACAGCGAGATCGGCATACCGATTAGTATCTTCACACGAGCCAAGCTAGAGTCAGTTGCCGGAGATATCGACAGAAGTATTGAGCTTTTCCATCAGGCCCTGAGCGTGGCGCGCAAAAAAGGCTACACCGTGTTGCAATCTACAACGCTGCACGAACTGGGCAACATCTTTCAGGGCCAGAAACGATACGACCAAGCCATCGCGAGCTACCAGCAAGCATTGTGGCTCCGTCAGCAGATTTCTGACACACATGGCGAAGCGGAAACGCTTACGGAGTTGGCGGCAATACGCGGTGAGAGAGGCGACTACTCGGCCGCACAGGCTGACGTTCAGCAGGCTTTAGGAATCGTCGAGTACATTCACGACATTGAAGTCAGCTCGCGAACGTTCTCAGTGCTCGCGACGATTTGTTTCTTCCAGGATAATTTTGACAAGGCGATCGAGTACGGTCGCCAAGCCGTACGCCTCGCTCAACGTACCCGCAGTGCGAGAGTTGAGGCGGACTCACTTCACCTGATGGCGCGGTCGCTGTACCGTATCGGCCACATCGAGGCTGGACACGAAGAAAACAGGCAGGCCAAAGAAATATACACGGACCTCGGTGATATCCAGCGCCTGCAACGTGTCGAAGCCGACCTCGCGATACCAGCACCTTCGGTCCCGACGGCCCGAGACGATAGTACGTTAATCAACGAATGGTCTCCACGAACGCCCGAAGAAGAGCCAGCCACAACAGAATCAGAAACTTCTTCACATGCCGGACACCGCCGAACCACGTTCACTCGACGGGGACCACACTGACTCCCGTCGAGTGACAACCACCCCACTCCACTGAGCAGAACGAAGCTTCGTCACTGTTCCGGATGTCCAACGAACGAGCGAGTTGGCCCTAGTTCGCGCTACCCGGCGCAACATGCCACGAGAGTGCCGGATACGCTCCTGATCACTGGCCCCCACGATCGGGCGGAGCCAGATGCGAACTGTGGGATTCGGAGCGGAAAGGACCCTCTGGCCTAGCCATGGCACACTCACTCGTTGTCGTTGCGCTGTCGTTGGTTATTCGGAACACCAACGTGGCGGAATCGACACTGCCCATGCCACCGCCTGTTTCACGGGTGGTGCCCGAGAGCACGCCATCACTGAGCGACAAAGGCCGCATCCTGGTCGGTGCCGCCTACTTCACCATTCGCCCCGACTATTGGGGTTGCAACTGGATACCGCGCATTTAACGCACGGATCAGTAGTATTGATCGATACTATGTACCGGGCGCATGGGTCGAGGCGCACCTTCCGGGGCCTTAGCGCCCTGCCGTGAATCACCCGCCAGGACGCACCTGCGACAGTCCCGTCATACCGTGGCTCACGCTCTTCCCGGAAATCCGGGAAGAGCGTGAGCCACGGACTGGAGCCGCCTTCGGGATTCGAACCCGAGACCTACGCATTACGAGTGCGTTGCTCTGGCCAACTGAGCTAAGGCGGCAGCGGCAACGAGTGTAGCCCGAAAGAGTGCGTCACCCCACAGTGGGCAGGTCGTTGGTAGCTAGTGTGACGTCCGTCCCACGTCAGACCAGGTGTGCCTGCCAAGGAGAACCGTCGTGAAGTATCGCCGGACGCTGGCACTGGCCGCCGTGCCCGCCGCCGCGGCGCTGCTCGCGCTGTCGGCCTCCCCGGCCCTGGCCGACACGACCACCCCGTACACATACCCGAGCACCCCGGTGCCCAGCACCCAGCCGGGTTCGCCACCCGCGTCCGCACCGTCGGGCCCGCAGCCGTTGGGGCACGCGGTGGGCGACGCCGCGACCGGCCTGGCCGTGTTCCGCCTGCTGCCCGGCGCGGTGCCGACCACCAGCATTCTCGGCTCGGTCGCCGGCGCTCCCCCGCAATCGCTTGCGGAAGCCGGTTTCGGACTGTCCGACGCCCGCGCCAACTCCGAGTCCTACCTCAACTACGAGCACGCGATCGCGCAGTCCTGCCCCGGTGGCATCGCGGCCGAAGGCAACACCCCGCAGCTCCCCGGCTGCCTCAGCCAGACGGCGTCGCCGGACAATCCGAACGCGCTCACCAACGGTTACGGCCCGCCGTCTACGCCGTTGGACGCGTTGCTGAAGGTCGGCCTGCTCAACGGCTCGGTGCATGCCCGGTGGAGCGACAGCCTTGGCCCGTGCGTGGGCACCATCGCCGATGCGAGCACCTCGCTGGCGAGTGTGTCCGCGATCAACGGGCTGTCCGCGCTGCCCACCACGACCACCGCCGACGCGCTGTCCTCGCTGATGAGCCAGTCGACGCTGTCCCCGGCGGACAAGCAGTCCCTGGTCAACAGCTTGAGCCAGATGGGTTCGCTGGCCAGCCTGGGCGGGCTGTTGTCCAGCCCCGGCACCGCGAATTCGGCCACCGGTTCACTGATCAACCTGCCCAACACGCTCAGCTCGCACTCGGTCGTCCGGCTGGTCGACATCCCGGGCTCGCCGAACAAGGCCGTGCAGTCGGTGTCCACGATGCAGGTCGCCAGCGTCCAACTGCTCCCCGGGCCGATGGCGATCGACCTCAACGTGGTCAGCCAGCCGACGCTGACGGTGACGTCGACCGGCGATCCGAAAACCTCGTCGGTGCAGTACACCGCCCCGGTGATCCAGGTCGTGCAGGGCGGCAACACGCTCTACACGCTGGACGCCGCGCACCCCACCCAAGACGTGCCGATCGGCATCCCGACCGACCTGGGCGCCGGCAACCTGCCGAAGCTGCCCGTCATCGGTGATCTGCTGCCCAACGGCCAGCCGCTGACCTCGGCCGTTCCGGTGATCGACATCGGCGCCCTGCGACTGTCCATCGCCAGCCTTGACCAGTCCAGCCAGTCGCTGACCGCCGGGCAGAACGGCGCCCCGTTCACCGGCTACCAGTTGAGCGCGACCGCCCGGATGCTGGATCTCCAGGTGCTGCCCACCGCGGCGCTGGGCATTCCGAATCTGCCGGCGGCGCTCGCCGAAGTCTCGCTGGGCGAGCAGATCGGCCGCGCGTACACGCCGACCAGCGGCGTGGTGTGCGCCTCTACCACCGCGGCGACTGGCGCCGGCCCGGCCGCGCCGGTCAGCAACAACACGCCGACCCTGGCCTATACCGACGGCGCCTACCACGTGGTTCCGTTGTTCTGGTTCGGTTCGGCGATGCTGCTGATCGGCGTCGTCCTGGTGGCCGCGCTGCCACGCCGGCCCCAACGGATCCGCCGGCAGCCCCCGGTCAGCCCCGGTGGAGAGAGCTGAGCATCGCCTCGATCGCGATCCGCGGCTTGACATTGAGCTCGATCGCGGCGCGGCAGGCCAGCACGGCTTCCAGCCGACGCAATGTCGACTCCGGCGTCCAGGCCGACGCGGCCTGCGCCGAGTCGGCCGCGCGGTCCGGGTGGTTCAACACCGCACCGGAGCCGGCGGCGGTGACCAGCACGTCCCGATAGAAACCAGCCAAATCGATCAACGCCAGATCCAACGAGTCCCGCTGCGCGCGGGTGGCCCGGGATTTCTGCCGACGCTCCAGATCCTTGATCGCGCCCTTGGCGCCCCTGGTCGCGCCGGCCGTGCCCCGCCCGGTACCGCCGGCGCCCATCGCCGTCTCCAACGCCTCGCGTTCGGCCGCGTCGCGGATCTCGGTGATCGACGTCGCCTCGGTCTCGGCCGTCTTCACGAGCTCGTCGGCGCAGCTGAACACGTCCGCCGCCCGGCGCAGCGCGAGCGGCACCCGGAGAACCGCCTCCCGTCGCTCCCGTGCGGTCGCATCCCTGGCCAGCCGGCGCGCCCGGCCGACATGGCCGCCGCACACCGATGCCGCCCAACCGGCCGTCTCGCGGTCAATCCCGTCCCGGACGGCCAACACCTCGGCGATGTCGCTGGCTGCCGGCGTGCGCAGCGCGATTCCCCGACAGCGCGACCGGATGGTCACCGACACGTCCTCGGGGTGGTCGGATGGCGCACACAGCAGGAACACCGTCCGGTCGGGCGGTTCCTCCACGGCCTTGAGCAGCGCGTTGGCCGCGCCCTCGGTCAGCCGGTCGGCGTCGGCGATGACCACGACCTGCCACCGGCCGTTGGTCGGCCGGCGGGCGGCGGCCTGCACCAGCGCCCGCATCTCGGCGACCGAGATCGACAGCCCTTCGGGCACCACGAACCGAACATCGGCATGGGTGCCGGCGAGGGTCGTCCGGCAGCCGGGGCACTCGCCGCACCCGGTTCCGTCGACGCACTCCAACGCGGCGGCGAACGCACGGGCCGCGACCGTCCGGCCCGATCCGGGCGGGCCGGTGAACAGCCAGGCGTGCGTCATCGCGGCGTTGCCGGGCGTCCGGCCGGCAACCAGGTCGGCCGCCGCCTGGGCGGCCGACCGCAGCACGGCCACCGCCGGCGTCTGGCCGACCACCTCGGCCCACACACCCGACGGCGGTGCGGTCGTTTCCGTTGTGGTGGTGGTCATCGCTGGGGTGGTGATCGCTGCGGTGGTCATGGTTGCGGCGCTGTGGGTGCTGCCGGCTCCGCCACGGATTCCGGGCTGGGGTCGGGGCTGTTCAGGCCGTCCAGGCTGAGGCCGCGTGCCGTCAACACCGGCAGCAGCGCGCTGCGCACCCGGTCGGCGACCTCGGCCTCCGTGCCGTCGGCGTCCACGACGCGGTGCCGGTCCGGATCGGCGGCGGCCATCTCGACCAGCATCCGGCGAACCCGCCACTCCTGCTCGGAACCGTCCGAAGCGTTATTGGCCAGCGCCGGGGGATCGCGGTCCAGCAGCACCAGCACGTCCGGCCGCAGTCGGCCGGTGACCAGGTCGACCAGGCTGGCCAGCTCGGACGGGTCGAACTGGCCCAGCAGTTGATGATGCGCCAGCGGCGCCTCGGTGGACCACTCCATCACCACCACGCCGCCGGTCTCCAGCGCCGGCATCACCCGACGCTCAATGACGTCCGCCCGCACGGCGGCGGCCAGCAGCGCCTGCGCCCGCGCGCCGGACAGCGCCGACTCGGCCAGCAGGGTGGCCAGCCGAGCATCCTCCTGGGCCGCGTCGCCGGCCAGTTCCGCCTGCACTCCGCCGCCACCGAGCCAGTCGACCAGCAACCGGGCCTGCGCCGAGGTGTCCGGCCGATTGTCGCCCTCGATGACGATCAGCAGGCCCTTGACCCGCCGTGGCCGCTGCCGGATCGCGGCGAACAGGTTGGCCAGGATCGGCTCGGTGCTCCGGTCCCCCATCTGCCGGTAGGCGAGCAGGCCGGCCAGCGCGGCCAGCAGTCCGGCCCCCAGCAGCACCGGCCGGGTGCCGTCGACGGTGATATGGGTGCCCAACAACGACCAGTACCGGCTGTGCACCAAGCCGACCAGCAGCGGTACCAGCAACGCGGCCGAGAACAGCACGATCTTCATCAGCGACTGGTACAGCGCGTTGATCCGGCCCCGGATGGCGTCCTCCACCTCGGTGCCGATGATGGTGATGCCGGCCAGAAACGCCACCCCGGCGCAGGCGCCCAGGATCGCCACCACGATCAGCGAGAACCACAGGTGCGGCGACAGCGCGACCAGCGCCAGCGCCAGCCCCGCCAGCACGATCGCCACGCCGTACAGCCTGGTGCGCGACATTCGCCGGGCCAGCCGGGGCGACACGACCATGCCCACACCCAGGCCGACGAACAGTGCCACGAACAGGATGCCGAACGTCGACTCGCCGCCGAGCAGGCTCTTGGCGTACTGCTGCGCGGCTCCGATCACCGCGCCGCCCGCGGCGAACGCGCCGATCATGCCGAGCAGCAGTCCGCGGATCAGCGGTGTGGTCCGGGCGAACCGAATACCGTCGGAGAACATCGCCAGCAGACCGGGCTGGCCCTCGGCGGCCTTCTTCCGGTCGGCCTGCACATGACTGCGGCCGGACATCTCCGGGATGCGGAAACCCACCACGATCGCCGCGGTCAGGTACAGCAGGCCGTTGATCATGACGATGATCCGGGCCACGCCGAGCCCGGCGGTCCACAGGTGCAGGGTGGTGCTGATCCCGGTCACCAGCGAGTACAGCCCGGCGGCGGCGACCACCGCGACGCCGTAGGTCATCACCAGGCCGAGTTGGGTGGCCGTCTCCACCTGGTCCTTGCGCCGCAACAGGTTCGGGATCGCGGAGTCCTTGGCCGGAATCCACATCATCGCGGTGCAGCCGATCAGGAAGTTCGCTCCGAGCAGCCACCACCAGGTGCCGACCGCCGCGATCGACAGGAACAGTCCACAACGGATCAGATCGACCACGATCATCACGTGTCGCCGGTCGAACCGGTCGGCCAGCAGGCCACCCACCGGCGCGAACAGCAGGCCGGGCAGCAACTGGGTGGCGACCACCGCGCTGAACCCGAAGCTCTGGGCGAGATAGCCGCTGGTCAGCTTGGTCACCAGGCCGGACAGGGCGAGCAGCGACAGCCAGTCGGCCACGCTCAGCAGCAGTGTGACGCCCCACAGCCGGCGAAACGCCGGGATGGCGAGCACGCTGCGCACCCGGTGGGCCGTGGACACGCCCCGGCCAGCCGGCTCGCTCGGCCGGGCGTGGCCGTTCGCCTGTGGGTTGTCGTTGATTCCGGTCACCCCCTGGCGGACCTGTCGTGGCCCGGCAAGCCTAGCCACGCGAGCTGAGCGGCCCCGAGGTGACCGGCCGAAACGTCGGCCCAGGCGCCATTGCTTGACCAACATCGCGGCCTACCGGTGCAGCAGCCGGGAGATCAGGTCGATCAGCGCACCGCCGTAGCGCGCCAGGCCCAGCACGATCAGCAGCAGGAGAATGCCGACGAAGCCGCCGCCACGCCGACGGCGCACCGGCGCGGTGGCCGGACGCGGCGCCGTCCCGACCGCGGTGCCATACGGCACGGCGACCGGACTGCCGGACGCCCTCGGCTGATACGCCGGCTGAACCCGTTGATACGCCGGTTGGTTCACCTGTCGGGTGCGGGGCGGATTCTGAGCGCGGCGGCGGGGTCGATCATCGGCGAACACCGCCGCCACCGCCTCCCGCACCGCCGCCGTGTCCGGCGGCGGTGGGGCGCTCGGCGGCACCACGGCCAGCGCGCCAGGTTCACCGAAAAAGGTGTCGGCTCCGGCCAGGCTGACCCCGGTGACCAGGCCGGCGAGCGGATCGGGCAGCACCGGCGGCGGGGCGAGCGACTGGGTGCCATCCGGCCCGAACAGCGTGTCGTCCAACAGTCGAGCCATGGTCTCCCCGCCTCCTCTCCCGACTACTCATTGTGCTGTGCGGCCGAGGCTAGTAGGTCGCTGCTGAGAGAACCCTCAGCAACTCCCCAGCAAGGAGTTCACCGGGACATCCGGCGAGACGTTCAGACAAATCAGGACTTGGTGGTCGCCTTCCGCCGGGGGGCCGGCCGCTTCTTCGGCGGCGTGGTGCCGGCCTTGGCCCGTCGCTCGGCCAGCAGTTCGGCCGCGCGCTCGTCGGTGATCGTCTCCACGGCGTCCGCCTTGCGCAGCGACGCGTTCGTCTCGCCGTCGGTGACGTACGGACCGAACCGGCCGTCCTTGACCACCATCGGCTTGCCGGTCGCCGGGTCCTCGCCCAGCTCGCGCAGCGGCGGCGCGGCGGCCGCGCCCCGGCCCCGGCGCTTGGGCTCCGCGTACAGCTTCAGCGCGTCCTCCAGCGTCACCGTGAAGATCTCCTGCTCGCCACCCAGCGAGCGGGAGTCGGTGCCCTTCTTGAGATACGGGCCGTACCGGCCGTTCTGCGCGGTGATCTCCTCGCCGCTGGCCGGATCGGTGCCGACCACCCTGGGCAGCGACAGCAGCCGCAGCGCCTCGTCCAGCGTCACGGTCTCCACCGACATCGACTTGAACAGCGAACCGGTGCGCGGCTTGGGCTTCTTCGCGTTCTTGCTGCCGTTCTTGGTGCCATTGCTGCCTTTTTCGGCCCTGTCGGCCCTGTTGGCGCTGTCAGCACTGTCGGCGTCATCCGGCAGGATTTCGGTGACGTACGGCCCGAAGCGGCCCTCTTTGGCGACGATCTCGCGCCCGGTCACCGGATCGGTGCCCAGTGAGCGTCCCTCGGTCGGGGTGGCGAACAGCTTCTCCGCGATCTCCAGGCTCAGCTCGTCGGGCGGCAGATCCTCGGGCAGATTGGCCCGCTGCGACTCGCCGCTGACCTCGCGCTCCAGGTACGGCCCGTACCGGCCGACCCGAACCACCACCGGATTGTCGTCGGTGTCGGCGAACAGCGGGATCGAGTTGACTTCGCGGGCGTCGATGGTGTCCACGCCGGAACCGACCAGCTTCTTCAGCCCGCCTTCCCGGCCGACCGAGCCTTCCGGCCCGACATCGCCGCCGAAGTAGAAGCTGGACAGCCAGTGGGTGCGCTGCTCGGCACCGGTCGCGATGCGGTCCAGCTCGTCCTCCATCGCGGCGGTGAAGTCGTAGTCCACCAGCCGCTCGAAGTGCCGTTCCAGCAGGCCGACCACGGAGAACGCCACCCAGGACGGCACCAGCGCGGAACCCTTCTTCCACACGTAGCCGCGATCCTGGATGGTGTTGATGATCGAGGCGTAGGTGGACGGCCGGCCGATGCCGAGGTCTTCCAGCGCCTTGACCAGACTCGGCTCGCTGTAGCGCGGCGGCGGGGTCGTCTGGTGGCCGTCGGCGGTCAGCTTGGTGGCGGTCAACTCGTCGCCGCGGGCCAGCCTCGGCAGCCGCCGCTCGGCGTCGTCGGCCTCGCCGCCGGCCTCGCTGTCCACCGATTCGACGTAGGCCTTGAGGAAGCCGGCGAAGGTGATCGTCCGGCCGGACGCGGCGAACGTGCACTGCTCGCCGCTGGCCGCGGCGCCGGCGATCCGCACACTCATCGTGGTGCCCCGGGCGTCGGCCATCTGCGACGCGATGGTGCGCTGCCAGATCAGCTCGTACAGCCGGAACTCGTCCTGCTGCAGCTCGCCGGCGACCTGGCCGGGGGTGCGGAACACCTCGCCGGCGGGCCGGATCGCCTCGTGCGCCTCCTGCGCGTTCTTCACCTTGCGCTCGTACTTGCGCGGCTGCGCCGGCACGTACTCCGACCCGTACAACTCGGTGGCCTGCGAACGCGCCGCCGACAACGCGGTGTCCGACAAGGTGATCGAGTCGGTACGCATATAGGTGATATAGCCGTTCTCATACAGCCGCTGGGCGGTGCGCATGGTCCGCTCGGCGGAGTAGCGCAGCTTGCGACCGGCCTCCTGTTGCAGCGTGGAGGTCATGAACGGCGGATAGGGCCGGCGGGTGTAGGGCTTCTCCTCGACGCTGGCGACGGCCATCTCGACCCCGGCCAGCGCCTCGGTCAGCCGGCGGGCATCGGCCTCGGCCAGCACCCGCGCCTCGACACCGGCCTTGACCCTGCCGTCCGGGCCGAAGTCCCGGCCCGAGGCCAGCCGCACGCCGTCCACTGCGGTCAACCGGGCGCCGAACGACCGCGGGGTGGCCTGCTCGCCGGCGTCCAGGGTGGCCGCGATGTCCCAGTACGACGCGGAGGTGAAGCTCATCCGCTCGCGCTCGCGATCCACCACGATCCGCGTCGCCACCGACTGGACCCGGCCGGCCGACAGCTTCGGCATAACCTTCTTCCACAGCACCGGCGAGACCTCGTAGCCGTACAGCCGGTCCAGAATGCGGCGGGTCTCCTGCGCGTCGACCAGGCTGGTGTCCAGATCGCGCGGGTTCTCGGCGGCGGCCCGGATGGCCGACTCGGTGATCTCGTGGAACACCATCCGGCGAACCGGGACCTTTGGCTTGAGGGTGTCCAGCAGGTGCCAGGCGATCGCCTCGCCCTCGCGGTCACCGTCTGTCGCGAGATAGAGCTCGTCGACGTCCTTCAGGTACTCCTTGAGCTCGGAGACCCGGGCCCGCTTGTCCGGCGTGACGATGTAGATCGGCTCGAAGTCGTGGTCGACGTTGACGCCGAGGTTGGACCACGGCTCGCTCTTGTACTTGGCCGGCACCTCGGCCGCCTTGCGCGGCAGGTCCCGGATGTGGCCCATGGACGCCTGCACGACATAGCCGGGGCCGAGGTAGGACGCGATCGTCTTGGCCTTCGCGGGCGACTCAACGATGACCAGGCGGCGGCGCACCGAGTCGCTCGCGCTGCCGCTCTTTCTCGTCTTCGCCGTCCCTGCCACGCTGTCCCGCTCTCGTTCGTAACCCGGGTTGGAATCCCGGTCTGATGCCGGTTGAGTCTCGTTGAAGCCAGTACCTCGGTCCGCCAGTGTGCACCACAACCGCGTCCCGCTCACCGAACAGGTGGTCGGTGTCCCGGCCGGCGCCCCGACTCACCACCGGCCCGCACCTACCTCATCGCGCGGGCGGCCGTCGCGATTCGGGTGTCCGGGCAAGGTCACACCCGCGGCGGACTTTTTCACACTAATGGGTGCACTCGGGCACCTGTTCCCCCAGATGACGGGACCGGGGTCCGCCGCTCGCGCGAACGGACCCCGGTCCACGACCCGTGCCGGGCCTCGTCACACGGCCGCGCCGTTGCTGATCTTCTCATCGGTGGAGTCGGTGGGCGTCTCGTTCAGCGACGAGGCGCGCCGCTTGGAGATCACCACCGCGGTCACGATGACCACCACCGCGATCAGCGCGATCACCAGCCGGATCACCGTCGACGCGTCCGAGCCGACCGAGAAGGTCACGATGGCCGGGGCGATCAGCACCGAGACCAGGTTCATCACCTTGATCAGCGGGTTGATCGCCGGGCCAGCGGTGTCCTTGAACGGGTCGCCGACGGTGTCGCCGATGACCGTCGCCGCGTGCGCCTCGGAGCCCTTGCCGCCGTGGTTGCCGTCCTCGACCAGCTTCTTCGCGTTGTCCCAGGCGCCACCGGAGTTGGCCAGGAAGATCGCCATCAGGGTGCCGGTGGCGATGGCGCCGGCCAGGTAGCCGGCCAGCGGGCCGGTGCCGAGGCCGAAGCCGACCGCGATCGGGGCGAACACCGCGAGCAGGCCGGGGGTGGCCAGTTCGCGCAGCGCGTCCCGGGTGCAGATGTCCACGACCTTGCCGTACTCGGGCCGCTGGGTGCCGTCCATGATCCCGGGGAAGTTCCGGAACTGCCGGCGCACCTCGTACACCACGGCGCCGGCCGCCCGGGACACCGCGTTGACCGCGAGACCGGAGAACATGAACACCACGGCCGCGCCGATCACCACGCCGACCAGCACGTTCGGGCTGAACACCGCGATCTCGAACGATCGAGGCAGGCTGGTGGCGCCGATCGCCAGACCGTTCTTGATCTTGGCCAGGGCCTGGTTGATCGAGGTGTTGTAGGAGCCGAACAGCGCGGTCGCGGCGAGCACCGCGGTGGCGATGGCGATGCCCTTGGTGATCGCCTTGGTGGTGTTGCCGACGGCGTCGAGGTCGGTGAGGATCTTCGCCCCGTCGCCCTCCATCTCGCCGGACATCTCGGCGATGCCCTGGGCGTTGTCGCTGACCGGGCCGAAGGTGTCCATCGCCACGATCACGCCGACCGTGGTGAGCAGGCCGGTGCCGGCCAGCGCCACGCAGAACAGCGCCACGAACACCGAGCCGGACAGCAGGAACGCGCCGTACACGGCCGCGCCGATGACGATCGCGGTGTAGACGGCGGACTCGAAGCCGACTGAGATGCCGGAGAGGATCACCGTCGCCGCACCGGTCAGCGAGGTCTCGCCGACGCCGCGCACCGGCTTGTGCTCGGTGCCGGTGTAGTAGCCGGTCAGCCAGAGGATGACGCCGGCCAGCACGATGCCGATCAGCACGGCGACCGCCGCGACGACGGCCGGGCTGCCGGCCACGTCGCTGCTCTGCGAGCCAGTGAGCTGGGCGAACGAACCGGGCAGGTACACGAACGCGGCGATCGTGCACAGCACCGCGGAGATCACCGCAGAGATGTAGAACGAGCGGTTGATCGCGGCCAGGCCGTTCTCGCCGGCGCGGGCCCGGGTGATGTACACGCCGATGGCGGCGGTGATCACGCCGATGCCGGGCACGATCAGCGGGA
>DASZLR010000153.1:0-16691 GCA_035552275.1 Pseudonocardiaceae bacterium | reverse complement strand
CGGCGATGGCGCCGGGGCAGCGGTGTGGCGATCAACAGGCGGTGGGCGCACAGTCGGTGTGCCAGGCATCGCCCAGCCGCGGGCCGCACGGCCTACTCGGGCGGGCCCACAGCACGAAGGATGTGTCGATACACGAAACATAGGAGCATTTGATGAATGAACGAGCCCACGTATTCAAGCGATGTAGCTGCCAGAATACAACAACCGGCCACCTGTGGGGTGCGCGTTGTCCCGCTCTATGCGAAGAAGGCCACGGAACATGGTACTTTTCCCTTGAACTTCCCGTCGGTCGTGATGGACATCGCAACCGGGTTCGACGCGGCGGTTTCGGCTCACGGCAGGCCGCCGAGCAAGCGCGGGCATACCTGCTCGGCGAGGACGTCGACTCGGACCGGGCGCTGATCACGACCGGGCAGTGGCTGGACCTGTGGCTGGACACGCGAACAGTGAGTTTCTCGACCCACCGTATCTATGCCCAGCACGTCCGCGACTACGTCAAACCGCACCTGGGCGGCGTGCCGCTGCGGGATTTGACCACCGGTCGGGTCCAGGCGATGTTCACCAGCCTGACGCGCACCGTCGGCACCGGCCACAAGCCACTCTCGCCGGCCACGCTGCGCAAGATCCGAGGCGTGTTGCACGCGGCGCTCAACGGAGCGATCCGCCGTGGCCTGATCGACCGCAACCCCGCGCACTGGGTCGAACTACCGCCCGCGCGGCGACCCAAGGCCGTGGTGTGGACCGACGCGCGGGTCGCACACTGGCAGGCTACCGGCGAGAGACCACCGGTAGCGGTGTGGACACCCGCCCAGACCGCCACGTTCCTGGACGCCAACCGCGGCCACGACCTGTACGCGTTGTACCTGCTGGTGGCGCTGGTAGGTCTGCGGCGCGGGGAGGCGGCGGGGCTTCGCTGGTGCGACCTCGACCTCGACAACGCGGTGCTGATGGTGTCCCACCAGGTACAGGACCACAACGGCCGCACCGTGATCTGCCCACCCAAAACCCAGGCCAGCGTCCGCGCCGTCGCGATGCCCCGGGTCGCCGTCACCGTCCTGCGCCACCTGCGCCAGACACAGCGCCGTCGCTGGCCCGATGGTGTGCCGACCGGGTTCGTGTTCGCCAAGTCGCGCGGCGATCCGTTCAGCCCCGGATACCTCACGCACACCTTCCACCGCCTGGCCGCCAACGCGGGTGTGCCACCGATCCGGTTGCACGACCTGCGACATGGCGCGGCCAGCCTGACGCTGGCCGCCGGTGGCGAGTTGAAGGTCGTGCAGGCCATGCTCGGGCACGACAGCATCGTGCTCACCGCCGACACCTACACCACCGTGCTGCCCTGCCTGGCCCACCAAACCGCCGAAGCCACCGCAGCCCTCCTCCTCCACGCCGCCCACCGCACGGTCCGCAAACTCCGCAGCCGCTCGCGTCGGTCGAGAAACCACTACGGACCCCGGAAAGGACGAGCCGGCGGGCCGCGACCCGCAATCAGAAAGATCGCCGCATAAACGTACAGCGACGATAACGGCATGCCCGTTATCCCGCGACGATTTCCGTTTCTCCAGGTGCGGAACACGCAAGCCAGACAGAAAGCCAGAACCAACAGTCGTCGTCCACGCCCACCACCAGCCGCACGACGCGCAGCGTCTCAATAGGACCGACCAAGACGGCGCCACGCACCACCGGGACAGCCAAGGCCCGCCCCGGCGATTGGGTCTGCCCGCAACCCGATCCGATCAGTTGTCTCGCCCGCCCGATCCAGTCACAGCCGCTGACCGGTGCTCGCCCAGTTCGGCGGACCTACCAGTCACTGACCGCCATCGGTCAACGGCCAGCGGATATCACTCGGCGTTATGACGCCGAACGCCATCAACACTCAGATGGCCGCAGGTCAGCGTGGTTACCGTCCCCGCGGCGGGAGTCCGCCTGACCGAAACCAGCGGCCCCATCCGGCCCCACACCGGCCCCAGCCAAGAGAAACGCCCACCAGCAAGATCCTCACGATCATGAGAACCCGCTGGTGGGCGACCATCTTGATCAGTGCGCCGCCAGGGACTCGAACCCCGAACCCGCTGGTTAAGAGCCAGCTGCTCTGCCAGTTGAGCTAGCGGCGCCCGCGCGGCGAGCCGCGCTGACGGGTGAAACGGTAACACAGGCGGTGATCGCGCCCCGCATCGGGTAACACGATCACCTTCCGGGTGAGTGACGGGAATTGAACCCGCGACACCTGGGACCACAACCCAGTGCTCTACCGACTGAGCTACACCCACCATCGCTCCCAGCAACCGCCGGGACAGCCTGAATATCGTAGCGTGCGCGCGTCACGCCGCCGCAACGGGTATTCCGCTCAGCCCTCGCTGCGGCCGTCAGCGACGCCATCCAGCAGTTCGGCGGCGATCGCCCGAACCACGTCCGTGCTCGGTCCCGGCCGCGGCACGAACGCAGTCCGCCGGTAGTAGGCCAGTTCGCGGATCGACTCGCGGATATCGGCCAGCGCCCGGTGCGCCAGGCCCTTCGCCGGCTGGGCGTAGTAGATCCGCGGGTACCAGCGCCGACACAGCTCCTTGATCGAGGACACGTCCACCATTCGGTAGTGCAGGAAGGCATCCAGCGTGGGCATGTCCCGGGCGATGAATCCCCGGTCGGTGGCGATGGAGTTGCCGGCCAGCGGCGCCGATCCAGCGTCCGGCACGTGTTGGCGCACGTAGTCCAGCACCAGGCTCTCGGCGTCGCCCAGGCTCACGGCGGACCGCCGCACCTCCTCGGTCAGCCCGGATTTCGTGTGCATCTGGCGCACCACGTCGGGCATCCCGTCCAGCACCGCGTCGTTGGCGTGGATCACCACGTCCACGCCCTCGCCAAGCACGTTCAGCTCGGCGTCGGTGACCAGCGCCGCGATCTCGATCAACGCGTCCTTGCTCAGATCGAGACCGGTCATCTCGCAGTCGATCCACACCAGGTGATCTGCCATTCGCGCAGCTTAACCTGGTTCAGAAACGCTCTGATCCCGACGCGGAACGGCGCGCCAGGCAAGGCGGGTGAGCGCGGCGGCAGCGGCGACGCGCGGCCGGCGTCGCGGCTCGTGCCGAGCCTCGGGCGCGGATTCGGGCATCACCGAATACGCCAGGTGGGCCAGCAGCCGGGCGGTGCGCGGTGCGAAGGTGCTGAGCAACTCGGCCGTGACCCCGGCGGTCATGCCGACCGTGACCGGCCGGCCCTCCAGCGCCCGTACCACCATCCGCGCGGCCGACTCCGGGCTGGCCGAGGGCATCCTGCGGTAGATCGTGGTCGGCATGATCATCGGCGTGCGCACCAGCGGCATCCGCACCGGGGTGAAGGTGACCCCGTCGCCGAGCAGCTCGCGCCCGGCGACCAGGCTGAACTCGTCCAGCGCCGCCTTCGACGCGAGATAGGCGGCGAACCGGGGCGTGTCGGTCTGCAGGCCCATGGTGGTGACGTTGACGATGTGGCCGAACCGGCGCGCCCGCATGTGCGGCAGCAGACCGAGCGTCAGCCGCAGCGGCGCGAAGTAGTTCAGCGCCATGGTGCGTTCGAAGTCGTGCATCCGGTCCACGGACAGCCGCACCGACCGGCGGATCGACCGGCCGGCGTTGTTGACCAGCATGTCGACCGCGTCGTGGTCGGCCAGCACCTGCTTGATCAGCGCCTCCACCGCGTCGGCGTCGGTGAGGTCGCACGGGTAGCAGTACGCCACGCCGCCGGCCGCCTCGATGTCGTCGCGCACCGCGGCCAGCTCGTCCGGTCGGCGGGCGACCAGCAGCGCGATCGCGCCTCGGCTGGCGACCTCGATCGCGGTGGCCCGCCCGATGCCCGAGGACGCGCCGGTGATCATGATCTTGCGACCATCGAGCGGATGACGCCGGTCGGTCCGCCGCGCCCGATCCGGATCGAGTTCCTTCGCCCAGTACCGCCACAGCGTCGCCGCGTAGGAGCCGAACGGCGGCACGTCGATGCCGGTGCCGTTGAGCGCCGCCCGCGCGCCGGTCGAGTCGAAGGTCCCGGCCAGGCCGAGATGCGGCAGCACCGCCGGCGGCAGGCCGAGTTCGGCCAACACGGCCGCCGGCACGCCCTTGGGTTTGCTGGCGCCGCGCGCCAGCCGGTCCACCAGCCGACCGGTCCACGCCGGCCCGGTCACGCGCATCGTCGGCGCTCCCGCGGCTCGCGCGAATTCGTTGTATATCTCGGAAAGCGGCTGTGACCGGGGCGAGACGAGGTGATAGGTGCTGCCCGACGGCGCGTCCACGTGCATCAGGTGATCCACGGCGGCGGCCACATAGTCCACCGGAACCACATTGGTCGCGCCGAGATCGGGACCGGCCAGCGGGAGAGCGGCCGGGAGCACGGCCAGCCGCGCGATGAGCGGCAGGAAGTAGTACGGCCCGTCGATCTTGTCCATCTCGCCGGTGCGCGCATCGCCGACCACGACCGCCGGCCGGTACACCCGCCACGACACCCGGGCCGTCTCCCGGACCAGCTTCTCCGACTCGAACTTGGTGGCGTGGTACGGCGAAAGCAGCCGCTGGCCTAGATCGAAATCCCGCTCGGTGAACAATCCGGCGTGGTCGCCGGCGACCGCGATCGACGACATGTGGTGCAGCCAGCCGGCATCGCACCGTTCGGCGAATTCGATCACCGATCGGGTTCCGTCCACATTGGCCGCTCGGTTCGCCTCGGCGGACGCGGTGAAGTCGTAGATCGCGGCGACGTGCACGACGTGGTCGACCCGCTCGGGCAGATCCTCGGGCCGGACGCCGAGGCCGGGTTCGGTGATGTCGCCGCGGACCGGAATGACCTTGTCGCCGGCCGGCCAGTCGGCCGCCAGCGCCCGCAGCCGGTCCACCGAGCCCGGTCGCACCAGTGCGTACACGGCCGTGCAGTCGGGTCGGGCCAGCAGCCTGGCCACCAGCCGGCGGCCGATGAACCCGGTCGCGCCGGTCACGAAATAGCTGGTCACTGGGACCACCTCCGCTGAGATAATCACATTATCCAGATCTGGAAGCAAGGTCCGAGCAACACCGGCGGGTGTGATTCAGTGCGTGAACGGCGCGAGCAAGCCGGGCTGGGCCGCTTCGGCGAGTTCCAGCGCGGCCGGTTCGGCCAGGTCCAGCACGTGGTACGCGCCGTGTCCGGCGGCGGTGGTCGCGGTCAGCGTGACCAGTCCGAGCCGGCGCTGGAAGAACGACTGCCGCAGCTGCCAGCCGATGATCCCGGTGCGCTGCAAGGCCACCGTCCGCCGGTCCAGCGAACCGGACCGGGTCACCAGGTATCCGTCGGTCAGCGCGTGGCCGAGGCCGCGGTAGCGGTCGTAGCCGATCGCCGCCGCCACCGGAACCAGCGCCAGCGCGGCGATCCACGTCCAGCCCGGCCCACCGGCCAGCGCGCTCAGCCAGAGCACCAACGTCAGCGCCAGGACCGGCACGACCGCCCTGGTCAGCCGGCGGCGCAGGGCCGCCGGCAGGTGCCGGACCAGCGGTGTCGCGGTGGGCGACGGGTCGCTGCGCAACACCTCGCCGGCCACCCGATGCGCCTGCGCGGCCGGTCCGGGCGGCATCAGCAGGTGACTTTCGCTACGTCCGCCGCGCAGCCCGGTCGCCACCGCCGTGCAGCGCCCGCCGCGAGCGGCCCGCAGCAGCAACGGTTCGCGGACCGCGACGCCGCGCAGCCGGGCTTCCTCGATGGTCACCATCGAGCGGGTCAGCAACCCGCGTCGGACATGCAGCGTGGCGTCGGGCTCCCTGGTGAGCCGGTAGCCGGCGAACTGGAACACATACACCACAACCGAGCCGACCACCACGACCAGCAGCACGATCACCGTGCCGACCGCGATCAGCCCACCGACCGAGGCGTGCTCGACCCAGTGCACACCGGACCGCAGGCCGGGCACGTTCGCCGGGTTGATGTCGAGCTCGTTGGCCGAGCGCCACACCAGGGCGAGCAGCACACCGATCGACGCCAGCCCGGACAGGGTGAGCGGGGCGTAGGCCAGCCAGGCCGGACGCAACGACGCGATCAGCGCCCCCGATTCCCGCTGCCCGGTGTCCGCTGTCGGCTCGATCGGCCCGGTCGATGTCGCCTGGCGGCGCAACAGGTCGTGCCGCAGCCGATCGGCCTCCGCGACCGACACCGCGTCGAGTCTCAGCGGCCGGCGGCGCTGGTCGTGCTGGCCGGTGCCGATGTGCACCGCGGTCACTCCGAACAGCCGGTGCCCGAACCGGGCGGTCGACTCCACGGTGCGCACCCGGTCGCGTCGGGCGGTCAGCCGCTGCCGGTTGAACAGGCCGGTGCGGACCTCCAACTGTTCCTCGGTGACCCGGTAGCGGGTGGTCGCCCAGTGCAGCACCCCACGTGCCAGCAGCAGCCCGATGACCGCCAGCCCCCACCAGAACCGGCTGGAATCGTGCTGTCCCAAGGCGATCACGCCGATCAGCACCGGGATGAAGCCGATCACCTCGTTGACCATCCGCACCGGAATGGTCCGGCCGTCCAGCCGCTGCCAGCCCGGCTCGGGCTCGGCGGCAGGGACGGCTCGCGCGCCCTCGACCGTCGGCTGGCCGGTCATGTCGCGTCTCCCGGGCTGGCCTGGGTGGCGGCGGTCAGCTCGTCGACCAAGCGGGTGGCATCGTCGCGGTCGAGCCCGGCGATCTCCAGCGGGCCGGCGGCCGAGGCGGTGGTGATGGTCACGGTGGCCAACCGCAGCACCTGCTCCAGCGGGCCGCGCTTGATGTCCACGGTCTGGATGCGGGAGGCCGGTGCCACCCGCCATTCCTGGTTGAACCAGCCGGCCCGGGTGTAGACGGCGTCGGCGGTGGACTCCCAGCGGTGCACCCGATAGCGCCACTGTGGCATGACCAGCACGTGCGCGAGGCCGACGACGGCCGCCGCGATCGTGGTGTCGGGCAGCCAGGGCGGCGGCGCGGCGACGAACACGCCGGCCAGCACCTGCCCGACGACGATGATCAGCCACGTCAGCGCCGGCCGCGCCGTCCACCAGAGGATCGCCCGCGGGCTCACCCGATGGGTGGGCGCCCGAAGCCGCGACACGGTTTCCATCAGTCGATCGTGTCAGGGCCGAGCCGGCGCGGCGAGGACAATCATCCCGATCCAGCATTGACGGTTGTCATGCCTGGGTCACGCCCGAGTCATGCCTGGGTCACCGCTCGGACGGCCAGGTGCCGGCGGGCGCGGAGGCGTCCACCGCGGCGTCTCGGAGGACCGACCGCAGCCGGCCCACTTCCAGCGGCGCCAGCACCACAGTCTCACCGGGTGGCACCACCATCACCACATGACCCCCACTGGCGAATACAGTCAGCTGACGGCGTCTGCCGGCCACGTCCCGGCAGTCGACCGTCCATTCCCTACGGGCCGCCATCTCCACTACCTTCCTACGTTCGCGGCGTGCGGCGGGCGACTCCCCGTCAGCGCCCGATCGTCCGCCACCCGCTTGGGGGACCGTGGCCGCGTGATCTCATGACGCGGGTTCCGGCAACTGATCGGAAACACCAGCGTGCGTGGGTTCCGAATCCGACTATCGTCGGAGCCGGTTGTCCAACGGAGGGAGACGTCGCCGTGCAGCAGGTCGCGAAACCGGGCACGATCGTCATCGTCGGAGCCGGCCTTGCCGGAGCCACCGCGGCGGCCGGCCTGCGCACCCGCGGCCACTCCGGGCCGGTGGTCCTGTTCGGCGCCCAGTCGCATCGGCCGTACGAACTGCCGCCGCTGTCCAAGGGCATCCTGCTGGGCGACACCGATGAGCCGGACTGGGTGCGGGACGCGGATTTCTATGCCACCAATGACATCGACTTCCGGCCCGGCACGACCATCGAGGATGTCCGGCCGGCCGACCGGGTGGTGATCGACGCCAGTGGCGCGACGCAGTCGTTCGATCGGCTGCTGCTGGCGACCGGGCTGCGGCCGAGAACGCTGCCAGTGACCGGCGGCCAGCTCGCCGGCGTGCATACGCTGCGCACCCTGGACGATTCGCTGGCGCTGCGCTCGCGGCTGACGCCGGGAACGCGGGTGGTGATCGTCGGCGGCGGCTGGATCGGCTGCGAGGTGGCGGCCGCCGCGCGCCGGCACGGAGCAGCGGTCACCGTGGTGGAACCGCTGCCGCTGCCACTCCTTCGGGTGCTCGGCTCGACGGTGGCCGGGGTGTTCCGGGACCTGCACGAAGCCAACGGGGTGCGCTGGAAGCTGGGCGTCGGCGTGCAGGGGTTGGCCGGCGCCGGCGACGGGGGCGCCGGTGACACCGTGCGGTCGGTGCGGCTGGACGACGGCACCGACCTGCCGGCTGACCTGGTCGTGGTGGCGATCGGCGCCGCGCCCAGGGTGGAGTTGGCCGAGCGGATCGGGCTCGCGCTGGCCGACCGGCCGGTCGGCGGGGTGGCCGTGGACGCGGCCCTGCGCACGTCCGCGCCCGACGTCTACGCCGCCGGCGACATCGCCGCGCAGGCCCATCCCCGGTACGAGCGGCGGGTGCGGGTCGAGCACTGGGCGAACGCCAAGGACCAGGGCGAGCACGTCGCCGGCAGCCTGCTCGGCGCGGACGAGCCATACGCACGGAGCCCGTACTTCTTCTCCGACCAGTACGACCTGGGGATGGAGTACCGCGGGCTGGCCGATCCAGAGCGCGACGAGTTGGTGGTGCGCGGCGATCTGGCCGCCCGCGAGTTCATCGCCTTCTGGCTGCGGGACGGCCGGGTCCAGGCGGCGATGAACGTGAACTCCTGGGACGACGGCGACACCCTACAGTCCCTTGTGGACAACCAAGCCGCCGTGGACGCGACCGCGCTGACCAACGGCGACCTCCCCAGCCTCGTCGCCTGACGAACATCACCCGACGCGTCAACTACCGAATCGACTGCCGGCTGTCAGCGCAAGCGGCTATGGTTTGGCTGTGACTGCCGCAGCCGCCAACCCGTTCGTCGAGTCGCCGGTGCCCAACCTGCCGCCGGACACGACTCCGGCTGCCATCCGGGACGCTCTGATCGATGAGGAACGCGCTGAGTTCGAGCGCGCCTATCAGGAGGCGATCGCGGAAGCCGCCAGGACCCTGGACCTGGCCAATGTCCTGGCCGTGCTGCGCAACTACCACCGCATTGCCTGGTTGACGCAACGGCAGGGCCCCGAGGCACACCGGCGGATGCTCGACAAAGCCGCGCAGATCATGCGAACCGGTCACAACCCGGACGGCATATCGGCCGAAGATATGCAGGCCCTGATCCGAGAGCGACTGGACCAGTAGTTGTATCGCACCATCACCGACAGTACTGTTCGTGATCAGGTTGCCGCCTTGCCCGAAGAGGCGCTGTCGTCGTACGCGGAAGCGTTGAGCATGCTCGAACTCGCGCCCTGGAATGGCCGCCCCTATCACGATGCCAAGCCGGACGGAAACATGCGTGAGCTGGTGTTCGGCAAGCAAGGCGATGGCACCGTCAGGTATCTGATCTTGGAACACCAGCGCGAGGTCCACGTGCTCCTCGTGCAGTGGGTCGGCTGACGGATCAACGAAGGTCGCGGATCATCACGGCCTGCTCATCCAGCGCCCGGTCGATCTCGACCAGCGTCGCCGGATCATCGCCGGACCGCCACCGTCGAATGCTGGTCACCCGGACCAACACTAGTACGCGGCGCTGATGGATTTCGACAGAGTTCTCCCAATCACACGTGGCCGTTCCCGAACAATAGTAAGCTATGCTGAGCATATGACAGCGGTCCGGCGGAAGACGGTGGACAGCGCGCACTCGCTGCGGTTGAGCGTGATGCGGCTGCATCGACGGCTGCGCAAGGAACGTCCGGACACCGGACTGAGCCTGACCAGGCTGTCCGTGCTCGGTCGGCTGGACCGGGACGGTCCGGCGACAGCCAGTGCCATCGCGGAGGCCGAGCGCATTCAGCCGCAGTCAATGACCAGGGTGGTCGCCGAGTTGGAGCGGCGCGGGCTGATCGACCGGCGCCCCGACACCACCGACCGGCGGCGCGTGCTGCTGCGGATCAGTCCAGCGGGCGAGCGACTGATCGCCGAAGATCGCCGCCGCCGCGACGAATGGCTGTCCGTCGCGATGGCCGACACGCTGACCCCCGCCGAGCAGGACATCCTTCGGGTCGCCGCCACCCTGCTGGACCGACTCGCGGAGAGCTAGCCATGGCAGCCGCGGCCCACGCGTCAGGCGAGACGGGAACGAAAGCCGACCGGCTGCCGGCGAACCTGGTCGTGCCGGTCGCGCTGGGCACCTTGTTGCAGGCGCTGAATTCCTCGATGATCGCGGTCGCGCTGGTCAGCATCCAGCACGACTTCCGGGCCGGCACCGAAGCCTCCTGGCTGATCTCCGGCCTCTACCTGGCCACCGCCGTGGGCGCGCCGACGATGGGCCGGCTGGCCGACCTGATCGGCCCGCGCAAGGTCTTCCTGGCTGGACTCGCGGTGATCGCCGTGACCTCGGCCGCCGCCCCGTTCGCGCCGAACATCGGCGTGCTGATCGTGTTGCGAGTGCTGCTGGGCATCGGCACCTCCGCGCCGTACCCGGCCGGGCTGGCGATGATCCGGGCCGAGGCGGACCGGCGTGGCCTGCCCAGCGCGTCCGGCGGGCTCGGCGTGCTGGCCGTCGCCGGTCAGGTCGCCGTCGCGCTCGGCCCGCCGCTGGGCGGCGCGCTGGTGCAACTGTTCGGCTGGCAGGCGGTCTGGCTGGTCAATCTGCCGTTCGTCGCGGTCGCCGCGATCATGGCGTTGCGCCACCTGCCCGGCGGCGGCCACCGACCCGATCGCGCGCTCGCCCGCCAACTCGACGGCGCCGGCGTGCTGCTGTTCGCGGCGACGATGACCGCGCTGATGCTGCTGTTGCTGTCCGCCACCAACCGTCCACTGTGGGCACTGGTGCCGGTTGTCGTGGTCCTCGGCGGCCTGCTGGTGTTTCGCGAGACGCGCACGCGCCGCCCATTCCTCGATGTCCGGCTGCTGGCCAGCAATCGCGCACTGACCCTCACCTACGTCCGCACCATGGTCACCTACGTCGCGTTCTACATGATCTTCTACGGCCTGCCGGAGTGGTTGCAGCGAGGCCGCGGACTGGACTCCGGTCAGGCCGGCCTGGTGATGCTGCCGATGGCGGCGATCGGCGCGACCACCGCGATCGTCGCGGCCCGCTGGGAGCGCCGCGCCGGCTCCCGTCCACTGCTGGTCACCGGCTCGGTGGTGTTCGTGCTCGCGGGCCTGGCGCTGGCGTTCACTGGATCGAACGCGTCGGTGCTGACGCTGATCGGCCTGATGGCTTTGCTGGGTCTGCCCAACGGCTTCAACAGCCTGGGCAATCAGACCAGCGTCTACCGGGCGGCGCCGGCGAACCGGATGGGCGCGGCGTCCGGGCTGTACCGGACCTCGCAGTACGTCGGCGCGAACCTGGCCGCCGTGGTGCTGGCGCTGGTGTTCACCGGATCGGCCGCCGGCTCGGCCACCGACGCCGGCCTGCACCGGATGGCGTTCACGGTCGCCGCCATCGGCGCGGTGCTGGCGGTCGCGGCGCTGTCCAGCCGGCACCTCCGGAAGTAGTCACTTCGCGTCGGCGTAGCACTTGACCACCTTCGCCTGCAACGGACCGGTGCCCGCTCGGCGAGCCGGCCACGCAGGGTGGCCAGCAGCACCGCCGTCCAGTCGGCGGCGCTCGCCCCAACGGCGACCCTCAGCCTCGTCGCCTGACAGTCGCCGACTGGCGATCAGCCATCAGGTGTGCGATTATCGCAACATGACGAAGGATTTCGGGTGGGCCGACGTAGGCGAGCGCATCCGAGCGGCACGACTGTCGGCTGGCATGTCACAGAGCGATTTGGGCAACCACATCGGGCTCGACCGGACAATGATCGCGAAGATCGAGGCCGGCGCACGCCGAGTCGACGCCCTGGAGTTGGACGGCCTTTCCGAAACATTGGGACTGCCACTGGGTCACTTTCTGCGGCGCTCCCCCGCTGTGCTGTCGCGCCGCGTCGACACGCTGGACGACACGGCCACCGAAGCGAGCGGCAACATGTACCGGCTGGAGGCATTGCTCGCGGATTGGTTGCTGGACGTGCGGCAGTTGGTCGATTTCGATGTGCTTGAGGTGCCCGATGTCGTCAACTATCCCCATCCAGTTGATAGCCAACCCGCGGCCCAAGACGCGGCGCTATGGCTTCGAACGCGACTCGGACTCGGCGTCAGGCCGATTGGGACGTTGATCGAGATATCCGAGCGTGCCGGCCAAATGACGCTGGTCGCTGACCTTCCCGGTGACGGGGCCTCATTGGTTCAGGACGGCATCGCCGTCGCCGTCGTCAGTGCACACGGTGACCCGGGCCGTCGACGGACCACGGCAGCGCACGAACTCGGGCACCTCGTCCTGGGCGACGAGTATTCGAGCGACCTAGGCGTCAACGCCTCTCGGCAGGAGCGGGAAGCCGTTATCAACTCCTTCGCGGCAGAATTGCTCTTGCCCCGATCGGCAGTGGCCGCACAGTGCGGCAATGGAGCACCGTCCCGTCAGTCGCTGGTCGAACTCGCAGCGACGTATCGCACGTCGTGGTCGCTGGTTCTACAACAGTCGGTGCGCGTTGGAGCGATCGACCGCGCCGACCTTCCCCGGTGGCGGCAGAACCCAACGCACGCCGAGTTCATGGATGCGATCGGTTGGACGCCACAGCCTGATCTAGAGTCCGTTCAGGTGCCTCCCTCGTATGCCCGAGGTGTTCTCGCCGCGTGGCGACAACACCGCATCACATCGGGCCGCGCGGTCGAACTTATGCATGGCCAGATCTCCGACACTGACCTTCCAGCGGAGGACTCGGAGATCGCCCCTTGAGCAGCGACCACGGAATCCGGTCACAATCCTGGTCCTCGACACGACCTGCCTCGGGCATTTTGCCCGCGCCGAGCGATTGGATGTCCTGGGTGATCTGCTCATCAACTTTGACTGCCGGACAACAACAGTCGTGCGAAACGAGTTGCGGGCTGGCGCGCAGAACCTACCCACCCTTCAGCGTGCGCTGGAATTGGACTGGTTGACCACGATGCCACTTGATACCGTCGATGCCCTGATATGCCGCGCCAAGTGGCTCCGGTTGATCGGTGGCAAAGGACGGAACCGCGGTGAGGCCAGCGTATTCGCCGCAGCGGAAGTCCCTCGCCGCGACCGCGATAACAGATGATCGCGGGGCAACCGTGATCGCCAGATCCAACGGCCTCGAAGTCCACGGAACCCTGTGGGTTCTGGCGATCGCCTGCCAGTCGGGCAAATTCACCGAGACGAGTGCTGGCAATCTCGTAGACACCCTTACCTCAACCGGGCTCCGGCTGCCGATCGCCGGACATGAATTTGGATCGTGGGCGCGTCGGCACCGCCTACTCTGACGGATCAGCACAGTTTGCGGATCATCGCCAGCCGTGGGACGACCAGTACTCGCGGCCGCCGCGGACAGCAGCTCGGTTGGATCAATCCGGCGGTAGCGGCAACCCGTACTCCGCGAACGGCTCACCGGCCGCGCGGTTGGCCTCGACCAACCGGCAGATCGTCGCCTGGTCGCCACTGCCGACTGCTGGTCACTTCGCGTCGGAGTAGCACTCGACCACCTTGGCCTGCAACGGAAAGCGTACCGGCGTCTGTCCGAACACGAGGGTGCTGGCCCGCTCGGCCGCCTCGGTCACCAGCTCGACCACGGTGTCCGCGTCGTCCTTCGGGCAATGCACGATCACCTCATCGTGCAGGAAGAACACCAACGCCGCCGCCGGCGTCCGCTCGGCGAGCCGGCCGCGCAGCGTGGCCAGCAGCACCGCGGTCCAGTCGGCAGCGCTTGCCTGCACCACGAAGTTGCGGGTGAACCGGCCCCAGTCCCGGGTCGCCGCCCTGGACAGCCGCTCGTCGGCGGCCCGCTCGCGGATCGCCGCCGACCACGGCGGCGAGGTCCGGCCCAGCCGGGACCGCACCAGCTTGCCCTGCTCCCCCGCCCGCGCCGCGTCCTCGACATAGCCGACGGCGGCCGGAAACCGGCGGCGCAGGGTGGCCAGCAGCGGCCCGGCCTCACCACTGGTGCCGCCGTACATCGCGGACAGCATGGCGATCTTGGCCCGCTGCCGGTCGCCGTCGAAGGCGTCCTGCGCCAACCGGGCGTACAGGTCAACGCCGGTGGACACCTCGGCCAGCCGGTGATCGTCGGACAGTGCGGCCAACACCCGCGGCTCCAACTGCGCGGCGTCGGCGACGACGAGTGTCCACTCTGGATCCGCCCGCACCGCCGCGCGCAGGATCCTGGGCAGTTGCAGCGCCGCCCCTCCCCTGGTCGCCCACCGACCGGACACCACGCCGCCGACCACGTACTCCGCCCGAAACCGTCCGTTGTGGACCCAGGAGTCGAGCCACGACCAGCCATTGGCGACATGCAGACGGGAAAGTTCCTTGTATTCCAACAGATACGGCACGGCCGGATGGTCGATTCCCTTGAGCACCCAGGCCCGGCTGGACGGCACATCGACGCCGATCCGGCCGAAGGCCCGCACGATGCTGGCCGGGTTGTCGGGGTTGATGTCCCGCCCGTCGAACGCCACCGCGATCCGCTCGGCGAGTTCGGCCAGCTTGGCCGGCCGCGCGCCCGCCGCCGGCCGGGGGCCGAGCACCTCGGTCAGCAGCGTCTCGTGCAGGTCGCGCCGCCAGGGCAGGCCGTGGTGGCTCATCTCGGCGGCGGCCAGCGCGCTGGCCGACTCGCCGGCCGCGAGCAGCCGGAACCGGTCGGGATGCTTGGTCGCGGCGATCCGCTCGCGCTGCGTCCGGTACACGGCCACCAGCGCGTCCAGCGGATCGGCGCCGCCGGGCAGCGCGTCCGGCTCGGTCTCGAACAGCACCGGCTGCCCATCCGGCCGGGGTGGGGCGGCATCCTCGGGCACCGGCAGGCCGCGCGCCCGCGCCCAGGCGGCCGGCAGTCCGTGCGGTTCGCCATGCCGGCCCTCGTAGTTCAGCAACAGGCTCTCGACCAGAGCGATGTCGTGGCAGCGGTCCAGCCGGACACCGGCGGCCAGCAACGCCGGGTACAGCTCGGCGGTCGCCGGCCACAGCCAGCGCGGCCGGTCCCGACGCTCCACCTCGGTCAGCCGGCCGGCCAGCTCGCTCGCCGAGGCGGCCGAACCGGCCGGCTCGGCGTCGTCGGTCAACGGCAGCAGCCGGCCGCCACCACCAGGCTCGGGAACGACCGCGACGATCACGGGCCGATTCTGCCCCAGATCACCGACATCACAGACCTATTGACAGACCGTCAGTATGTTCAAGAATGGGAGCACCGTCCGACCGATCAATGGAGATGCCGTGCCGGTCAACCTGCCACGCCTGCCCGAGCTGGTGGAACACCTGCTTGACCTGCCACCCAGGGTCAACGTGTTGCGCCGAGCCGGCATGTTCGACCCGGTCCGGCCGGACGAGACGATCCGCTCGATGGCGGCGGTGCGCCGGTTCGGCCCGCTGGCCGGCGGCATCCTCGCCTCCCGGCGGCGCAACGGCGGGACGTTCGCGCTGATCGATGAGATCGGCTCGCTCACCTTCGATCAGCTCGACCTGCGGTCCAACGCGCTGGCCCGAGCCTGGACCCGGCGCGGCCTCGGCGCCGACTCGGTGATCGCGATCCTCTGCCGGGACCACCGCGGCCTGATCGACGCGATGCTCGCGTCGGCCAAGATCGGCGCGCGGGCACTGCTGGCGAACACCGGTTTCAGCGGTCCGCAACTGGTCGACGTGGCGGCCCGCGAGCGCGTCTCGGCGCTGGTCTACGACCAGGAGTTCGCCGAACTGCTGGCCGGCACACCCGACAACATCGACCGCTACCTCGGCTGGGTGGACGACGAGGACACCGTGGACCGGCGGGTGCCGCGAATCGAGCGGCTGATCGCCGAGACCAAGGACGCCCCGGTCCCGCCGCCGACCCGCCAGGGCGGGATGACCCTGCTGACCAGCGGCACCACCGGCACTCCCAAGGGCGCGCCCCGGCATGTCGGCTCGCCGCTGGTCGCCACCCACTTCCTGGAGCGGGTGCCGCTGCACCGCGGCGACACGGTGTTCATCGCGTCGCCGATGTTCCACGCCACCGGGCTGTCCCAGATGATCCTCACCCTCGGACTGGGCTCGACGGTGGTGGTGCGGCGCAGGTTCGACGCCGAGGCGACGCTGCGCGCGCTGGCCGAGCACCGCTGCACCGGGTTCGTGGTGGTGCCCACGATGCTGCAACGCATCCTCGACCTGGGCCCGCAGGTGCTGCCGACGTACGACACGTCGGCGCTGCGGGTCATCCTCACCGCCGGCTCGGTGCTCGCGCCCGAGGTCAGCAACCGCGCGCTGGACGCGTTCGGCGAGGTGGTCTACAACCTTTACGGCTCAACGGAAGTCGCGGTCGCCACCATCGCCACGCCGGACGAACTGCGGGCGGCGCCGGGCACGGTCGGCCGGTCCCCGCGCGGCTGCCTGGTGCGGCTCTACGACAAGGCGGGCCAGGAGGTCACCGAGCCGGAAGTGACCGGCCGGATCTTCGTCGGCAGTGAGCTGGCCTTCACCGGCTACACCGACGGCGGCGGCAAGGAGATCATCGGCGGGCTGCTGTCCAGCGGCGATGTCGGGCACCGCAACGCCGACGGGCTGCTGTTCGTGGACGGCCGGGACGACGACATGATCGTC
>DASZLR010000152.1:0-7896 GCA_035552275.1 Pseudonocardiaceae bacterium | reverse complement strand
TCTTCTGCGACGTGCACTTCAGAACCTCGCAGACATCGTCCTGAGTCAACCCGGCGAGCTTGCGCTGACGTGCCAACTCTCGGCCGAGCACGATCTTCATCACCGATGGCGGCAGTTGTTGTTGCTGCTGGGGCACGGTTTCCTCCACATCTGTCACCTTAGATCACGGAGCGTAGGCGATAGATTCACCCGTTTGCTAGTGGCCATAACTTATGGCCATGGATTTAGACTACGCCAGTCGGCCGGCGGCGGGTGCAGCGTCGTCGGCCGGCGCAGGACCGACAAGCGATGACCAAGGGAGCAGCGACGTGTACAGCCTGAACCACTACCGGATGCACATCGAGACGTTGATCGAGATGAACGACAACTGCCCGGTCACCTACGTGGCCAATGCCAGCGGCGCGCAGTTCACCGTTGGTGATCAAGATGAGAACTTCGAGTTCATGATCAGCCCGGCCGCGATGGACAACCTCATCCGCACCATGACCGAGGCGCGCGAGGTCGTCCATCTGGCCGAGCTGGCCGAGAAGGAGAGCTGCGAAGGCTAGACCGGAGTGTCCCTCGGCGGCGGGCCGGTGATCTCGTGTAGCGAGAACCGTTGGAAGACCAGGGCATGCGCCCCGGCGTACACGACGGCGTAATCGCCGTCGGGCAGTTCGGCCATCGTTGAGTAGCCGGCCGCCCCAGCCGTCACGACATGCGAATAGCGCCAGGTCGCGCCGTTGTCCTCGGACAGCCGGACCGTCAGCTTGATCCGCCCGATCTGACTGGCCGGATTGGACTCCAACAGCCAGGTCGGATGGCCGCCGACCCGGATCAGGTCGCCGTTGACGACCGGATCGGGGATCGCGTTCATCGACGCCGGCGGGCTCCACGCGCAGGTGACGCACGCCGCGTGGCTGAACTTCCGGAAACTCGGCGCGGTCGGCCGAGCGTCGTCCAGCAGCGTGCCGTTGGCCAGCTGCACGACCTTGCTCTCGGACAGGTGCTGGCCGATCTCCGCCGACAGGCGCCAACTCACACCGTGATCGCGCGAGTAGGCGATGGCGGCGCGCTCGATCCCGCCCACGAAATAGCTGTACGGCTGCAACAGCGTGCCGTCCGCGGCCACGAAGCCGTGACCGGAGCCGGCGAAGATCCCGTTCATGTTCGGCCGTTTGAGCTGCTGGATCAGGTCGACCGGGGCCGACCACGTCAGTCCGCCGTCGTCGCTGTGCCGCAGCATCGGATGCACCGTGGTGTCCGCCGTCGGCGAGGTCGCGGTGGAGGACGAGAACAGGCTGATCCGCATGGGGGAGTAGTCATAGAAGAGGAACAGCCGGCCGATCGCGGGGTCGTAGAGCAGGCTCGGGTCGTCCACGCCGCCGGCCGTGATCGGCGTGTTGCCGCCGGTGTGCGCGACGATCACCGTCTGCGGCGACCAGCTGACGCCATTGTCGGTGGATCGGCGCTCCACGATGTCGATGTCGCCCGGCAGATCGCGCGGGCTGCCGTGGCGGGCGTCGTAGGCGACGACGATCGTGCCGTTCTCGGCGACGGCGATCGCCGGAATCGGGTAGGTGCTCTTGGCTCGCGCCCCGTCATCGGCGAGGGTGACCGCGGTCAGCGGCGCTGGGATCGCAGGCGATGGGCCGCCACCGGCGCTGGCAGCGACGGCAACGGACGGCGACGCGTCCGATGCGCTGGCCGACTCGCAGGCGGTGACGACGGCGAAGGACGCGGCGACAACGGCGACCAGCGCGGCAGCCATCGCTGCGGGACTACGTCTCACATGGGTCTCCACGGTGACCGGGGCAGGGTTGTCGGCGCTTCAGGAATGGTAAGTATCACCGGCTCGTGCGCTCGGCAATGCGGGCACGATCACATCTTCGAGCAGGGTTCCACTCAACATCCACTCGTCTGGACGCCCGAGTTGCTCATGAGGTTGCGCAGCCGGCGCAATCCGGCCGCGATGTCGGCCTCGGCGATCGCGCCGTAGCCCAGTACCAGCCCTGGCTGGCCGGGCCCGTCGCAGTAGTCGGCCAGGCTCTCCACGGCGACGCCGGACTCCCGCGCCCGCGACACGACTTCGCTCAGATCGACGGTTTCGCCCAGATCGACGTTCGCTGGGCGCGCGAGCCTGGTGCACACGTGCAGGCCGGCGGTGGACGGGACCACGTCGAGCCAGTCGGCGAAGTCCGCGCGCAGCGTGGTCGTGATTCGCTCGTGCCGGGCGGCGTATTCGCGGGTCGCCTTGCGGATGTGGCGGGCGAGCAGGCCCTCGTCGATGAACCGGGCCAGCGCCGCCTGGGTGGCCAGGTCGCCATGCCAGTCGGTGAGCCGCTTCGCCCATCGCAACGCCGGCCGCAGCGAAGCCGGCGCGACCAGGAAACCCAGGCGCAGCATGGGAAGCAGCGTCTTGGAGAACGAGCCGACGTAGATCACCCGGCCGCTGCGGTCCAGGCTTTGCAGCGGTTCCAGGGGGCGGTCGGAGAACCGGAACTCGCTGTCGTAGTCGTCCTCCACGATCACCGCGTCACGCCCCTCAGCCCACGCCAGCAGCGCGGCTCGGCGGTTCAGCGACATCGGCGTGCCGAGTGGGAACTGGTGCGAGGGCGTGGTGTAGACCAGCCGCACGTCGTCGGGGATCACGCTGACATCCAGGCCCTCGGCGTCGACCGGCACGCCGACCACCCGCGCGCCCAGCGAGCGAAACAGCAGCCGCGCCGGGGGATAGCCGGGCTCCTCGACCGCGACCCGATCGCCCGGCTCGATCACCACCCGGCCGATCAGGTCCAGCGCCTGCTGCGCCCCCTGGGTGATCAGCACGTCTTCCGCTCCGGCGCGCACGGACCGGGACAGGCCAACCGATCGGGCGATGGCGGCCCGCAGGTCGGCATGACCGGCCGGATCGCCGTATCCGGTGCGGATCGTCGCCGGCCGCAGCACCTGCCCGATCAGCCGGCGCCAGGTTTCCAGTGGGAACAGCCGCGCGTCCGGCACCCCGACGCTGAAGTCATAGCGTGCGTCGGGGCGCACCGGCGCGGGCCGGGTGAGATCCGGGACGGATCGCCATCGCTGACGCGGTGCGACTCCGGTTCCGGCGGGCGCGGCCCGGCTCAGCTGGTCGACCGGCGTGCTGGTGACGAACGTTCCGGCGCCGACTCGGCTGGTCAGGAAGCCTTCAGCGGTCAGCCGTTCGTAGGCGACGGCCACGGTGTTGCGGGCCACCTTGAGTCGGGCGGCCAGTTCTCGGGTGGGTGGCAGCCGCTCGCCCTGGTGCAGCCGGCCGTCGAGTACGGCGGCCCGTAGCTGGCGGTAGATCGCGGCGACGAGATCACCGCGTTCGCCCAGGCTGACATGCACGTCCACCGGCGTCAGGGTACTAGATTGGCCCAATCGGAAGGGTGTTCATTGGCTCTGGAGCGTGGCCAATCGGCGCCCTACGGTTCGCGGTATGACGACGACAGCGGACATGTGGTTCGACCCGAAGTGCCCGTGGGCGTGGATCGCCTCGCGCTGGCTGCTGGAAGTCGAGCAGGTGCGCGAGGTGCGGGTCCGGTTTCACGTGCTGAGCCTGGCGGTGCTCAACGAGGGCCGCGCGGGACTGGACGACTGGTATCGGGACTGGCTGGACACCGCGTGGGGACGCCGTGCTGCGCGACCTGTATACCGGGCTGGGCAACGGAATCCATCTGCAGAAGCGGCCGGCCGGTCGTGGGACGGGGTGCTGCTGGTCGCCGGCACGGAGGGATTTTTTGAGCTGAAACGAGCCCGGACGAGTCGGCCGATCGTGAGCTGATTGTCGGCGGAGTGTCCGGCCCGACCGGTAACGTGCGCGGCTATGAGTGGGGAGCAGATCTTTGCGGTCAACGGGGTTCGGCTGTGCGCGCAGACATTCGGTGATCCGGCTGATCCAGCGATCCTGCTGATCTCCGGCGCGGCCGGTTCGATGGACTACTGGGAGGACGATTTCTGCGACCGGCTGGCGAACGGGCTGCGGTTCGTCATCCGTTACGACCACAGGGACACCGGCCAGTCGACCAGCTATCCGGCCGGACAGCCGGGCTACGGACTTCCGGACCTCGCCGACGACGCGCTGGGACTGCTGGACGCGCTGTCGGTGCCCCGCGCGCATGTCGTGGGCATTTCCATGGGCGGGATGATCGGTCAGCTACTGGCCATCGAGCATCCGGACCGGGTCGCCACGCTGACCCTGATGTCCAGCACTCCCGGCGGTCCGGGTGGCCCGGCCAACCCGGATCTGCCGCCGATCACCGAGAAGATGCGCGCCGCGTTCGCCGCCCCCCGACCGGAGCCGGACTGGGCGGACCGGGACGCGGCCATCGAGCGGTTGGTCGACGGTCAGTTGACGGCCGCCGGCACCCAGGGCTGGGACGAAGCCCGACTGCGTGCGGTGGCTGGACGTGTCTTCGACCGCACCATCACGATGGCGGCGAACCAGACGAATCACTATCAGATGGACGGCGGCACGCCGATGCGCTCGCGGCTGGGCGAGATCGCGGCACCCACCCTGGTGCTGCACGGCACCGAGGACCCGATGTTTCCCTACGGCCACGCGGAAGCCTCGGCCCGGGAGATCCCGCACACCCAGTTGGTGCCGCTGGAGGGCGTCGGCCACCAGATGCCGCCGCCGCAGACCTGGGACGTCGTGATTCCGGCGATTCTCAAGCACACGTCCGGCGGTTGGGACGATCAGGCCGAGCGGCTTGCGGCGCGCTCGCGGGCCGCCAGCGACCCCACCGGCTGGTTCGACCGCCTTTACTCGGCGGCGGTGGCCGGCGAGGTCGACATGCCGTGGAACCGCATGACGCCCAATCCGCAGTTGTCGGGGTGGGCAGCGGACAAGGAGCTGATCGGCGACGGCCGGCGGGCGGTGGTGGTCGGCTGCGGGCTCGGCGCCGACGCCGATTATCTGGCCAGTCTCGGTTTCGACACCATCGGCTTCGACATCTCCGAAACCGCGATTGACGTTGCGCGGCAACGGTTCTCCAAATCGGCGGTCCGGTACCAGACCGCCGATCTGCTGGATCCTCCCGCTGATTGGTGGCGGAGCTTCGAGCTGGTGATCGAGAACATCACCGTGCAGGCGCTGCCCGATCCGCCCCGCCGTCAGGCCATCGTCAACGTCGGCCGGCTGGTCGCGCCCGGCGGAACGCTGCTGGTCATCGCCGCCGTGCACGACGAGAAGCCGTTCACGCCGCCGCCGTGGCCGCTGACCCGCGCCGAGATCGACGCCTTCGCCACCGACGGCCTCGATCCAGTCCGCGTCGAGCAGCTCACCGACCCGCGCTGGGGGCGTCGCTGGCGAGCCGAATTCAGGCGGCCGTGATGCGGTCCTTCCTGAGATCAAGCCGGTCGGCCAGGCTGGGCGAGGGCGCTGGACGTTAGCGAGCCGACGGAGTGAGCCGGGCCGCCGCGGTGCCCAAGCCGGACGGTCCCCGCCAGTGGGGCACGGCCGGCACGTCGGCGGGTTTCGTGGGCAGAGTGGCCGATGTGGACGGTTGCGCGGGCGGAATCTGGTAGCGCAGCTCGGCTTCCTTGTATCGGTCGCAGTTTCGGTGCCAGTTGAGGATGCCGGCCATCCAGTCCTTCAGCTCGTCGGCGTACCGGGTGAGACCGGTGCGGGCGTCCTCGTCCAGCTTGCGTTCCTCGAACAGCGCCGGCATCTCGATCTCGACGGTGTGCTGGAATTGGCGCATCCGCGAATTCATCAGGTCGCCGACAATGGCAACCGCCGTGTCCCGGTCGACGTTCAGGAAGTTCTGCACGACCAGAACGGAGTTGAGCACCTCGCCCTCGAACTCGATCTCCTTCTGGAAGGAGAACAGGTCGTTGACCATGCAGGCGTAGTCGATCGCGCTGTTCTCCATATTCTGGATCGCCCGGGTCCGGTAGATGTCGGCCGGCACGGACTGTCCGTGCGAAAACCGGGACAGGCTCAGCGTCAGATCGGAGCCGAACGTCTTGCGGCGCATCTCGATGTAGTCGACCGGGTCGGGGATGCGGTTGAGGTGCTGGTTGTGCAGCTCCCACAGCCAACTGTCCAGCATGATCTCGACCGCGTGCCGGAATATTCGCCGGGCGTCGACCGGCATCGGGCCGGCGGTGCGCCGCCAGAGATCGGCGAGGCCGCGTTCCATGGCGTTGACGGGCGCGGGAATGGCGTCCGACTCGACCGGCATGAGTTGCTTCAGCCGGGCATTCTGCGCCTTGGCGCCGGCCATATCGTGCGTGCGGCCGAAAATCTGCGGATAGTAGTCGTCGCCGTAAGTGCCCCAGGTCAGCCATTCCGCGGACAGGTCGAGTTCTTCGACGGTCGCGTCCGGGTCCAATCCGGCCGAGCAGAGGGCGAAATCGAACGCGCGCAGTTTGTGCTCGTCCCAGACGCGCGGCACCTCGTCCAGCATGCCCATCTCGCGGCCCCACTCGATCGAGTGTTCTCGGGAGGTGGCGTGGTGCGGGCTGAGAGTAAGCGGGTACGGCATGTGCATCTCGGGCAGCGGTGTCGGGCCGACTTTCTGGAAGGGCACGTGCGTGAAGCTGCGAAGCCGTTGCGGCGCGGTGGAGATCAGCGAGGGCACGATGCGCGCCGCCGAGGTGCCCAGGCCGGTCGGGCCGCCCAGCACCACCGGCACGGGGATGTCGGCCGGCAGTTCCTTGTTCATGTAGCGGCTGGACCGCATATGCCATTCGTGGCCGCCGGCCTGCCAGTCCTGCAGGCCCTTCACGTAGGCGAGCACGGCGACCCGGCCGGCCGGGTCGATGCCGTTGTCGTCCAACAGCGCCGGAACTTCGGTGACCGCGGTGTGCTCGAACTGGTGCAGCCGGGAGGTGAGCAGGTCGTTGACGGCGTCGGCGGCTTCCTGGGTGGGCAGGTCGAGGAACTTCTCGAAGACCAGGACGCCGTTGCTCAGCTCGCCCTCGTCCTGTACCTCGCGTTCGTAGGAGAACAGGTCGTTGCGCAGGTGCACGCCGTCGGCGAAGGCGTCGCGCAGCACGCCCATCGGCCGGGACGCGGCGATCCGCGCCGGTACCTCGACGCCGGCCGCGTGCTCCACCAGGTTCGCCGACCATGGCGCGCCGCCGACCTTGCGGCGCATCTCGATGTACTCGATCGGGTTGGAAAGCCGGTTCTCGGTGATATTGGCCAGTTCCCACAGCGACTCGTCCAGCAGATGCTTGGTGTTGTCGGCGAACCGGCGGCGCCAGTCGGCGGAGTGGCCGGGCACGGTGCGGGTCCACAGGTCGGCCAGGCCGCGTTCGACCGGATTGGTGGGTGTTTCGGTGATCGGGCCGTCGACCGGCATGAACGCGGGCAGCCGGTCCAGGTACTCCCGGGCGCCGGCCAGGTCGGGCGATCGCTTGTACAGCTCCACGAAGTGGTCGTCGAAGTAGAACACCCAGACGTACCAGTCGGTGATCAGGTCGAGTTTCTCGCCGTCGGCGTCCGGATGGGTGTATGAGCAGAGCAGCGCGTAGTCGTGCGCGTCGAGATCCTCGTCGTTCCAGATCACCTTGCCGTGCTGCGGCACGTCGATCATGTCCATCTCGTGGGCCCATGCGCTGCTGTGCGCGCGTGCCCGTTCGAGATGGGGGTTCAGCCGGGCCGGGTAGGGCATGTAGAAGTCGGGCAGACGAAAGGGCTGCATGGCCATCACGAAACCAGCCCCGGCCGGCCCCGGCCAATGGCTCCGCCGTAGATCCACACGATTGAGGGCAGCCGTCCCCCAACCAGCCCAGCGGTCACCTACCGCGTGTCGTCGGGACGCGGCCGTTCCGGTTACCCACCCGGAAAAGCTTAGCTCCGGCGGTCACTGAACACGGCCGCGTCACCGCTTCGGCCGGGTTCAGCATGCCGCCGTGGATCCCTGGGCGCTGCGGGCGAGGCGAGAC
>DASZLR010000151.1:0-4014 GCA_035552275.1 Pseudonocardiaceae bacterium | reverse complement strand
GTCCGAAGCGCCGCCGTCGTAGACCCGGCCGACCTGTTGGGCCGCGACGATCGTGGTGCCGTAGGCGAAGGTGTCCGGTTCGACCTCGGTGGCGTGCTGGGCGTCGGAATCGGTGAACGGATCGCTGCTGACCAGTGCGGTGCTGACCAGTGCGGTGCTGACCAGTGCGGTGCCGGCCGCTCGGGGCGGGGTGCTCGGCGCGCCGGCGGCCTGCGCGGCGGGCACCAGCCCGGCACCTGCCACGACGGCCAGCGTCCCCACCAACAGGGCGCTGCTGGGCGAGAATCGCATGAGGAACTCCTTGCGGCGCCGGCCGTGGGCCGGCACGCCCACCGATGCCGTAGACGGTGGCAGGGAATGATGGGCCGAAGTCCATGGTTGGGACCGGCGCCGCGGCGCACCACGTACGGAAGTAGCCTGCGGTTCACAGCACGGCAACGGTGAACCCGCCGTATCGGACAGCAAGGGGCGCAACGGGGTCTCAGCTGACCGCCAGTGTGATGTCGCCGGGAACGAGCGACGTCCGGTCGATGGTGTCCTCGGTAGCCAGTGGACCGCAGGGTGACGATCTGGTCGGTACTGCGCCAGGGAAACCCTGCTGGGCGTAGCCGGTGATCGCGTCGAGGTTCGAGTAGGTCGCCAGCGTTTCCGGCACTGCTCCCTGATTCGTTCGACGGGTCAACGATGATCGGCCTGCTTTGGCGATGTGGGCGCGGTGATCGGGGGACCGGTGGTGAGGTCGTGTCGGATGGCCAGGGTGAGCCAGCCGGTTGCGAGAAGTCCGATCACGCCGCCGGCCAGGCGCAGGGAGTGCAGTGGCGCGGGGATCGCGATCAGTATTCCGGAGACTGCGGTCAACACGATCGCGATATGCGAGATGCTGGTGGATCGCCATAGGGTGATGCAGAACAGGATGATGCCGATGGGGAACAGCACCGCCGGGTAGAGGACCGCTCCCCACGGCCAGGTGAAGAAGCTGTTGGCGATCACCATGGCTCGGGCGTCGCCCGCCTGGTAGGCGTGCGCTAGAGCCGGTACCGCGTAGTTGATCACTCCGAGGGCGGCGAGTGTCAGGCCGGCGCCGAGGATGCTGCACGTCAACGCTGTGACGAGGGTGCGTCGTTCTGCGCGGGCAGTGAGGCGGACGGTGAGATAGCCGAACAGCGCGAACACGCCGAACAGGCTCAGTAGCGTCGGAGCGATGCTGCCGACCAGTTCGCCGAGGAAGAATCCGGGCCCCGCGGCGGTGGCGGCCTCGGTGGCGGCGGGGATGCCGTAGCCGATGCTGTCGAAGGTGCCGAGGTTGCCGAGCAACTTGAGCGCGTTTCCCAGCGGGAGGGCGAGGATTCCGAGGCGGATCAAGCCGGTCGGATCACAGACCCTCACTGCGGGAACGCTGGTTGATGAGATGGTCATGGGTGGTGCTCCGCTCTGGCGGTGCCCGGTGCTGGCACGGTGGCTGTACGCCGGGACAGCGTGCCCGTGACCGGCCGGTCCGGTCGTCCCACCGGCGAGGGCAGTTGCTCGTCCCCCACGGGAGGAGCCGCGGGGGACGAGCGCTGTAGAGCGGTGCCCGGCACTACTGCTCTGGGGGTACGTGGGTGGTCTTCTGCGAGCGGACGCCGAAGCGTGGCGGACTCCGTAGGCTGCTGGCTGTGACCGAGGCCATGTCCGGTTCGAAGCGTGATCGGCGGTGGTGGCGACCGCCATCGCCGGTGGGTGACGCGCTGTTCGCGTTGGTACTGGTGCTGCTGACGGTAGGTGGGTCGATCGGGGAGGCTTATCCTTTCCAGCCCAGCGATCAGGTGTTCCAGGGGCACCCGGTGCCGGTGCCGCCGTGGCCGGCTTACCTGCTCGTCGCGGTCGCGGCCGTGGTCACGGTAGGCCGCCGTCGGTGGCCGTGGTGGGTGCTGCTCGTGTCCAGCGCGGCAGTGGCCGGCTATACCGAGTTGGGGTATGTCAACGGCGCCGGGTTGCTGGCCCCGCTGGTCGCGTTGTACACGATCGCGGTGGTCGTACCGCTGCGCCAAGCCCTGCTCGCGGCGGCCGGTGTGGTGGTTGGACTGGGCTGGGTGACGGTGGTGTTCAACCCGCTGGGGACCTTCAGTGGCGTGTTTCCGGTGCTGCCTGCCGTGGTCGCGGTCGCGTTGTTCGCGGGCGTGGCGGTGGCCAACCGGCGGGGCCGGATCACGGCGCTGGCCGCCCGTGCCGAACTGGCTGAACGCACTCGGGAGGAGGAGGCTCGTCGGCGGGTCGACGCGGAGCGGCTGCGGATCGCGCGGGAGTTGCACGATGTCGTCGCGCACACCATGGCCACCATCAACGTCCAAGCCGGCGCGGTCGCCTACGCCTCCCCGGACCTGCCGGCACCGGCTGCTGCGGCACTGGCGGCGATCAAGGATGCCAGCAAACGCGGTCTGGGTGAGTTGCGGACGATCCTGTCGGTGCTGCGTCAGGTTGACGAGGAGGACTCCACCCAGCCCACCCCTGGACTGAGCGCGCTGGACTCGCTGGTGCGCATGGTTTCGTCGGCCGGACTACAAACGATCGTCGAGATCACCGGGGTCCAGCGGGTCCTGCCGGCGCAGGTTGACCTCGCTGCCTACCGGATCATCCAGGAATCGCTGACCAACGCGCTGCGTCACGCCGCGCCCGCCACCGCCACCATTCGCCTGACCTTCAGCGACGCGTGGCTGGATGTCGAGGTCTCCGATACCGGGCCTGGCCCGGCCACCTCGACCGTCGGCGGATCAGGACACGGCCTGCGTGGCATGGCCGAACGGGCCGTCGCGATTGGCGGCACCCTGACCGCCGGGCCAGGCCCGCATGGCGGTTTCCGCGTGTGTGCACACCTACCGACAGGGGCGCCATGATTCGCGTCGTACTCGCTGACGACCAAGCGCTCATCCGGGCCGGACTCCGGCTCCTGCTGTCCGCGGCGGGGGACATCGAGGTCGTCGGCGAGGCCACCGATGGCAACCAGGCCGTCGAGTTGGCCGCCACCGCCCGTGCCGATGTCGTGCTGATGGACATCCGTATGCCCGGCGTGGACGGGCTGGAGGCGACCCGCCGGATCGCCACCAACGACGACCTGGCCGGAGTGCGGGTGCTGGTCCTGACCACCTATGAGGCCGACGACTACGTGTACCAAGCGCTGCGAGCGGGCGCGGCCGGATTCCTCGTCAAGGACACCGAACCCGCCGACCTGGTCCATGCCGTCCGGGTCGTCGCCGCTGGGGAGGCCCTGCTCTCCCCGCGCGTCACCCGCCGGCTCATCGCCGACATCGCCAACCGGCCCCAACCGGATCCCGCCGGCAGCGGGTACCGGATCGATGCGCTGACCGGACGCGAACGCGAGATCCTTACCCTCGTCGCCGCTGGACTGTCCAATGACGACATCGCCGCCAAGCTCCATCTCAGCCCACTGACCGCGAAAACCCACGTCAGCCGGATCATGACCAAACTCGACGCCCACGACCGCGCGCAACTCGTCATCGCCGCCTACGAGACCGGCCTGATCACTCCTGGCGGCCGCTGACCCGCACCCGCGAACCATATGAAGACGCTCCAGCGTGCCGAGCCGGGACAGCAGTCCGTAGAAGCGGCTTTCCGCACTTCTCCCGTCCCCGGAAGACCACGGACATCCTCGGTAGACCGGTCGGGCTGCCGCTGCCCGCCGCGGGTCGCTGTGGGTGATCATGCGACGCGGATGCTACTCAGGACAGCGGAGAGTGAGAGTGATCTCCAACACTGCCAACACCAGCTGATTGGCGACGCTGTGCCGGCGAAACCGAGGCCGGTGCTGTCGGCGAGGAAATCGGTGAGAGAGATATCGACCGTGTTGGAGGAGAACAGAATCGCAATCCAATACAGTGAGCCGTTTTCATCCTGCGGTGATCTCGTAGTTCTGTAGCACGTGGACGGCCTTGGCGAGTTGTCCGGCCCGTCGGGGGCAGCAGTGGAGCTTGCGCAGAATGCGCCAGGTTTTCAGTTGAGCGTTGGCGCGTTCGCCGG
>DASZLR010000150.1:0-1901 GCA_035552275.1 Pseudonocardiaceae bacterium | reverse complement strand
TCTGTCGCCGACACCCGTTGTGCATTGCTGCGATTGGAGATCGAGTCGGTGGTGGTCGCGGACTCCACAGGCGCCGAATCGGTCGGCGTGAGCGCACTGCTGGGAGCCAGGCCGGACCCCGTTCTGTGTGATGGAGTCGTGCTGGCTGCAACACATGGAGTCGGCCCATCGCGAGGTCGTCGACCGGCTGGCCACCCGGCTGCCGATGCCGCTGCGCCGCGGCCGGGTCAGACCGCTGAGCCTCGACCGCTACTTAGTGCAACTACGCGTGGAGACCGACGACGGCGACCACGATGTGCGGCTGCCGTTCGCCAAACCGGTCGACGACACCACCGGGCTCAGCCAGGCGATCCGCATCCTGATGGGCTGTCCGTTCCTCAACGGGCTACGCGCGCGACGGCCCTAGCCATCCCAGGGTGCCGCTACCGTATCTCGGGTGACAGGGCCGCCCGACGAGCTGACCGATCCGCAGCGGCGTGGAGTACGCATCGAGATCGCCGTCGTCCTCGCGGTCACGTTCGGGCTAAGTGCGTATACCGCGCTGCTAGAACTGGTCGAAGCGATCCTGCTCGGGCTGGCCGGGCGGCGGGTGGCGCTCAACCCGCGCCGTTCACCGATCGACTTGATCGACTTCGGGCTCAACCTCGCCGGGGTGTTCCAGTTACTGGCCTGGGGCGTGCTTGGTCTATACCTGTTGTGGCGCAGCGGAGTTGGGCCAAGTCAGGTCGGGCTCGGCCGGCTGCGGCGCTCTGACGTGCTCGGCGGCCTCGGTCTCGCGACCCTGATCGGGCTGCCTGGCCTCGCGCTGTACGTGGCGGCGCGCGTGCTGGGACTGTCAGTGTCAGTGGTGCCGACCGAGCTGAACCACAGCTGGTGGCGGATACCCGTGCTGCTGGCCGTGGCGTTCGCCAACGGCTGGGCGGAAGAGGTGGTCGTCGTCGCGTTTCTGATCACCCGGCTGCGCCAGTTGCGCGTCAACCCGGCGGCCGCCCTGCTGGCTTCCAGCGTGCTGCGCGGCGTCTATCACCTGTATCAGGGCTACGGGGCGGGGCTGGGCAACATCGTGATGGGCCTGGTGTTCGGCTACGTGTGGATGCGCACCCGCCGACTATGGCCGCTGGTCATCGCGCATGGGGTCATCGACGCGGTCGCGTACGTCGGCTATGCACTGGCGGCCGGTCACCTGGGCTGGCTACCGTAATCGCGGCCGCCGGGCACGTAGATTTCCTGCTGTGAACGACAACCGGCCGGACACCCCTGGTCCCCACCCCAGATCGGGCCGGGAGCCGTCGCAGGTTATCCGCCGTGACCCGAACTACCGATCCCCCCGCGGGTGGCCACCGAACCCTCGTCCCGCGGCACCACCACCTGCCCGTCGGCCGCCTCAGCGCCCGGCAGCGACAGCGCACCAACCGCCTGCCCCACCTAAGCCGAGAAAGCCTCGCCGCAAACGGCATTGGGGCCGCATCGTGCTCGCGTTGCTAGTGGTTTTCGTCGCCGCGGTGGTGGGCGCCGGGGTGTGGATGGACTCGTCGCTGCGCCGCATCCCCGCGCTGGCCGACTACCCCCAGCGACCCGCGACCGGCAAGGGCACCACCTGGCTGCTGGTCGGATCGGACAGCCGCCAGGGTCTGACCCCGGACCAGCAGGCCGAGCTGGCCACCGGCGGCGACATCGGCAACGGCCGCACCGACACCATCCGGCTCGTGCACGTTCCCGGCATCGGATCGAGCACGCCCACCACAATGGTGTCCATCCCCCGGGACTCCTACGTGCCGATTCCCGGCCACGGCGAGGACAAGATCAACGCGGCGTTCGCCGTCGGCGGCGCTCCGCTGTTGGTGCAGACCGTCGAGCAGGCCACCGGGATCCGGCTCGACCACTACGCCGAGATCGGGTTC
>DASZLR010000149.1:0-4531 GCA_035552275.1 Pseudonocardiaceae bacterium | reverse complement strand
TGGGTGAGGAAGCCGCGGCCGACCGTGCCGGGCCGGGCCAGCCACTCGTCGCCGCGGACCAGCGTCACGCCGACCCCCTCGGTCGCGCCGTATAGCTCGTAGACCCGTTCCGGGCCGAGCAGGTCGATCCAGCCGCGTTTGGTGTCGGCGTCGCAGCGGGCCGCGGTGTGCAGCATCGCCCGCAGGGTGCCGAAGCCCGCCGGGTCCAGGTCCGGCAGTCGCAGGATCTCCCGCATGTGCGCCGGGGTCAGCTGCAGCCACTCGACGGCGTACCGGCGCACCAGCTCGACCGTCCACTGTGGTGCGAAGACCGGCTGCAGGACGACGGTGTTGCTGTCCAGCAGGGCGTCGAGGAACGCGGTGAACGGGGCGGCATGGTACAGCGGCCCGACGATGAGCTGCCGCTGCGCGGTGCGCCAGCCGGTCTGCCGGATCACCAGGGATGGCGTCCGGACCGGGTCGTAGCGCAGTGGTCCCGGTCGGGCGGAGATCTTCGGAATGCCCGTGCTCGCGCCGGTTGCCAGCAGGTACGCCACGGCGCCAGCACCGGCCGGCGGTGCGGGTCCGGCGAGCAACTCTATCCGTTGCGGCCGGAGCTGGCCGTCCATCAGGTAGCCGTGCGCGAACCGTCGGCCCAGCATGCGCAGCAGGGCGTCCCGTTCGGCCGGCGGGGTGGCCGGGTTCAGCGGGAAGACCGGCACCTCGGCTGCGAGCGCCGCCGCGATGCCGATGGCCGCTGGCAGGGTGTTGCCGGCCGGCACGACGGCGCACGACCGCATGCGCCGGTCCAGCGCCGCGCGCAGTGCGTCGGCCGCGTCCGCGACCCGGTCGGCGAATTCCCGCCAGGGCAGGACCTGCTCGGCCAGGTGAGTGTCGAAACCGACGAGGGCCGTCCGGTCCGGCTCGGCACGGGCGATGCCGGCGATCCGGCGGCGCACGGAGAGGACCATTGTCACCGCAGGATTTCTGCCAGCCGGCGGACACTGGCCGCGCTCATGAACTCATACACGTCCAGCGGCCGGCCGAACTCCGTCTCGATGGCGGCGATGATGCCCAGGGCCGACAGCGAGTCCCCGCCCAGCTCCAGGAAGTCGTCGTGCACGCCGACTGACCGCAGGTCCATCTGCGCCGTCCAGATCGCCGCCACCCGGCGTTCCATGTCATCGCGCGGATCCTCGAACAGGGTGCAACGGCCCTCGGCCACGGCCGACGCGAGGTAGTCGACGTCCACCGCGCCGCCCGTCATCGGCATGTGCTCCACGATCAGCACGCCGGCCAGTCCGCTGTCCTCGCCCAGCTCTCGCCGCACGTGGTTGCGCAGGATCGGCCCGCTCACGTACCCGCTCAGCTCGGCGGCCGCGATGGCCACGTCCCGGCCGTCGTGGCGCACCATCGCGGTTTCGGCCCGGCGGACACCGGGATGTGCGGACAATACCTTTGATATTTCAGGCAGGGTCACCACGGATGCTCTCCTGTCAGCAGATCGGCGACGAGCTCGTGCACTTGGGGGGCGCGCAACAGGTCGGCGTGGCCGATGTCGAGCACGATGGTTCGCGCGCTCTCCACCGGCGGCTCGTAGCCGGCCGAGCACAGGAACAGCGGGGTCGTCGTGCGCATGTCGAACCCGCCCTCGCTCGCCAGCAGCAGGTAGTCCAGGTAGGCGGTGAACGCGCCGGTGAGTTCCTGACGGAGGAACTCGTGCACGGACAGCCGGTCAGCGACCGCGCGCATCAACCGGTCGTACCGGTCGGTCAGGGCCGCCGCGATCCGCGGCAGGTCGTCCGGGTACGCCGCCACCAGTTGCTCCGACAGCCCGTAGGCGTCCGCCAGCTCGTCCGCGGTCAGATGCCTGGCGGAGGACTCCAGCACCGACGTGAACTGGCTGGCCAGCGAGCCGCCGGTTGTAGACGCGGCGTCGAAGAGCACGACCATGGGCGGCGGCCCGGTCGCGGCGATCGCGTCGGCGAGACGGGTGGCCAGCGCGGTACCAGCGCAGTATCCAAGCACAGCGCGCACCGGGCGGCCGGTGGCCAGAAGTTCGTCCGCCCAGCGGTCGACGCATGCCGTCAACGGGCCGGCGCTGGCCTGCCCGATGTGGAGGAAGCAGGCGTCGACCGGCACCCCGGCGGCCAGCTCCGCGAAGCCCGCCGCCGCGCGCGCTCCGGGAAAGTCCAGGCAGGGGACGAGATCAGCTCCCCGGTCGGACAGTTGCCGCCAGTTCGTCAGCTCCATCAACCGGACCTTCCGTGCGAGTCCATGACCGCCGCCAATGTCTGGTAGTCGACCTTTCCGCCGGGTGTCCGGGGGAGACGGTCGACGTGCCGGAAGACCACGTGCCGGCTGGGTACCCCGAGCGACTCGACCAGTTGCCGGCGCTGCTGTTCATGCACGGCCGCGTCGCCCGCGCCCACCAGGTGCACCACGTCGTCGGTGCCGCAGATCACCGCGGCGGGGTGACCCGGCCGTTCCACCATGCGCTCCAGGTCGTCCAGACTCGTGCGGACGCCGAGCACCTTGACGATCCGCTTGGCGCGGCCGGTCAGGTACAGGTAGCCCTCGCGCAGGTACCCGAGATCGCCGGTGTCCAGATCGTCCACCTCGGCACCGCGGCACAGGTCCGCGCGGCGGCTCGCGTAGCCGAGCATGACGCCGGGGCCCCGGTAGTGGATCGCGCCCTCACCGGGCACGGCCCGCGCGTGGACCGGCGCGGGCCGGATCGTGATGGTGCCGCCCGGTACCGCGGTGCCGACCGATCCCAGGCGGCGCGGCAGGTCGGCCGGGTCCAGGCGGGCGATCCGGGAGGTCGCCTCGGTCTGGCCATACATCACGAAGAACCGGCCGTCTCGCTGGTCCATCATCCGTACCAGCCGCATGGTCAGGTCGTCGCCGAGCCGCGCGCCCGACTGGGTCATGGTGCGGATCTTGCTGCGGCCCAACAGGTTGACGTGCGCCGGGCCGAACGCCGCGTAGGTCGTCGGCACCGCGGCGAACGACGTGGCACCCGAGCGGACCAGGTGGTCCCACGTCGCCAACGACAGCGGCGACCGGTCGCCCAGCACGACGCCCGCGCCGGCCAGCAGGTGGGTGTTCAACACGGACAATCCGTAGGCGTGCGTGATCGGCAGCGTGGTCGGGGCGCGTTCGGCCGCGGTGATGCCCAGCGCGCGGATAACAGCGGCGGTGTTGTCGGCCAGCCCGGAATACGACAGCCGTACCGTCTTGGGGCTGCCGGTCGAGCCCGACGTGCCGAGCAGCAATGCCATGTCGCTGTAAATTTCACCGGCCGGCTGACTGTTTCGTTGGAAGACCGTTGTACCGGCGATCGGTTCCGCGGCCGGACGGTAGCCGAGATCGGCCAGTCCGGTCCCCGAGCCGGGCGCCGGAACGACGAACTCGGGTTGGTATGCCGAGAGAATCTCATTCGAGGCGGGCAGAAACGCGACGGCGTGCCCCAGGTGCAGCGCGGCGAGATAGGCCAGCAGCGTGGGCAGATCGCGGTCTCCTGCACACAGCACCAGCGCCTTGCTGTCATGGCGCAGCACCCGTCCGGATTCGCCGGCCAATTCGGCCAGCTCACCGTAGGACAGTACGGTGTGACCTTCGAGGTGTACAGCCGGGAAGGCCGGCTGCGCGTCGTCGTGGGTCACGAGATCCAGCGTCGCCAGCGCCATAGACACCATATCGATCGCCCAGCTCTTTCACTTCGAAACGCTCAGCGTGGCGCTCCGGTCGGCGATGCTTGCCAGCTGACTGCGTGTGCGAGCATGGAACACGTCAAGGAGCGAAATCTTCACGCCAGATCGCTCTTCCATTCTCATCATCAGCACCAGCGCTCCCATGACTTGCCGCCTACGCGGAAGAAATCGTCATCGACCCCCATTTTGTCGATCTCGGCTAGCTCACAGATAAGCGCCGCTATCTCGACAGCTGTCATCGGTGTCTCCCTTTCCCCGTTCCACTGGCGATTCGCTCCGGCCAGGCGTCGTGAACGGCCCGGCTTGAGAGTTATCGACGTAATCGAATTCACTGAACAAAACTCGGGGGTCTGGTGATATCGCGGTACACCCGCACAGGTCGTCGGTGATCGTGCGTGTGAGCTCGGCAAGCTGGTCACTGTCCTTGCTGACCCTGCTGTCGAAGACAAACATACGGAGACGGCCGCGGACGGTCTTCTCCGAGACTGCCGAACCCGGCGTCAGCGCCTGCAGTTTCTGGTTCCGCGTTTGGTTCCGGCGAGAATCTGCGATGGGAACGGACGGGAATGATTCCGCATGCGTGCTGAGCGTGCCGGTGACACCGTTGACTCGGTCAGGCGGATGGTCCCGGTATGCGCAATCGGTGAGATAGGTGCTGCAGTTCGTGGCTGGCAGGCTGGGGACGGCTTTCACCGGATTGAGTGGCCGCCGGTGCGCGAGCTGTGGTGGCCTGCTCGCGGGCCGCTTGCCGGGCTGGGTGTCGGGGGCGGTCCCGGAAGGCGGTCCGCTCAGCCGGGTATCTGCTCATGTCTGGCGGCGGTCAGTGGAGGTAACGT
>DASZLR010000148.1:0-22790 GCA_035552275.1 Pseudonocardiaceae bacterium | reverse complement strand
GAACGGGCGACCGACCGCGCGATGTCGACTGGCTCGCCCTGGATCAGCTGGCGCACCAGGTGTCGTAGCGGTCAGCTGCCGTAGCGCCAGCGGGTGATGCGCAGCAGCCGGCGGACCGTGCGGCCGCGCCGGGCGAAGGTCATCGCCCGCAGCGGCGGCCGGAACCGCTGCCGGGTGACGGACTGCGGGGTGGCGAACTCGCGCAACCCGTCCGCGCCGTGCACCCGGCCGAACCCGGACTCGCCCGACCCGCCGAAGGGCAGCGACGGCACCCCGGCGTAGGACAGCACCGAGTTGACCGACACCATCCCGGCCCGCAGCGACGCCGCCAGCTCCGCTCCCCGCGACCGGGAGAACACCGCCGCACCCAGCGCGTACCGGCTCGCGTTGGCCAACTCCACGGCCCGCCGCACATCCGGCACCCGGTTGATCACCAGGATCGGGCCGAAGGTCTCCTCGGTGATCGCCGCGCTCTCCTCCGGCACATCGACCAACACCACCGGCTCGACGTACGGCGGCCGCACCGATTCCAGGCCGCCGACCGCCGCCGTGCCGCCGGAGTCCAGGGCGTCCTTGATATGCCGACGCACAGTGTCCACAAGGGACGGTGAGGTGATCGGGCCGACGTCGGCCGCCGGGTCGCCGCCCGACCGCAGCGCGCGCACCCGATGCCGCACCAGTGCCAGGAACTCCTCCGCCACCGCGTCCGGCACGTAGACCCGCTCCACCCCGGCGCAGGTCTGACCGGCGTTGACCATCGCGCCCCACACCGCCGCGTCCGCCGCCGCCGGCAGGTCGGCGTCCTCGTCCACGATCAGCGCGTCCTTGCCGCCGCAGGCCAACAGGACCGGGGTCAGCGTGCGCGCACAGGAGGCCATCACCGTCCGGCCCGTCGCCGCCGAGCCGGTGAACGACACTTTGTCCACTCCGGACGAACACAGCGCGGCGCCGGTCCCGCCCGCGCCGGTCACCACGGACAGCACCGGCTGTTCCGGCACCACCTCGGCGAAGGTGTCCGCCAGCCAGCGGCCCACCCCCGGCGCGTACTCGCTCGGCTTGAACACCACGGCGTTCCCGGCCGCCAGCGCGTAGCCGATCGAGCCGACCGGGCTGAACACCGGATAGTTCCACGCGCCGATCACACCGATCACGCCCAGCGGCCGGTATTCCAGCGTCGACACCTGATTCGACATCAGCAGCCCGCTGGGCATCCGGCGCCGCCGCAGCACCGGCTCCGCGTTGTGCTCAGCCCAGTGCAGATGGTCGATCGCCAGCGCCAGTTCCAGCCTGGCATCGTCGGCCGGCTTGCCGGTCTCGGCGCAGATCAGCGTGACCAGCTCCTCCACCCGGCCGGTGACCAGCCGCCGCCACGCCGCGAGCCGCTCCCCCCGCCCGGCGAAACCGAGGCCGGCCCACCACACCGAGGCCGGTCTGGCCCGGCCGACGTGCCACCGCACCTCGTCCGGCCCGGCGGTCGGATAGCTCGCCAGCACCTCGCCGGTCCGCGGGTCGATCGAGTCGAACGGGGCGGCGATCGCGGCGCCGGCCGCGTCCTGGTGTCCGTCAACGGTCTTCGCCATGGTCTGCCTCCCCAAGATCGCGGTGGGGCAGAGCGTATGCGGATCGGCCGGCAAATGACGATCTTGACAAGGTCCGGCCTCGTGTGCGAGATGTCACGCTCGGATACGGGAACGATCCAGACGTTGTCAGCGATGTACATATTGCAGGACCACAGCGAGGTGGCGACCAACGACGATGAAGGAGGACGAGCATGGCTGCGAAGAGCCTGACTCCTCGCCTCCGCCGCGGCGTCGCACAGGCGCTGCGGTGGATGGACGAGCGCACGCTGACCGCGCACACCCCGCCGCACCTGGTGCACTACCGGGCATTGCGGCGTGGCGCGGCCGAGCGGGCCGGCACCGGCCCGCGCTGACCCACCGTAAGGCGGAGCTACTGCTGCTGGTCCGGCTGCGGCGTGCCGACTTCGGTCGGCGGCGGCAGCCGGACCGGCCGCAACACCGCCCACAACACGAACAGCGCGGCCAGCACCAGCATCGGGATGCCGGTCCACAGGTTCACGTTGACGCCCACGTTCTGTCCGCTGGCGCTGACGTCCTTCGCCTTGGCCACCACCCCGGTGATCGTCACCACCAGGCCGAAGACGGTGAACAGCAGCGCGATGATCAGCCGCAGGTCGAACAGTCCGGCGGTCCGGCCGGCGGGCTTGGCTTGAGTCTCGGCACTCACGACGTTTTCTCCCTCACCAGAACACGATGCTCAGGGCGGCTGCCAGGACCAACACTCCGGTGCCGAGCACGACCGGCTTGCGATACCAGCCGGCGTCCTGGCCTACCTCGGCCTGCCTGAGCGCGTCGCGTGGCGTCAACGACCACACCAGCCCGGTCAGCTCCGCCTCGGGCCGGGGCCGGCTGACGTACGAGATCAGCACGCTGAGCACGACGTCCACCACGAACGCGGCGATGGCGCCCAGGAAGCTCGCGCCCTGGTTCGACAGGTTCAGCACGTGCGCCCGGTTCAGCGCGTCCACGGTGACCGCCGAGACGGTGCCCATGATCAACCCGATGCCACCGGCCAGCGGCGTCATCCGCTTCCAGAACATGCCCAGGATGAAGGTGGCGAACAGCGGCGCGTTGAAGAAGCTGAACAGGGTCTGCAGGTAGTCCATCAGGTTGTTGAAGTTGCCCGCGATGAACGCGGTCAGGATGGCCACCAGGCAGCCGATCAGCGTGATCAGCCGGCCGACCCGCAGGTAGTAGGCGTCCGGCTTGTTCTTGACGACGTAGGTTTCCCAGATGTCGTAGGTGAAGACGGTGTTGAACGAGCTGACGTTGGCCGCCATGCCGGCCATGAACGCGGCCACCAGGCCGGCGATCGCCACGCCGAGCATGCCGTTGGGCAGCAGGTCGCGGATCAGCAGCTCGATCGCGTTGTTGTAGGTCACCCCGTTCTTCAGCGTGCCGCCGCTGGCCTTGTACGCGGCCAGCTCCGGCGACAGCACGGCGGCGAGCATGCCGGGAATGAAGATCACCAGCACGATGAACGTCTTCGGGTAGGACCCGATCAGCGGCGTGCGGCGGGCCGCGGACATGCTGCGCGCCGACAGCGCGCGCTGCACCTCGGCGAAGTTCGTCGTCCAGTAGCCGAAGGACAGCACGAAGCCGAGGCCGAAGATGATGCCCAGCACGGACAGCGTGGCGTTGCTGATGCCGGTGATGTTGGTGCCCGGCCAGGAATGCAGCTGCGCGGCGGCGGTGCCCGGGTTGATGTGGTTGATCTTGTCCTTCAGGCCGCTCCAGCCGCCGACGTTCTTCAGCCCCACCAGGGTGAGCGGCACCAGCATGGCGACGATCACGAAGAACTGCATCACCTCGTTGTAGACGGCGGCGCGCATGCCGCCCAGCGTCGTGTACGCCAGCACGATCACGGCGGCGATGATGATCGACACCCACAGCGGCCAGCCCAGCAGCAGGTTCACCACGCTGGCCAGCGCGTACAGGTTGACCCCGGCGATCAGCACCTGGGCCAGCGCGAAGCTGATCGCGTTGACCAGATGGGCGAACTTGCCGAACCGGCGGAGCATGAACTCCGGCACGCTGCGCACCTTGGAGCCGTAGTAGAACGGCATCATCACCAGGCCGAGGAACACCATCGCCGGGATGGCGCCGATCCAGTAGTAGTGCACCGTCGGCACGCCGTACTGGGCGCCGTTGGCCGTCATGCCGAAGATCTCCACGGCGCCGAGGTTCGCCGAGATGAACGCCAGGCCGGTCACCCAGGCCGGCAGCGACCGGCCGGACAGGAAGAAGTCCAGGCTGGACGAGACCGACCGGCGGGCCAGCGCGCCGATGCCGAGGACCAGCACGAAGTACACGGCGATCAACACGTAGTCGATCGGGCCGGCGTTCAGCCGGAGGCTCGCAGCACCGAGAACCTGCACGGCTCACCTCCTCCAGTTCAACAAGAACGAACAGGACCACTCAGGACCAACACAATCTGGCACAGTACTCCCAACAAAGGCTCTGGTGAAGTAGTACCGATCATGTTCGGGCTCCGGTGGGAAACCTGCCACCCGGTTCGCCCGTTCGTGCCCCCTCGGTTGACACTGGGGACGTGCCGCCCGACCTCGCACCGCTGACCCTGACGACCGTGTTGACCTCGTGGACCTTCGACCCGCTGTCGGTGCTGGTGGCCCTGGTGCTCGGCGGCGGTTATCTGTGGGCGCGGCGGAAACTCGCCCGGCGCGGCGAGGCGTGGCGGCGCGGCCGGTCGGTGGCCTTCGGCCTCGGCGTCGGCCTGATCCTGTTGTTGGGCGCGTCGTTCATCCGGGTGTACGCGGACACTCTCTTCTGGGTGCGGGCCACCGACATCATCGTGACGCTGATGGTCGTGCCGCTGCTGCTGGCGATGGGCTCGCCGGTGGCGCTCGCGCTCGCGACGCTGCCGGAGCCGGCCGTCCGGGCCTCGCGGCGGGCGCTGGCCAGCCGGACGGCGCGGGTGCTCACCTTTCCGGCCACCACCTCGGTGGTGCTGATCGCCACTCCCTGGCTGATCTACTTCACCGGCTACTACGCCGCCGCGCTGCGCTCACCCGGCATCGACGCGCTGCTGCGCCTGCACCTGCTCGCCGCCGGCTTCCTGTACTTCTACAGCCGGTTGCAGCTCGATCCGGTGCCGCGCCGGTACCCGCAGCTGATCTCGGTGGTGATCACCTTCGCCGAGGTGATCTTCGACGCCGCGCTCGGCCTGGTGCTGTGGCTGGGGCCGGATCTGGTGGCGCACAACTACTATCTGGCGCTGCACCGCGCCTGGGGGCCGAGCCCGCGCACCGATCAGATCATCGGCGCCGGGGTGTTGTGGCTGGTCGGCGACCTCGCCGGGCTGCCGTTCCTGGGTGCGCTGCTGAACCGAATGGCGGTGGACGACGAGCGCGAGGCCGTCGAGATCGACCGGGAACTGGACGAGCGTGAGGCCGCCGCGAACTCGGACCAGGAACGGGCAAACGCGGCCGGCACCTCGGACAATGGCGGTGACCCCGCTCCGACCCGGCTGTGGTGGGAAGACGATCCGGTCCTGGCCGAACGGTTTCGCCGTCACGGCTCGTGAATGACTGACTTCGTTCCGACACCGGCGGGAATGGTTTGTTTCTCACCTTTCCAGTTCGCGAACTGTGTATTGTTGTCCTCAGTGAAGCAACCGGACCCGTCCCGTTCGGACTCATCTTTGGCGACCAAATGCCCTGGACAGTTCGACTGTTTGCTGGTAACTACGCCACTTTTGCCCGAGGCGTCCAGGGGTTCACTGTCAACTGTTATCGTCCCGTTGTGATCCAGAATGGTCGCACAGCGCCACCGGTCGATTGCTTGAGGTGAACGCGGTTCCGTCGGCGGGCCACCTGAATGGCTTCGGGTCGGTGACACTCAGCGGAGATAACGGGTAAATCGGACAGAAGCACTACTGTGCGTCATAGCTCCAATGCGGGCACTCACGAACAGCCGAGAACGCCCGGCGCACGTTGTCAAAATCCCACTTCGCTGCGTTATTTGGCTCGTCACGCTCGGCCGTCATAAGTCTGTAACACGTCACCCTACGTTCCGATACGCGGGTGACAACGACAGGCCCTTGTCGTTCTGGGCCCATTTCTGATTACTGCGAGTTCGCGCACTTGTGTGGTGCGCGGCCGCATGCGCGAACGGAGAACAGGTGCGTCTGAACGGCAGGCTGAAGGCTCTCACCTTCGTCGTCGCCACGGCGGCCGCCCTCATCGGGGCGGCCGCGACACCGGGACAGGCGGCCACGTCCGTCCCGATCACCAACCTCGACGTGCTCGTCGTGTCCGACGGCACCCCCTGGGTTTCAGCCATCACCTCGGAGCTGACCGCCGAGGGCGTGCCGTCCACTGTGGTCAACCTCGCCGACCCGGCCCGGCCGCAGCTCACCGCCGGCTATCTGGCCGACACCGTGAACGGCGTGCCGCGGGCCAAGTTCGAGGCCGTGGTGCTGCCCAACCAGGCGCCCACCGGGCTGTCCGCAGCCGAACTGACCGCGTTGACCGCCTTCGAGCAGCAGTTCGGCATCCGCCAGGTGGACAACTACGTGTTCCCGAACTCGACGGTCGGCCTGACCAACCAGTGGTCCGGCACCCTCGACGGCACCGCCAGCACGCTGACCCGGGCGGCCACCCTCGGCTCGTTCAGCTACCTCAGCGGCCCGGTCAAGATCGAGGATCTGGACCCGGCCGTCAGCGAGACCTACGGCTATCTGGCCACCGCGCTGCCCGACGACCCGACCACCGGCTCGCACTACGAGCCCTACCTGACCGCGACCATCCCCGGCACCTCGACCCAGGGCTCGCTGCTCGGCGACTACACCTCCGGCGGCCACGAGCAGCTGGTGATCTCGTTCTCCTACTCCAGCGCGCAGAGCCAGTTCCAGTTGCTGGCCCACGGCATCGTCACCTGGATGACCAAGGGCGTGCACCTTGGCTACTACCGCAACTACTTCACCCTCGACGTCGATGACGTGTTCAACTCCGACGACCGGTGGAACACCACCCTGCACTGCACCCCCGGCAACAACGACTGCCCGGCCGGCACCCCGGACACCACGCCGATCCGGATGACCCCGGCCGACGTGACCTACGCGGTGAGCTGGCAGCAGCAGAACAACTTCCAGTTCAACATGCTCTACAACGGCGGCGCCAGCGACGAGACCGTCACCGCGAACGGCTCCGACCCGCTGCTGCCCGCGTTCCAGGCGGTCCAGTCCCAGTTCACCTGGGTCGACCACACCTACGACCACGAGTTCCTGGGCTGTCAGCAGGACTTCACGGTGATCCCCTGGCGGTGCGTCACCGATCCGACCACCGGCGCGATCCAGTGGGTCAGCGAGTCCGACATCAACTCGCAGATCAGCCAGAACGTGGCCTGGGCCCAGCAGCACGGTTTCACCATCGACCCGACCGAACTGGTCGCCGGTGAGCACTCCGGCACGTTCATCCTGCCGCAGCAGCCCACCGACAACCCGAACTTCCTGGCCGGCCTGCAGGCCAACAACATCCAGTGGCTGGGGCTGGACGCCTCCCGCGAGCCCAACCAGCGTCAGGTGTCGACGGCACTGGGCGTGCCCCGACACCCGATGAACGTCTTCTACAACGTCGCCTCGCCGGCCGAGGAGGTCTCCGAGTACAACTGGATCTACACCTCGCAGGCCGACGGCGGCAGCGGCGTGTGCACGGCCAACCCGGCCACCACCACCTGCATCGCGCCGCTGGACCCGACCACCGGCTACGCCTCGTACATCGTGCCGATCGAGTCGCGGATCGCGCTGAGCCACATCCTGGGCAACGACCCCCGGCCGCACTACGTGCACCAGTCGAACCTGGCCGAAAGCCGGATCATCTACCCGGTCCTGAACAGCATCCTGGCCACCTACCACGGCGAGTTCGCCGCCAACACGCCGATCGTCTCGCCCCGGCTGTCCGCCGCCGCCCAGGCGCTGCGACAGCAGGCGCAGTGGGCCAGCGCGATGAGCGGCGTGAGCGCGTCCGAGCAGGGCGACCTGGTCACCGTCACCGGACCGTCCACTGTGCACGTTCCGATCACGGTGCCGACCGGAACCAGGGTGAACTCGATCCTGGGCTCGTCGTTCGGCCAGTCCTACGCCGGCGAGCAGTCCGCCTACGTCACCGCCAGCACCGCCGGCACGCGGCTGTTCCTGCCCGGCTACCCCGGCACGGCGCCGCATCTGCCCATCCTGGTCGGACCGGCCAAGATCCCGGTCGCCACGATATCGGCGCTGCTGAAGCTGACCCGGCACCCGAAGCAGGTCGTCAGTCGGCAACGAGTGTTCGGCAACGCGGCGAGCGCCACGGTCCAGGCGAAGGCCGCCGCCGTGACCAGACCGCCAAGGTCCACACGAGACAGACGCGGCGCCAAACCCGCGCACCATTCGGCGTAGGGGGCAACGGGCATGGATGTCGCGCTCATGACGGAGGGGACCTACCCGCACAGTTTCGGCGGGGTGAGTGTGTGGTGCGACCAATTGGTGCGGGGGATGGCGGGGCACCGGTTCCATGTGGTGGCGCTGACCGGAACCGGTGACGAGCAGGTCGGCTGGGAGCTTCCGGCCAATGTGGACTCGGTGACCTCGATTCCGCTGTGGGGCGCGCCATCCGCCGCCCGCTCGCCCGGCCGGCGCGCCCGGAAGCGGTTCCGCCAGCTCATCCGGGACTTCCTGCGCACCGTGGTCGACTCGGCCGAGCAGGCCCAGTTCGGCGAGTCGCTGCGCGCGCTGCACGACTACGCGCAGGACGAGGATCTCACCGCCAGCCTGCACCACGATGACAGCGTCGACGCGCTCACCGACGCCTGGCGGGACGGCTGGCCGGACGCGGAGCGACACGCGCCGACCGTGGCCGACGCGCTCACCGGCCTGCAACTGCTGTCCCACTCGCTGCGTCCGCTGGCCGCGCCGCCGCTGAAGGCGCAGGTCTCGCACTGCGTGGCCAATGGGCTGGCGGTGCTGCCGGCGCTCACCGCGAAATGGGCGCACGGCACCCCGTTCCTGTTGACCGAGCACGGGATCTACCTGCGCGAGCGGTACCTGGGCTACCGGGTCAGCCCGTACCGGTGGCCGGTGAAGGCGCTACAGCTGGCGTTCCTGCGCCAGCTCTGCTCGCTGGCCTACCGCGAAGCCGGGATGATCGCGCCCGGCAACATCTACAACAAGCGGTGGGAAGAGCGGCTCGGCGCCCGGCACAGCATCATCCGGACCGTCTACAACGGAGTGGATCCGGCGGATTTCCCGGCGGTGGACGGCGAACCGGACGTGCCGACGGTGAGCTGGGCCGGGCGGATCGACCCGATCAAGGACATCGAGACGCTGATCCGCTCGTGGGGCTACGTGCACCGGGTGATGCCACAGGCGAGACTGCGGCTCTTCGGCGGCACGCCCAAGGGCGGACAGGCCTATTTGGACCGTTGTCAGGCGCTGGTCGAGGAACTCGGGCTGGGCGCGGTGATCACCTTCGAGGGCCGGGTCGACGAGATCCGGGACGCCTACGCCGCCGGACACGTCGTCGTGCTGTCCAGCATCTCGGAAGGCTTCCCATACACCGTGATCGAGGCGATGACCTGCGGCCGGCCGTGCGTGGGCACCGACGTCGGCGGGGTGGTCGAGGCGATCGGCGACACCGGCATCGTGGTGCCGCCGCGCGATCCGGAGGTGCTGGCCGGGGCGTGCGTGCGGCTGCTGCGCGACGACGAACTGCGCATCCGGCTCGGCCTGGCCGCGCGGAAGCGGGCATTGGAGCACTTCACCGTCGGCAAGGCGATCGGCACGTTCAACGAGATGTACGAGTGCCTGGCGATGGGTCTGGACGGCACCGCGGTCACCGACACCGTGGTGACCACCCCGGTCGCGGCTCCGGTGCAACCGCTGCCGCTGCCCACCTCGCTGGCCGACACCACGGTCATCGACCGGCTCGATTCCGCCGATTCCGTCGATCCGGTCGGGGCCAGCAGATGACCGCGGCGAAATCGGAGTCCTTCGAGGAACTGTGCGAACGGTTCCACGAGCTGGCCGCGAGCGCGGTCGACCCGCTGGAGATCGCCGCCGCGCTGGAGTCGGACGGGCTGTCCGACCAGGCGGCCCGGGTGCGCTACGACTTCCGCGACGTGTTCGCCCTCGCCGAGCGGATGTACGGGCGGGTGCCGAGGAATCCGGTCGAGCCCGAGGCGCTGCCCGATCCATGGCACGTGCCGCCGTTCCGGTGTGTGCTGCACGCGCTGCTCTACGCCATGCCGGCGCTGTGTTTCCCGATCGCCGCGCCGCTGCTCGGCGGTGGCCTGCCACTGGTCCTGCTGGTCATCGCCATGGTGGTCTCCTGGTCGGCCAGCCAGGGCATGTCGTATCTCGGTTATGTCCGGCTCGGCCGGCTGGACGCCGGCGGCTCGCGGCGGCTGCTGCGCGGCGGGTTGCTGGTGTGCGCGCTGTTGCTCGGCGCGGTGGTGGCCGGGGCGACCGTGCTGCTCGGTGTCGCGCCGGCGGTCGCGCTGATCGCCGGCGGACAGGGCCTGTACCTGCTGGCCGCGACCGTGCTGCTGGTCACCGGTGCGGACCTGTGGCTGCTGGCCGGCCTCGCCCCGGCGGTGCTGGTCTCCGCGAGCTATCTGCTGGCCGGGCAGCCAAGCGGCGCGTTCCACCTGGTCACCTGGATCGCGCTGGGCGGGTCACTGCTCGCGGTGACGGCGACGGCCGTCGTCCGCGGGTGTTGGCCGCGGCCGGCGCCGGCCCGGCGGCTGCGCGCGGCCGAGTTGCGCGCCGCGCTGCCCTACGCCGCGTTCGGCGCGCTGGTCGCCGGGCTGCTGGTGTTTCCGTTGCTGGCGGCCAGGTTCTCGTCCGGAGGACTGGGCGCGAGCAGTTGGGTGCTGTTGGCCACCCTGCCGCTGTCGCTGAGCATGGGCGCGGCCGAATGGCTGCTCTACTGGTACCGCCGCCAGATCGGCCGGGTGCTGCGCGCGACCAGGGTGGTGGCGGACTTCAGCCTGCGGGCGCTGGTCGTACTGGCCTCCGCACTGGTGTGTTACCTCGCCGCGACGGCGGTGCTGATGTCCGTCCTGGTCGTGGTGATCACCGCGACCGGCCACCGGCCGAACTGGCCGGATCTGCTGTCCTACGGCGGTTATGTCGCTGTCGGCGGCGCGTTGTTCGTCGCCCTGTTGATGCAGGCGTTCGGGGCGGTGTGGGCGGTGCTCTGTTGGTGTCTGGGGGCCATCGTGGTCGAGGCGCTGCTGGTGATCACCGCGCCCGGCGCGCCGGCGCTGGGGGTCCAGCTGGTCATCGGGGTCGGATTGTTGTGGGCGTTGCTGGTACATGCCGGGATTCTGCTCGGACGAGCTACTCGGCACCAATAACGAAAAGCATGGAAGGACAGGCTATGACCGAAGTCGTCGCGGTAACCGGGGCCGAGGGGTTCATCGGCTCGCATCTGGTGGAGGCGCTGGTGCAGCGCGGACACCGGGTGAAGGCGATGGCGCTGTACAACTCGTTCGGCTCGTGGGGCTGGCTGGACACGCTGGACCAGCGGGTGCTCGACCATGTCGAGGTGGTGACCGGCGATGTGCGGGACGCACTGTCGGTGCGTGAGCTGGTGACCGGTGCGGACACCGTCTACCACCTGGCGTCGCTGATCGCCATTCCCTACTCCTACCGGGCCCCAAGGTCCTATGTGGACACCAACGTGATCGGCACGATGAACGTGCTGGACGCGGTGCGTGAGTCGGGCGCGGCCCGGCTGGTGCACACCTCCACCAGCGAGACCTACGGCACCGCCCGCACGGTGCCGATCAGCGAGGAACACCCGTTGCAGGCCCAGTCGCCGTACGCGGCGAGCAAGCTGGCCGCGGACAAGCTGGTGGAGTCCTACCACCTCAGCTTCGGCGTGCCGGCGGTGACCTTGCGGCCGTTCAACACCTTCGGGCCGCGGCAGTCCGCGCGGGCGGTGATCCCGACCGTGGTCAGCCAGATCGCGGCCGGCGCGCGGACGATCTCGCTGGGCGCGCTCGACCCGACCCGGGACTTCCTGTACGTGCGGGACACCGCGGCGGCGTTCGTGGCGCTCGGCACCGCGCCGGCCTCGGCGGTGATCGGCGAGTTGTTCAACGCCGGCACCGGCGTGGAGGTCTCCATCGGCCAACTGGCGCGCGACATCGCCCGGCTGATGGACACCGACGTGGACATCGTGCAGGACAACGACCGCATCCGGCCGAAGAACTCGGAGGTCATGCGGTTGATCGCGGACGCGACGAAGCTGCGCGAACGCACCGAATGGCGGCCGGAGCACACCCGGGACGACGGGCTGCGGCAGACCATCGAGTGGTTTCTGAAGCCAGCGAACCTGGCCCGCTACAAGCCCGGCATCTACAACCAGTGAACCGGAGGCGACTGTGCACGCGATCATCCTGGCGGGGGGCAAGGGAGTCCGGCTGCGTCCCTACACGACCACGCTGCCCAAGCCGCTCGTGCCCATCGGCGACGAGTTCTCCATCCTCGACATCGTGCTGAGACAGTTGTCCCAGCACGGCTTCGACAGAGCCACCCTGGCGATCGGCCACCTCGGCCACCTCATCCGGTCCTACGTCGGCGATGGCAGCCGGTGGGGCATGGAGGTGGACTACACCGAGGAGGAGTCGCCGCTGGGCACCATCGGTCCGGCGTTGCAACTGCTGGACCGGTTGCCGTCGCACTTTCTGGTGATGAACGGCGATGTGTTGACCGACCTCAACTTCGCCGACCTGCTCAGCCAGCACGTCACCGAGGCCGCGCCGCTCACGGTGGCCACCTACCGCCGCGAGGTGAAGATCGACTTCGGGGTGCTGACCACTCAGGACGGTCAGATCGTCGAGTTCACCGAGAAGCCGACGCTGCGCTATCAGGTGAGCATGGGCGTCTACGGACTGTCGCGGTCCACTTTGGAACGATACATTCCGGGCACGCCGCTGGGCTTCGACGAGTTGGTGCTCGATCTGTTGGCACAGGGCGATCCACCCAGCGAGTACGGCTTCGACGGCTACTGGCTGGACATCGGCCGGCCGGACGACTACGACCGGGCCAACGCCGAGTTCCAGGCCATCCGAGGAACCCTGTTGAAAGGGGCCTGAATGGTCCAGGTGCTGCTGACCGGGGCAAGCGGATTCCTCGGCCGGCACATTCTCCGCCTGCTCGCCGGCCAGCCCGGCGTGCGGGTGACCACCGCGTCCCGATCGGCCGCGTCCAGATCGACGGCTACCCACTCGGGTGCCGGCGGCGCGGTCGGGCACGTCCAGCTGAACTTCGGCGTGGACGGGCCGGACCGGGTCGGCGAACTCCTCGCCGAGCTGGGTCCGGACGTGGTGGTCAACTGTGCCGGCGCGGTGGCCGGCAGCACCGCCGAACTGGCCGAGGCCAACATCGTTGGCCCGGCCACGCTGGTGCACGCCATGCTCCGGCACGCGCCGACGACGCGGCTGATCCATCTCGGGTCGGCCGCGGAGTACGGCGCGACCGCGCCCGGCGTCGCCATCGCCGAGTCGACGCCGGCCCGCCCGGTCGGCGACTACGGCGCCACGAAACTGGCCGGCACCTCGCTGGTCACGCTCGCCCGGTCGGCCGGGTTGGACGCGCTCACGCTGCGCGTGTTCAACCCGGTCGGCTCGGGCGCGCCGGCGAACAGCCTGCCCGGCCGGCTGGCCGCCGAGATCCGCCGGGCCACCGCCGAGGGGGACGTGGTGCGGCTCGGGCCGTTGGACGCGGTGCGGGATTTCGTGGACGCGCACGATGTCGCGGCGGCGGTGTGGCAGGCGGTCACCGCTGCCGCGACATCGCTCGTGTCCACCCTGGATCTGCCGGTGCTCAACGTGGGCAGCGGTCGGGGTGTCGCGGTGCGGGAACTGGTCGACGTCCTGGTGCGGATCGCCGATTTTCGGGGAAAAATAGTCGAATCGGCGACCGGGTCGACACGATCGGCTAGTGTGCCGTGGCAGTGCGCCGACATTTCCGCGATCGGGGCGGCACTGGGCTGGCGACCTCGCACCAGCCTGATCGCCTCGCTCGATGATCTCTGGCAGGCGGTGTGATGATGGCGGACGGATGGACGGTATCCGGTGGGCTGACGGCGTCCGGTGGGCTGGTGGTACCGGCGTATTTTCACCCCGCCGTGGATCCAGCCGGCTGGGAGACGCTGGCCCGATCGGCGCCGGCGGTGCGAATGGTCGTGTTGAACGTGGCCAGCGGGCCGGGCGAGGTCTGGGACACCGCGTTCATCGAGGTGGTGAACCGGTTGCGGCAGGCCGGCATCGCGGTCGCCGGCTACGTGGACACCAACTACGGCCGGCGGCTTGGGCCGCAGATCATGGTCGAGATCGCGCGGTACCGGAAGTGGTACGGCACGGACAGCGTGTTCTTCGACCGGGTCGCCAGCGGCATCGAGCACGTCGCCCGCTACCAGGCGCTGGTCGCGTCGGCGCGGGCGCTGGGCACGGAGTTGGTGGCGTTCAACCACGGCACCTATCCCGACCCGGACTTCGCGGAGCACGCGGACCTGCTCGGCACGTTCGAGGGTGAGTGGTCGGCGTTCCAACTGGTCGACGTGCCCAGTTGGGTGCACGACCTGCCGGCGGCGAAGTTCTTCAACCTGCTGTACGGCACGCCGGCCCGGATGGACATGGCGGTGCGGACGATCGCCGACGAGCGCAACGTCGGCTCGATGTACCGGACCGACCGGCGCGCGCCGAACCCGTGGGCGGGACTGCCGGCCGACTTCCCGAACCCGGTGCGGCCCGGTGGCCGCGACGGCGCCGCGTTCCGGTGATCCGAAGATCCGGCGCCAGATTCGGCGCTAGATTTGGCGCTGTCGCCGGAGCCGGCGCGCTGCTGCTGTTGGGTGTGTCGGCCACCGCCGGCTGCGGCATCACCGCCGACCAGACGATTGCCGGCGATCCGTCCCCGGCCGCAACCGAATCCGTTCTCGCGCCCACGCCCGCCGGGCCAGCTGACGCGCTGACCGGCCCGCCGGCCACCACCCAACCGGTGTCGAAGCCCCCGCCGCCGCCAACACCCCCGCCGCCGGCCGTCCGGGCACCCGGCCGATGGGTTCCGGCGCAGGGCGAGCAATGGCAGTGGCAGCTCACCAACCCGATCGACACCAGCGTGAACGTGCCGATCTACGACGTGGACAGCACCTACACCACGGCGGCCACGGTCGCCACGCTGCATGCCCAGGGGCGCAAGGTGATCTGCTACGTCAACGCCGGCGCGTCCGAGGACTTCCGGCCGGACAAGGACGCTTTCCCGCCCAGTGTGCTCGGCGATTCGGACAACTGGCCGGGTGAGCTGTGGCTGGACATCCGCCAGCTCGACATCCTGCGTCCGATCATGGCCGCGCGCTTCGATCTGTGCCGCGCCAAGGGTTTCGACGGGATCGAGGCCGACCTGGTGGACGGCTACACGAACAGCACCGGATTTCCGCTGACCGCGCAGGACCAGCTGAACTACAACCAGATGCTGGCGTCGCTGGCCCACCAGCGCGGCCTGTCCATCGGACTGAAGAATGATCTCGACCAGGTTCCGCAATTGGTGAACGATTTCGACTTCGCCATTGTGGAACAGTGCTTCCAGTACCAGGAATGCGACCAGCTACAGCCGTTCATCCGGGCTGGCAAGGCGGTGTTCGAGGTGGAATACCAGTTGGCCAACAGCCAGTTCTGCCCGACGGCCAACGCCCTGCGCTTCTCGGCGATGCGCAAGAACCTCGCCCTCGATCCCCCGCGCTGGCCCTGCTGACCCATGCGCGGGCCAACGGAGCGGTCTCCCAGGTCCAGGGCCCGCAGCACGGCAAAGTCGGCAGGACTTGCCATGGTGGATAAACTGTTGCACCTTGCTGACATCGCGGTGGCCGCTGGGCCGGCGAACGACGAAAGTGGCGGCGGTTTGGGCGCAATGCGGGCAGGCGACGAGGCGCTGCCAGGTCCACCCCGTGCGGGAACCAGTTATGTTGGTCGACAACAGGAATTGTCTCGAGTTCGGCGGTTGCTGACCACCGGGCGGCTGGTGACATTGACCGGGCCCGGCGGTGTCGGGAAAACCCGCCTGGCCGCACGGATCGTTTCCGAGGTCGCCAACCGGTTTCCGGATGGTGTCGTGTTCGTTGGGCTCGCGGAACTGCGGGATCCAACGCTGTTGGTCAACCTGGTGGCCAACCGGCTGGAACTGCGCGGCCAGGCGATCCGGTCCACTGAGGACATCGTGCTGGATCATCTGCGCGATCGCCGAATGCTGCTGGTGCTGGACAATTGCGAGCATCTGGTCGACGCCTGCGCCAGCCTGGTCGACCTGCTCCTGCACGCGACGCATCACCTGGTAATCCTCACCACGAGCCGGCAGTCGCTGGGCGTCGACGGTGAGCAGGTCCTTCCGGTGCCATCCCTGGCCGTGCCCCGCGCCGGGGTGACCGCGCCCGCGGACCTGTTGGCCTACGACTCCGCCCGGTTGTTCACCGACCGGGCGGAGTCGGTGGCGCCGTCCTTCACGGTGACCGAGCAGACGTCCGACGAGATCGCCTGGCTGTGCCGACAGCTGGACGGCCTGCCGCTGTCGATCGAGTTGGCCGCCGCCCAACTGCGGTCACTGGATGTCGGGCAGCTCACCGAGCGGTTGCGCCGCCGGCTGACCACGCTCGCCGGCGGCGAGCGCACCGCGCCGGACCGACAGCAGACGCTGCGCGCGACGATCGACTGGAGTTACGGCCTCTGCTCGCCGGCCGAGCGGTTGGTGTGGCAGCGGGTGTCCGTCTTCTCCGGTTCCTTTGAGCTGGACGCGGCCGAACAGGTCTGCGGCGGGTTCGGAGTGGACCAGGCCGGGGTGCTGGACGTGCTCGACGGCCTGCTGGACAAGTCCGTGCTCAGCAGGCAGGAACAGGACGGCGTCGTGGTGTTCCGGATGCTGGAGACGCTGCGGGAGTACGGACACGAGCGACTGGAAGAGGCGGGCGACCGGCACCGGGTGGCCTACCTGCACGCACTGTGGTGCAGGGACCTGATGCTGGCGTGGGCCGCCGAGTGGCTGTCCGCCGACCAGGTCGCCTGGGTGAACAGGGCCCGGCGGAATCTGGCCAACGTGCGGATTGGGGCCGAGTTCGCGCTGTCGGCGCCGGACCTGGCGGTGTGGGTGGTGCGGATCGGGTATGTCACGTACAACTTCTGGGCGCTGCTCGGCATGGCCCGCGAGGCGCAGTCCTGGGTGGATCGCGCCCTGCCGCATGTGCCTCGGGACATCCGCGAATACGGGCTGGTGCGCTGGGCGATCGGCCTGGCCGCCTTGGTGCGCAACGATCTGGCCGTCGCCGCCGCGCGGCTGACCGAGGCCGGCGAGTTCGCCGAGCGAACCGGCGACGAGGTGCTGGCCGCCCAGGTGAAACAGATCTGGGGGATGGCCTGTGTTTTCGGCGGCGACTATCCGCAGGCGGTGTCGCTGTTGAACGCGGGGCTGCCGACGCTGCGGGCGCACCACATGCTGGAAGGCGAGTTGATGAGCCGCTGGATGCTGGGGCTGGCCCAGGGGCTCGCCGAGGATCCGGAGTCTGCTCGGGCGACCCTCGGCGACGGGCTGGCGCGCAGCGAGGAGCGCGGCGAGATCTACTTCCGGGGCTGGATGCTCGACGCGTTGCAGCAGATCGAGCTGGCCGCCGGCGAGATCGACGTGGCGGAAACGGCCGGCCTGCGAGCGTTGCGACTCGAGTCGGAGATCGGCAACATGCACGCGCTGGCGACCACGACCAGTGTGCTCGCCCAGATCGCGTTCCGCCGTGGCCAACGGGAGCGGGCGGCGAGATTGTTCGGCGCGGCGGACGCCCTGTGGTCCGAGATGGGCGCCACGCCGGCGATCTTCCCCGCCTTCGGCGCTCGGCACAGCGCGTACCTGGAGCGGGCGACCGACGCCTTCGGCAAGGCGCGGTTCGACGCGGCTTTCGCCAGGGGACAGGAGATGTCGCGGGAGTCCACGGTGCGCTACGCCCTGGAGGACGGGGCTGGCCTGGGCTTCGCCGGCGAGTCACCGCTGAGCAAACGGGAGGCCGAGGTCGCCGGTCTGGTGGCCAAGGGACTGTCCAACAAGGACATCGCCGCCAAGCTCGGCATCAGGCCACGCACCGCCGAGACGCACGTCGACCACATTCTGACGAAGCTGGGTTTCCGCACCCGCGCCCAGATCGCCGCCTGGGTCGCCGCCCGCCGCCCCCGCTCCTGATCACCGGACGCCACCTAGCCGCGTGGTACACAAGATTCACTCGAAGGTGTCTAGCCGTTTGACAGTTGCAGTGTCTAGCGGATAGACATAGACTGTGAGAGCGCGCGAAGTCAACCGGAGGATTGAACGGCTGGGCGACCAGATGGCCCGTCAGGTCGGTTCACACCGCAGGTACGTTGTCACCTACACCGACGTATCCGGCAATGAGACTACGGCGATGACTACGGTGGCTCAGCACGCCGGCGACATTCCGCGCGGCACGCTGCGCGCGATCGAGAAGGATCTGGAGCTGGCATTCGGGAAGGGGTGGCTGACGCGATGAGTGACCGAACCTACCGAGTCGTCGTGACTCACGAAGACGGCGCGTGGCTGGCCGATATGCCCGAACTTCCCGGAGCTCACACTTTTGCTCGAACGCTGCCGTCGCTGGAGAGGGCCGTCCGGGAAGTGGTTGTGCTGATGGCTGATCTGCCCGACGAAGCAATAGATCAGGTTGATCTCGGATGGGAATTCCACACCGGAGACACGATCTTGGATCGGGAAACCGCTCGCGTCCGCAGGCTGCGCGCCGAGGCCGAAAAGATCCACGCTGAAGCCACTGCCAGCACTGCCAGGCTCGCCCGCGAGCTGATCGAACGCGGAACGTCGGTCCGAGATGCGGCCGTGCTGTTGGGGGTCAGTGCCCAGCGAATCTCTCAGGTCGCCGGACGCTCCACCACCTCAGCGCCTGCGCATTAATGAACGACCGGTCGTCTCGCTGGCCGGGGAGGTGGCGATCTATGAGAGCTGAGGAATTCGACGCGCGGTTTGACCGCGGGGAGGACGTCACATCAGCACTTGATCTCGGTGCGGCACGCCGTCCCGGGTATGAGCAACGGCGCGTCAACGTGGACTTCCCGGCGTGGATGATCGAATCGCTGGATCAAGAAGCCGAGCGGCTGGGTGTGACTCGCCAGTCGATCATCAAGGTGTGGATCGCGGAGCGTCTTGAGACGCGGCACAACCCGGCGGCGTGACACCGGTCAGGCGTCGGAGGCGGCGGGGCGGATGCGGGGCGGACAGTCGTCCAGCAGGCCGTGCCGGACCGCGAACGACGCTGCCGCCAGCCGGGAGTGCACGCCGAGCTTGGTCAGCAACGCCTGCACATGGGTGCGGACGGTCATGGTGGACACGCCCAGCCGGCCGGCCATCGCGACCGTGCCCAGTCCCTGCACCAGCAGCGCCAGGCATTCCCGTTCGCGGCCGGTGAGGTGGGTGGCCAGCCGGCGGGCATCGGCGCTCGCGCCGGTCGGCCGGGATGCCGGCCGGTCGACCACCAGTTCATCCCGCAGGATCCGGCTGATGGCGGCGGTCAGCGCGGCGATCCCACAGGACTTGTGCAGATAACCGGCGGCACCGGAGCGCAGCAGACATCGAGTGGCGTCCTGGTCGTGATCGGCGGTCAGCACCAGGACTTTGGTGCGGGCGCTGGCGGCCACGATCCGGCCGACGATCTCGGCTCCGGCGGAGTGATCGTCGAACACGCACACGTCGGGTCGGTGCCGGCCGACCGCCTCGACCGCCTCGGCATGGCTGTGCGCGATGCCGCACACGGTGAACCCGCGCTGCGCCAGCAGCGTGCCGAGCGCGTCCACGAACAGGAGATGGTCACTGGCGAGAACAAGGTCTGTCATCGAATGTCCCCTTGCGACGGCGCCGACCCGGAATGGTGAGCATTCACCCGTTCGGGTAGCTCAGACACCGGTACCTCGCCTTCGCCGATTCCGTTGCCGCTAAAGGACACTCACAGGGTAATGCGCTCGGCCGGGTCGCACATGTCGAGTGCTCCGCGCCCCGTCGATGGCTGCTCTCGGTAAGCCGCCGCCAGCGACCGGCCGAGTTCGCGCTCGTCGTGCCGGCCGGCGATCCGGTCCCGCGCGTTGGCGGCGAACCGCCCGGCCTGGACCGGATGGTCCAGCAACTGCCGGATGCCGGCGGCGAGCAGGTCGGGGTGGCCCGGCGGCACCAGCAGCCCGGTCTCCCCCGGCAGCACCACATCCGGCACCGCGTTGACCGCCGTCGCCACGACCGGCACCCCGCACACCATCGCCTCCACAATGGCCAGTGGCAAGCCCTCGTACCGGCTGGGCAACGCGAACACGTCGAACGCGGGCAGCAGTTCCGGCACGTCCGGCCGCTCGCCCACGAACATCACCCGATCGCGTTGTCGCGGCGGCGCTCCCCCACCGATCCACACGCCCAGCACCTCCGGCCGGCGCAACGTGCGCAGCGCGGCGACGAAATCCTCCGGCGCCTTCTGCGGCGCGAGCCGCCCTACCGCGCCGACCACGGTCGCGTCCGCCGGCACACCCAGCGCCAGTCGCGCCCGCGCCCGGCTGGCCGGCGTGCGCACCGGCGCGTCGTGGTCCACGGCGACCCCGATGGTGCGCAACCGGCCCGGCGCGACGAGCCGCAGCCGGGCCGCCTCGGCGGCCACCCCGCCACCGACCGCCAACGCCACGTCCGTGTGCCGGCCGAGCATCCGCTCGATCCGGATGTACGCGGCCCGACGCGGCGGCGACTGGAACCGGTGGAAGGGAAAACCGTGGTACGTATGCACAATCCTGGGCACGCCGATCCGGCGCGCGGCGATCCGGCCGACCGCTCCCGCCTTCGCGCAGTGCGTGTGCACGACATCGAATCCGCGCAGCAGCCCGGCCAACCGGCGCACCGCGACCAGATCCGCGACCGGCGCCAGCGACGCCCGCAACGACGGCTCGATGATCACCGGCAGTCCGGCGGCCTCGGCTCGCGCCAGCGACAACCGCGATGAACCGCCGGTCACGATCGTGATCTCGTAGCCGGCGCCCAGCGCCCGCGCCCCGCGCAGCGCCAGCATCCCGGCGCCGCCAGCCAATCGGGTGATGACGACCGCGACTCTCATGACGGCCGGTCGCGGTCGAAGGACAGCACCGCGGCGCCGACCCGATCGACAGCTCCATGGGCACTGCCGTCAAGTCCATCCACAGAGCCGTCAACGCCGCCGTCTGCCGGGTCCGGCGGTCGCAACCCGGCCGAGCGGGCGAGGGTGACCGCGGCCAACCGGCTGTGCACGCCAAGCTTGCCGAACACGTTGCGGGTGTGCGTGCGGACGGTGTCCGCCGAGATCAGCAGCGCCTCGGCGATCTCCCGGGGACCGCGGCCGGCGACCATCAGCCGGAGCACGTCTCGCTCCCGATTGGACAGCGCGTCGAGCGGGCCGCTGCGGTCCCGCGCCCGGCGGGCGTCGTCGCGCAGTTCGCGCAGCACCACGCCGAGCACCTGCGGCGGATACCAGGCGTGGCCCTGCCGGACCCCGCGCAGCACGCCGACCAGTTCCTCGACGCCGCACTCCTTGGACACCCAGGCCGCCGCGCCGGCCCGCGCCGCCTGCACCGCGTGGCCGACGTCGTGCCCGGCGGTGAGGACCACCAACTGCGCCGCCGGAACCGCCGTGGCCAGCCGCTCCAGCAGCGTGCCCGCGGCCACCCCGACCGCCTCGACCTCGACGGTCACCACGTCCGGCCGCAGCCGCCGCGCGGTCTCGGCCAGCTTCGGGTCATCCGGATCGCACCGGCCGACCACCCACAGGTCCGGCACGGCGGACAGCCGCGCGGCCAGCGCCTCGGTGAGCATCAGATGGTCGTCCACCAACAGCACGCGCACCGGAATCACCGGCCCAGTGTGGCCGGGCGGGGACTGGCCCGCCGGGTGGGACTGCGCCACCGGCCGTTGGACTTGGTCAGCCAGACCAGCGGCAATGTGTACAGCGCGGTGACCGCGTCCACCACCCGCAGCGGCAGGAACGCCAGCCCACACAGCAGCGACCGGGGGGTGCGGTCGAGGACGGTGGCCAGGCAGGTCAGCGCGTAGTCGGGCAGCGCGATGCCGAGCAGCAGCGCACCCAGGCCGAGATGCGCGGCCAGGAACGCGTGCAGCGGCCCGATCACCGGAGCGCCGCCCAGCGGGCCGACCATGTCGGGCAGCGCGAGCAGCAGCACGGCCGCCGGCAGCAGCACGAACATCAGGCTGCTGGTCAGCAGTTCCAGCAACAGCAGCACAACCATCGCGGTGAACAGGTTCGCTCTCGGCGGATGTCGCCACACCGTCTGCCACAGCCCCAGCGACCAGCGGCGGGTCTGCCGCAGGTAGTCGCGGAAGTTGTCCGGGTCCTGGGTGACCGCGACCGCGTCCAGGCTGAACGCCACCTTGCCCAACCGCTTCTGGTAGACCTCGAAGGTCATGTTGAAGTCCTCGATCACCAGCCCGGTCGGGTTAATGTCGATGTGCGGCAGCACGCTTGTCCGGTACAGGCTGGCGAACCCGGGCACGATGTGCGTGGCGTTGACCCGCGACCAGGTCTGACCGAACTTCAGCATCCGCTGGGCGATGGCGTAGATCCGCTGTCGGTGGTGCACCAGCACAGCGCCCATTGTGGACAGCTCGCGGGTCTGGCTGGTGCGCACGCAGCCGGCCACCGCGACGACTTCCGGATCATCGAACAACGGCAGCGCGGCGTCGAAGTAACCGGGTTCCACGTGCGTGTCGGCGTCCAGCAACATCACCACGGCAAACCGTTGCACCAGCTTGCAGCGGCGAATGCCCGCCTGGATAGCGCCGGCCTTGCCCACGTTCGACGGCGTGCGGATGACCCGGACACCCATCCGGCGGGCGAGTTTGTAGGTGTGGTCGGTGGACGCGTCGGACACCACGTGCACCTGTTGGCGGGGCACGAGTTCGAGAATCGCGCGCAGGCTGTCCTGGATCACCAGCGCCTCGTTGTGCGCGGCGATCAGCACCGCCACGTCGGCGATGGTGAGCCGCTCGGCGCGGGTGCCGCGCATGCCGTCGCTGCCGTTCTCAGCCGGTCTCCACGGCCGGCGCCGCCGGACAAGGCGTTCCTCGGTCAGCCGCAACAGCCCGACGCTGCCCCACAGCAGGAAGTTCACCCCGAACGCGAACAGCACCATCAT
>DASZLR010000147.1:0-2482 GCA_035552275.1 Pseudonocardiaceae bacterium | reverse complement strand
CCGGCTCGCCCAGGGCTTCGGGGCGGCGATGATGTCCCCGGCCGCGCTGTCCATCCTGACCACTACCTTCCAGGGCTCCGACCGGCACAAGGCGCTGGGCGTGTGGGCCGGGATCAGCGGGCTGGCCGCGGCGGTCGGGGTGTTCTTCGGCGGGCTGCTCACCCAGGACTTCGGCTGGCGGTGGGTGTTCTTCGTGAACCTCCCGCTGTGCGCGCTGGCGCTGTTCGGGGCGTTCCGGATGCTGAAGGCCGACCACGGCCGGTCCGGGCCGGGCGGTTTCGACGCGGTCGGCGCGGTGCTGGTCACCGCCGGCATGCTGCTGCTGATCTTCACGTTGGTGAAGGCGCCGGACGAGGGCTGGACTGCGGGCCGCACCATCGGCGGGCTGGCCGGCTCGGCGGTGCTGACGGCCGCGTTCGTGGTCAACGAGCAGCGGCGCGCCCATCCACTGGTCCCGCTCTCGATCTTCCGGATCAAGGGCCTGGCCGCGGCCGATGCCACCCAGGTGATCGCCTGGGCCGGGTTCTACTCGATGTTCTTCTTCGTCACTCTGTATATGCAGAACGTCCTGGGCTACTCCCAGCTGCAGTCCGGGCTCTCGTATGTGCCGGTGAGCGTCGGCATCGGGTTCGGCTCGACCGTGGCGACGAAGAAGTTCGTCCAGACCGGGACCCGCCCGATCATCGTCTCCGGTGCACTGCTCGCGGCCGGTGGCATCTTGTGGCTCTCCCGCATCCCGGTGCATGCCACCTACCTCGGCAACCTGCTGGCCCCGCTGGTGGTCATGGGTGCCGGACTGGGGCTGCTGTACGCCGGTGTGCAGACGGCCGCGAACGCGGGCGTGCCGGAGGATCAGGCCGGATTGGCCGCGGCCCTGATCACCGCCTCTTTCCAGCTCGGGTCGGCGCTCGGCCTCGCGGTGTTCAGCGGGATCGCGACCAGCCGCACCAGCCACCTGCTGGCCGCCCACATCCCGCCTCCTGAGGCGCTCACCGCCGGATTCCAGCGGGCCCTGCTCGTGAGTGCCCTGTGCCTCGTGGTGGCCGGAGCCATCGCGCTGCGCGCGTCCAACACCCGCGGCGAACCCGCCGCCACACCGGAAAGCCAACAAAGCCTGGAACCCTCCTACGACTCCGCATAACACGGAGCAACGCCCTGGTCTGCGCGCGCCTTGCCGCCGGCCAGGCGCCAGGGCGGTACCGGATCCTCACCGCGCTCAACGCCGTCCACACATACGCCCGCGACATCCGCGACACCGACTGGTCGCGGATCATCGCCCGCTCAGGGACCTGTCGCGGACACTCAGGGTTTTAACGCGCAGCGGGCCCGCGTCCGGGTGTCCGAGCTCTTCGAAGATCGCCAGGGCTCGAGTCCACGCATGGTAGGCGGCATCCGGCTGGTCGGCGTCATGGTGGGTGTCGCCGAGGTATGCGAGGGCCGTTGCTTCGCTGTGCCGGTCGCCGGTCTGGCGAAACAGGTCGAGCGCGCGGCGATAGCAGTCGACGGCTTGTGCGGTCTGGCCGATCCGGTGGTGGATGTAGCCGAGGCTGTCCCAGGTGTGGGCCTGGCCGTTGACGTCCCCGGTCTGCTGAAGCAGTGCGAGCGCGCTGCGGCAGTCGGTAAGAGCCTGGCGGAGATCACCGAGCTGAGAACGGTGCCAGCCGAGGTTGTTGAGCGCGACGGCTTGGCCGGCGAGGTCGCCGTCAGCGCGGTAGTGCCGCAGACTGTGCCGGTTGTGGTCGAGCGCGTCGCGGTGACGGTGCTGGGAGCCGGCCAACCAGGCCAGATTCTGATGGGTGCGCGCTTGGCCGCCGTGGTCGCCGAGCGTACGGAACAGGTCGAGCGCGAGCGCGTAGTGCGCCTGGGCCTCGTCCGGTCGATCCAGGATGACGTGGGCGACTCCGAGGCCGCGTCGAGCGTGGGCCTGCCCGGTGGCGTCGTCCTGGCGGCGCGCCGCGTCCAGGGCCAGGGTCTGCACGGCGGCCAGCGCCTGCCCGCGGTGCCGCCGGTCGAGAAAGGTGGTCAGCGTCGCGGCGAGTCGCCAGGCGTGGGTGTCGAAGCCGGTGCGGTGAGCCAGTTTGACGGCGGCCAGCAGGACCCGGTCCTCGTCGATGAACCAATTCAGCGCTTGCTGCTGATCCGTCAGTGAGGGCACGGTGTCCGGTGCGGTCTCCGGAGGGGTGTTCGGTGCGGTGTCCGGTGCGGTGTCCGCCGAATCGACGGGCGGGGCGGACGGGGCGGACGGCAGTGCGATCACCGCCCGCTTGCCGGAGAGCAGCACGCTGGCGTGTGCGGCGCTGTGCAGGTAGTGGTCGAGCAGTCGCCCGGTGACCGCATGCCTGGCATCGGTGCTCTCGTGGGTGAAGGCCAGTTCGTCGGCGTACGCGCGCAGCAGGTCGTGGAAGACGTACCGACCCGGCGAGCGTTCGGTGAGCAGATGGACTCGGGCCAACTCGCCGAGCAGCGCCGTGGCCCGGGCCGG
>DASZLR010000146.1:0-3980 GCA_035552275.1 Pseudonocardiaceae bacterium | reverse complement strand
TGCATATCACCGTGGTGCAGATGCCGGCGGTCGACACACCCCAGTTTTCTTGGGCGCGGGCGAAGACGAGCCACCACCCTCAGCCGGTGCCCCCGATCTATCGGCCGGAGCTCGCAGCGCGCGCCGTGCTGTTCGCCGCGGATCACCCGACGCGCAAGCAGTACTACGTCGGCACCTCCACTCTCGCTACCGTGCTCGGCAACAAGCTCTGCGCTGGTCTGATCGACCGGTATCTCGCGCGCACGGCCTACGGTTCCCAGCAGACGGCGGACGAACTCTCAGAGCCACGTCTAGGCAACCTATACGAACCGCTCGACGGCGAAGACGGCCACGACTACGGCATGCGCGGGCGGTTCGGCGCGCGCGCACACGCCCGCGATCCGCAGCTGTGGTTCTCCCGTCATCCGGTCCTCGCCGGCACTGCGGCTGCAAGCGTGCTGGCGGCCGGTGGCGCGCTGCGTAGGCTGCGGTCGTGAGGCCGCGGATGCATCAGTTCTTCGCCCGTTGCTTTTCGGCATGAAACCTGCGTGCGGCGGCGAGGGACAGTAGCGCGGAAAGGGCGATCAGGACAGCGAGACCGACGAACATACCGACAAGCGGCCGGACCGGGCCGGCGATGCCCGAGGTGATCAAAAGGGCGGTCGCCGCCGCCGGCGGGTGGTGCGCATCGAGCAGCGTCAGCAGCAGCAACGTCAACCCCACGGCCAGGGCCTGAGCAACGATCTGTGCCGCAGTGTCGCGGTGTGTGGCGGCGACCGACGGATGATTCCACAGGCCGAACGCGGCGAGCAGTCCGAGTGCGCAAACGACCGCCGCGCCGTGGCCGGTCAGCGCGTTGCGCACTCTGGACTGCTCGTTCTCCGGATGGGCGAGCAACAGGTAGGCGGTCGGGCCGAGCGCGGTGGTCAGCAAAACCAGATCGATGCCGTGGCCGAGGAATCCCACAGCGATCAGGGCGGCCGCGGACAGAATCAGCAGTCGGCCGCCGCGGCGTAGCCGCTGACCGCCGCCGCCGCGATTGTCGGATTGCGCCATGCCGCGCTCCTTTTCCGGCCGGCTCCCCGCGCCTCGGTCGGCAGACGAGTTCGGCTTCATCGGGTGCACCGAGAGGCTGGAGATGGTCTTGCTTCGTCACGGTGAACATTGCCGCCACCGTAAGTCCGAAACCGCATATCTGGCCGGATACTCCGGGCCCGCCTTGAGGAATCGAAAGCCGCCCCGTTCTCCTGCCGCTGGTCCAACGCTAGCCTCGGCCACAAACCGCCGCCGCACCTCATCCGTGAGGGTGAATGTTCGTTTGGTGCGGCGCTGCTCGGACACTGCGTGGCGCCACACGAGGGATCCTGAAGGGAGTTACGTGTGACGGTCGATCCAGCAGCCCGGCGCAGTCCGCGGCAGAACGCTGGTTTTCTTCGGCACTGGCAGCGGCAGCGGCTGCGGCCGGGTGTCGGCGGGAGTGTGGTGTGGTGATTGTCGGATGAACACCCGTGATGTGTTCGGCCAGGTTTTCACGATGGAGGCCGCGATCGCGGCCGGCGTGTTCGCGGCCGTGGCGCTCGTGGCCGGTTTCGCCGTCGTGCGCTACCGCGACCGGCCCGGCTCTGAGCCGTCCCGCCGCAGCAAGGCCAACGTCCTCGAGAGTTGCTTCGCCCTCGCGCTGCTGGGCTTCGCCATCTGGCTGAGTGTCGACACAGCTTCGGCGAACTCGCGTGAGACCGCCGCGCCGCCTGCGTCGGCCCTCCACGTGGACGTGCTCGCCTATCAGTGGAGCTGGCAGTTCACTTATCCGGACGAGCACGTCACCGTGCACGGAGCCGGACTCGGGTCGCGGCCGACACTGGTGGTGCCGGTAGGCCGGAGCATCGAAGTGTCGCTGCGCTCTAAGGATGTCATCCACGAGTTCTGGGTGCCGGAACTGAGGTTCAAGAAGCAGGCCTTTCCGAACTTCACCACCACATTCAGCCTCAAGGTGACTCGCACAGGCACATGGGTGGGCCGATGTGCGGTGTTCTGCGGCCCGTTCCACTACCAGATGGATTTCCTCCTGGAGGCGGTGAGCCCGGCGCAATTCGCGGCCTGGTCGTCCGCGCACCACGGCTCCACCATCTCCGTCGGGTCGGCGTCATGACGCTGGTGACGCGTCCCGGTCCCGCGACCGCGTTCGGCGGCGTCGTGAACTTCACCACCAGTTCCGACCACAAGCGGGTCGGGCTGCTGACCATCGCAACGGCGCTCGGCTTCTTCCTGCTGATGGGTGTGCTCGCGCTGCTGATGCGCTCTCAGCTGGCACAGCCGGACGGGCAGCTGCTCGATCCCAGCGAGTACGACCAGCTGTTCACAGTGCACGGCTCGGGCATGATCTATTTGTCTCTCACCCCGTTCGCCCTCGGGTTCGGCGTCTACCTGGTGCCGCTTCAGGTCGGTGCTCCGGCGATCGCCGCACCGCGCCTGACGGCACTCGGGTACTGGCTGTATGTGGTCGGCGGGGTGGTGCTGCTGTCTGGTTTCGCGACCGCGGGCGGCGCAGCCCAGGCCGGGTGGGTTGAGTATGTTCCGCTTTCCGGCAGCGAGTACTCGCCCGGGGCGGGCACGGATCTGTGGGTCGGCGGGGTGTTCCTTTCCACCGTCGGGATGATGCTGCAGGGCGCTACGGTGCTGTGGACGGCGCTGGGCAAGCGGGGCCGCGGCGTCACGCTGATGCGCATGCCGATCTTCACCTGGTCGATGGTGGCCACCTGCCTAATGGTGCTCACGGCGTTCCCCGACCTGCTGCTGGCGCTCGTGGAGATCACCGCGGGGCGAGTCGATCCCTCGCTGTTCGACTCCAACACCTGGGTCATCGGCTATCAGAACCTGTTCTGGTTCTACGGCCATCCGGTCGTCTACGTCATGTTCTTTCCGTTCGTCGGCGCCGTCGCCGAGGTGATCGCCACCTTCTCCGGCCGGCGCGTATTCGCGTACGAGGGCATGGTGCTGTCGCTGCTGCTGTTCGCTGCATTATCGATGAGCGTGTGGGGCCATCACATGTTCACCACCGGCCAACAGGTCAACGACTTCTATTCGCTGACCTCCTTCCTGCTGGTGGTTCCCGCGGGTCTGGAATATTTCGCGATTCTCGGCACGATGATCGGCGGCCGGTTGCGGCGTACGGCACCGGTGTACTTCGCGCTCGCGTTCCTGGTGCAGTTTCTCGTCGGGGGACTGACCGGGATCATGGTCGGCACGCCGGTGATCGACTATCACGTGCACGATAGTTACTTCGTGATCGCGCACTTCCACTACACTCTGTTCGGCGGCAGCGTGGCCGGATTGTTCGCCGGCTTCTACTACTGGTTTCCCAAGGCCACCGGTGTGCTGCTCGGTGAGCGGCTCGGCCGCCTGCACGCACTGACGTATGTGATCGGCACCAACCTGACCTTCCTGCCGATGTTCTGGCTCGGTTATCTCGGCATGCCGCGTCGGGTCTCGTCGTATCTGCCGTCCGACGGTTTCAGCACACCGAACCTGCTCGCCAGCATCGGCGCCGGAGTGCTGGCCGTTTCCATGGTGCTGTTCGTATACAACATCATCGTCTCCGCACGCTACGGCAAGCCCGCCGGCGCCGATCCGTGGCATGCCCAGACCCTGGAGTGGGCGACGTCCTCACCGCCGCCGCGCTACAACTTCCCACAGCCATTGCCCGAGATGACCGGTTTCGCGCCGCTCTTCGACGCGCGTCAGCGCAAGTCCTCCTCGGCAAAGCCGACGTCCGCGGAGGCCGGGCGATGACCGCCTGGCGGGCGGGCGCGATCGTCGCCGTCGGCTGGGGCGGGCTGCTGGCGGTGTTCGTCCTGGTGAACGCGGGCTACGGGCAGGGCGCCTGGGTGCTGGTGATGTATTCGTCCGCGGTCGTGCTCGCGGCGCTGTTCGGGCTCGCGGTCTTCGCCTGGACGCGCCGGCACCGAGGCGCACCGCGCGGATGGCACGTGCCTGCCCATGTC
>DASZLR010000145.1:0-6242 GCA_035552275.1 Pseudonocardiaceae bacterium | reverse complement strand
CGACGTGGACCAGATACCAGGCCTCGTAGGACATCCGTGCCCGCGCGAACCGGGCGCTGGTGACCGCGACGGTGACAAACAGCGCCATGCCGGCCAGCGCGGTGATCATGTCCGGATAGGTGGTGATGATCTCGATCGCCGCCGACCACGGCGCGTGCCGCTCGGTCATGGCCAGTCCGGCCACCACCAGCAGCACGTGCGTCATGAGCACCAGCACCACGTTCGTGCCCAGGCCTCGATGCCAGGCCGCCAGCCGATCGAAGCCGACCGCCCGTTCCAGCCACGGCAGCCGGGCCAACAGCAACAACTGCACCAGCGCGAGTTACGCGCCGACCAGGCCGGCCACCCGTCCGGCCGCGGTCAGCGCGGCGCCGGGCGAGGTGATCGCCGCCGAAGCCGGATCGGTCCACCACAGGCCGCACACCGCGAGTCCGCCGAGCGCCAGCATGATGCGTGCGGACCAGTGCGCCGGCCGGCGGTAGGTGCGGACCGCCTGCTGAGACGGCGGCCGTCTCAGCCCAGGCGCGTCGGTCGGGGTGGGCATGCCGCTGAGTCTGCAAGGGAAATCTTGGTGATCGGTGGGAACCAGCCGCCGGCCGGGCCACGCAGATCAGCCGGCGGACCGAGAGATTAATCTCGCTTGGGGGAGACACGCACGGTGATCGTGCCGCGCACCACCGGCTGGCCGCCCACGTCATAGACGGTGACCGGGACCGGCAGGTCGGCGGCGGCGTTGAAAGGAGCGGTGTCGAAGGCGGGGATCTCGGCCAGTTCGGCGACCGCGCGCAGGCTGGTCTCGGCCTTCGCCAGATACTCCACCGTCATCGCCTTGGGCAGCCAGCGGTGGGTGGCCGGCAGGGTTGCTTCGGCCAACATGCCCATCGCGACTTCCGCCAGGTTGCAGCACGCGATGGCGTGGAAGGTGCCGATGTGGTTGCGCACGCCCCACCATTTCGGCGCCCGCACCTCGCAGTAACCCGGCCGCATGTCCACCACGGTGGGCATGATCGTGCCGAAGTAGGGCACCCGGAGGGTCAGTCCCAGCGAGAACAGCCGGGGTCCGAGCGGGCGGTCGGCCAGCCGCTGCCACAACGCATAGGTAGAGGTCATACGGCCATCCTCACATTGTCGGTGTCGGGCGGCGTCGACTGACACCACAGGCGCGCCAGCCTCCACAATCGGCGCAGACGCTCCCGGAACCGGCCAGCGGTCCGGCGCTTCCGATGTCGACCGGCATGGCGGCACAACGTCACAGCAACCATGCGCCCATCCTGGTCTAGTCAGATTAATCTGGGAATAGATTCAATGGTTGCTGTCGGGAAGTAAATTTCTGAGCTGCAACAATCTAGATTAATCCGTTCTATCGGCTGCCGAGATCCTCGGAGATGGTCGCCGCACTCGTCGGCGGCACGTACGACCACGGCGGCGCTACGCCGACATGCGCCATTCGCCACCTTCCTGCCCGGCGCGAGTTCCCGGGTGGAACCATGGATGCCATGGCCCGCGTGAACTACAACGAGCTGAACGCCTCCATCCGGTACACCATGTGGTCGGTCTTCCGGGTCGAGCCGGGTCGACTGCCCACCGACCGAGGTCCGGCCGCCGCCGAAGCCGAGGAGTATCTGGACTCGTTGGCCGCCAAGGGAGTGGTGGTACGCGGCGTATATGACGTGGCCGGCCTGCGCGCCGACGCCGACTACCTGATCTGGTGGCATGCCGAGGAGATCGAGCAGGTTCAGGCCGCCTACACCGGCTTCCGGCGCACCGCGCTGGGCCGTGCGTCCGTGCCGGTCTGGAGCCAGGTCGCCCTGCACCGGCCGGCCGAGTTCAACCGCAGCCACGTCCCGGCGTTCCTCGCCGACGAGCAGCCCCGCAAATACGTCTGCGTGTATCCGTTCGTCCGGTCCTACGACTGGTACCTGCTGCCCGAGGAGGAGCGCCGCGCGCTGCTCGCCGAGCACGGTCAGCTGGCCCGCGAGTACCCGGACGTGCGGGCCAACACGGTCGCCTCGTTCGCGCTCGGCGACTACGAGTGGATGCTGGCGTTCGAGGCGGATGAGCTGCACCGGATCGTGGACCTGATGCGGCACCTGCGCGGCAGCGAGACCCGCCGGCACGTCCGGCTCGAAGTGCCGTTCTACACCGGAACGCGGGTGCCGGCCGCCGAACTGGTCACCAACCTGCCCTGACCATTAGGTGATCTCCACTTGATCGGTTGTGTCCGCCGACACGTCGAGATCGGGACCGCGGGCGCGTACGTTTCCCGCATGATCACGGCGGCCACGGCGTTGGCGGAACTGTATCGCGAGGTCACCGGCGAACCGCTGGCGTCAGGTTCGGTTCGGGTGGTGGGCGACGATCCGGTGCTGCCCGGCCTTTTTCGGGTCGGCGCGTTGGCGGCGGCCAGCGTCGGCGCGACCACCGCCGCGGCCGCCGCGCTGCTCACCGATCGCGGCGACGACCCCGGCGCCGTCTCGGTCAACACCCGGCACGCCGCCATCGCGTTCCGCAGCCAGAGCTACCTGCGGGTCGACGGCCAGTCGGGCGGCGGGGAGTGGGCGCCGCTGTCCGGCGACTACCGGGCCGCCGACGGCTGGGTCAAACTGCACTGCAACTACCCGCACCACGCCCGAGCCGCCGCCCGCGCGCTGGACGTGCCGGCGGATCGGGACGCGGTCGCCGCGGCGGTGGCCGGGCGGCGCGCGGTCGAGGTTGAGGAGGCGGTGGTCGCCGCCGGGGGAGCGGCGGCGGCGATGCGCACCCGGAACGTCTGGCGATCGCATCCGCAGGGCCAGGCCAGCCGATCGATCCCGCTGGTGGCGCTGGAAACGTTGGACGGCAACGTGTCGCGGCGTCCGCTGCCACGCGGCGAGGCGCCGCTGTCCGGCGTGCGAGTGCTGGACCTGACGCACGTGATCGCCGGACCGGTGTGCGGCCGGGTGCTCGCCGCGCACGGCGCCGACGTGCTGCACGTGGGCGCGGCACACCTGCCCACCATCCGCCCGCTGCTGATAGACACTGGTTTCGGCAAGCGGTCCTGCCACCTCGACCTGCGCGAGCGCGCCGGCCAGGAAACGCTGCGCGCCTTGGTTCGCGAGGCGGACGTGCTGGTGCAGTCGTACCGGCCGGGCGCGTTGGCCGGCTACGGCTTCGGCCCCGAATCGCTGGCCGAACTGCGGCCGGGGCTGATCGTGGCCACCCTCTCGGCGTGGGGCCACGCCGGGCCGTGGCGGCGTCGGCGCGGATTCGACAGCCTGGCGCAGCTGGCGACCGGAATCGCCGACGAGGGCGCCCGCGCCGCCGGCTCCGACCGGCCGCATCCGCTGCCGGCGCAGGCACTCGATCATGCCAGCGGCTGGCTGACCGCGTTCGGCGTGCTGACCGCACTGCGCCGCCGGGCTGCCGTCGGCGGCACCTGGCGGGTGCGGGTCGCGCTGGCCCGGACGGCGGCCTGGCTGGACGATCTCGACCGGCTACGGCCCGACGCGATCCAGGCCGGCCTGCCGGGCGTCGCGGATATCGCCGATCTGTTGGCCGACACGTCCAGCCAGTTCGGCCGGATCACCCATGTGCGGATGCCCGGCGACCTGCCGGCCGCGCCGCCGAGCTGGCGGGACGGCCCACACCTGCCCGGCTCCGACCCCGCCGAATGGTGGTAGTCCGGAGCGGCGGTGATCAGGAACGGCGGTGATCAGGACTCGTCGGGCGCCAGGGTCAGCGAGATCGAGTTGATGCAGTACCGCTGGTCGGTGGGTGTGCCGTAGCCCTCGCCCTCGAACACGTGGCCCAGGTGGCTGTGGCAGGTCGCGCAGAGCACCTCGGTGCGCACCGAGCCAAGGCTGCGGTCTTCGCGCAGGATCACCCGGTCCTCGGCCAGCGGCGACCAGAACGACGGCCAGCCGCAGTGCGAGTCGAACTTGGTGTCACTGCGGAACAACTCGGCTCCGCAGGCCCGGCAGGAGTACCGGCCGACCGTCTTGGTGTCGGTGTACTCGCCGGTCCACGGCCGCTCGGTGCCGGCCTGGCGGAGCACGGCGTATTCGGCGTCGGTCAGGTCAGCCCGCCACTCGCTGTCCGACTTCTCCACCTTCGGCGTGGCGCCGGCAACTGGTTCCATGCGTTCCAGCGTAACCATCGCTAGGGCCGGACGAGGACCTTGAGAGCTGTGCGGTCGTCCATCGCCCGGTACCCGTCCGGGATCTCGTTGAGAGTGATTTCCCGGTCGAACACTTTTCCCGGTTCGACGGCGCCGTTGAGGATGTCCGGGAGCAGGGTCTCGATGTAGGCGCGGGCGGGCGCGGGACCGCCGGTGAGGGTGATGTTGGGCCCGAACAGACTGCCGAACCCGACTGGCGCCTGGTCGTACTGCGGGACACCGACCCGGCTGATGACCCCGCCGGCGCGGACTACGCCGACGGCCTGCTCGTACGCGGGCAGGTGGCCGACGGCTTCGAGCACGACGTGGGTGCCGTCGCCGACGGCGAGCTGGCGGACCTTCGCGATGCCTTCGTCCCCCCGTTCGGCGACCACGTCGGTGGCCCCGAACTCGCGGCCGAGGTCCGTGCGGGCGGTGTGCCGGCCCATCAGGATGATCTGTTCGGCGCCGAGTCGCTGGGCGGACAGCACGGCCATGAGTCCGACGGCGCCGTCGCCGATGACGGTCACCGTGGTGCGCGGGGTGACGTTGGCCTTGATGGCGGCGTGGTAGCCGGTGCCGTAGACGTCGGAGAGGGTCAGCAGCGAGGGCAGCAGCGGCGAGACCTCGCTGACGGGCACGGGTACGAGGGTGCCGTCGGCCAGCGGCACGCGCACGGCCTCGGCCTGCCCGCCGCGCACGTCCGCGGTGTTCCAGAACCCGCCGTGGCGGCAGGAGGTTTGCAGGCCCTCGCGGCAGAACTCGCAGGTGCCGTCCGACCAGGCGAACGGCGCGATGACCAGGTCGCCCTTCTTGATCGTCGTGACGTCGCCGCCGGTGTCCTCGACCACGCCGAGGAACTCGTGCCCCATCGAGGAGCCGTCGGGGGTGACCGGCATCGAGTGATAGGGGTGCAGGTCCGAGCCGCAGACGCAGGAGCGGACGACCCGCACCAGCGCATCGGTCGGCCGCTTGATCGTCGGATCGGGGGCGTCTACGACGCGGACATCACCGGGGCCGTACATGTAGGTGGCACGCATGGTGCTTGATTCCTTCGCTTTCTGTTGGGGCGGAACGGTAGTTGAGGCGGCGGCTCAAGCCTCGGGGATCACTCGGCCGAACGATTCGAGGGTGATCGAGGCGGGCTCGGGGCCGCCGCGCACGCCGCGGTCGAGGGCGTCGATCGCGGCCAGTTCGGCGTCGTCCAGATCGAAGTCGAAGACGTCGAAGTTCTCGGCGATGCGTTCGCGCCGGGTCGACTTGGGGATCGCGGAACGGCCTTGCCGCAGGTGCCAACGCACCATGACCTGCGCGGGCGATTTGCCGTGCGCCTTGGCGATGGCGGCGATGGTCGGGTCTTCCAGGGTGCTTGTCCGGCCGGTGTCGCGGTAGACCGTGATGCCGCCGATCGGCGACCACGCCTGGGAGACGAGTATGGGTGGACCTCGATCTGGTTCACCGCGGGCACCACGGTCGCGGCCCGCAGGAGTTGGTCGAGGTGCTCCGGCATGAAGTTGCTGACGCCGATCGCGCGTACCCGGCCGTCGGCGAGCAGCGTTTCCAACGCCCGGTACGCCTCGATCGTGAGGTCGAAGCGGGTCGGCATGGGCTGGTGCAACAGGAGCAGGTCGATCCGCTCGACGCCGAGCTTGCCGGCACTCTTGTCGAAGGCGTGCAGGGTCGCGTCGTAACCGTAGTCCGAGATCCAGATCTTCGTCTCCACGAACACCTCGGCCCGGTCGATCTCTGCCACGCCGGCACTGCGGATGGCGTCGCCGACGCCGCGCTCGTTGAGGTAGGCGGCCGCCGTGTCGATGAGCCGATACCCGTTGGTCAGGGCCAACTCGACGGCATCGGCGGTCTGGTCGGGTGGGGTCTGGAACACACCGAACCCCAGCGCCGGCATCTCGACGCCGTTGTTGAGAGTGAGCGTGTTGCTGTTGTCAGACAAGGGTTCTCCTCTCGGTGAGTCGGTTCTGCGGGTCAAGGTCGAGCTCGTCACCATCCTCATTGGACTTGATTGGGCTGGGCGCGCTGGTATTCCTCATCGGTGACCGGCTCGCCCCACGTGGTCTCCTCGACGTCCGGGTGGCCAGTGCCGTCCCAG
>DASZLR010000144.1:0-1687 GCA_035552275.1 Pseudonocardiaceae bacterium | reverse complement strand
TGAGGTCACCGTCGAGTGCGCGGTCGTCGAAGAACAGGTTGTAACGCAGGCCGGCGCATCCTCCGGGCTGAACCGCGATCCGCAGCGACAGGTCGTCGCGCCCCTCCTGGTCCAGCAGTGACTTAGCCTTGGCTGCTGCGGCGTCGGTCAAGATCACGCCATGGGTGGTGGTGGCGGTTGACTCGTCCTGAACAGTCATTGCTTCTCCCTGTAAGTACTTGTTTTCGGCTGGGTCCGCTCGAGCGGATTAACCCACCTCTTCAAAGGTACCTTGTCGCGCCGCTATTCGGAGAGTCGTGCAGCGACGTCGGCGGCCAGCCCGATCAGCTGGTTGGCGGCATCGGCCAGGGCCAGCCGCACCGAACCCGCGTGATCGGACACCGAAGCCGCTCCCAAGACGCCCGCGGACTGGAATGCCGCCTCGTCCAGCATGACCTGTCCGGCCAGGACCACCACCGGCACTTGCGCCGGGCGCGCCGCCGCGGCCAGCGCGCCGATCACCTTGCCACGCAGCGACTGCTCGTCGAACTTTCCCTCGCCGGTGATCAGCAGGTCGGCGGTGGCGAGCTGGTCGGCCAACCCGGTGTGTTCGGCGACGATCGACGCGCCCGAAACGCATCGCCCGCCCAGAGCCAGCAGCGCCGCGCCGATCCCGCCGGCGGCCCCGGCGCCTGATTCGGCGCTGACCGGGCGTCCGGCCGCAGCGTCGAGTTCGCCGGCCCATCGCAGGAGGCGGTCTTCTAGCGCGGCCACCGTTGCCGGATCCGCGCCTTTCTGTGGGCCGAACACCCGGGCCGCGCCCCATGGCCCCACCAGCGGATACTCCACGTCGCAGCCCGCGATCAATTGCACGCCGGCCAGGCGCCGGCGCGCCGTATGCAGGCCGCCGAGTTCCTCGATCAGTCCACGGCCGCCGTCGGTGCTGGCGGAGCCGCCCAAGCCGACGACGATGCGGGCCGCACCCGCGTCCAGCGCCGCGGCGACGAGCTGGCCAACGCCTCTGCTGTCCGCCGCGAGCGCGGTCTGCGGCGTGGGTGAGCCACCCAGCACCGCCAGCCCGCAGGCCTGCGCGCATTCCAGGTAGGCGGTTTGCGATGCCGCATCCAGCACCCATTCGGCGGACACGTCCTCGCTCAGCGGGCCGTGGACGCGCAGCTGCCGCCGCTCCCCCAACTGGCTGGCCAGGACGTCGACAAAGCCGGGTCCGCCGTCGGATTGCGGCGCGACGGTGATGTGATCGCCGGGACGCACCCGGTTCCAGCCCGCCGCGATGGCGGCAGCTGCCTGGACTGCCGTGAGTGTGTCGCCGAAGCTGTCGGGCGCAATGAGCAGGCGCAATGCCGGTGCAGGGCGTACCGACCCACTCATCTGAGCAACACTAGGACTGGTCGGCGGCCTCGCCTGGACCCGGCCATTTTCACCACCGATCGGTCGCGAAGTAACCTGGCGGGCGTGAAGCTGCTGGGCCGTAAGAAGGACGAAGGCGTCGCCGGCGACCGGGGTGATGCGTCAGCCTCGGCGGACGCCGAGGCGACCGTGTCAGCTGTCCCGCAGACCACCGCCCCCAAAGGACGACCCACCCCCCGACGCGACGCCGGTCGCAGGGGCCCGGTCGCGCCGGCGCCGATGACCTCGTCGGAGGCCCGGGCCCGGCGAAAGGCGGTAGCCGGACCCAAGCTCAGTCGTG
>DASZLR010000143.1:0-3897 GCA_035552275.1 Pseudonocardiaceae bacterium | reverse complement strand
CGAACGGCGCCGGCAAGTCGACCACCCTGCGGATGATCTGCGGCCTGACCGCGCCCGACCATGGCGAGGCGCGGATCGCCGGCCGCCGGTTCGCGGAGTGGCCCAGCCCGTCCCATGTGGCCGGCGTGCTGCTGGACGCCTCGGCGGTGCATCCCGGCCGTTCCGGGCGCGGGTATCTGCTGACCTCGGCGCTGGTGGCCGGCGTGCCGAAGCGGCGGGTGGACGAGGTGCTGTACCAGGTCGGGCTGGCGGACGCGGCCAAGCGCAAGATCGGCAAGTACAGCCTGGGCATGCGGCAGCGGCTCGGACTGGCGCACGCACTGCTCACCGACCCGCCGCTGTTGGTGCTGGACGAGCCGATCAACGGCCTCGACCCGGAGGGGATTCGCTCGATCCGGCAACTGCTGCGCGCCCACGCGGCGCGCGGCGGCACCGTGCTGCTGTCCAGCCATGTGCTGTCCGAAGTGGACCAGACGGCGGATCGGGTGCTGATGATCGGGCAGGGGACCGTGGTCGCGGACGGCCCGCTGCACACCCTGTTGAGTTCCCGGCGGACCAGGGTGCGCACCGCCGATCCGGCCCGGCTGGGCAACGCGCTGGTTCGCGCGGGGATCCGGGTCAACCAGGTCGGGCCGGACGAGCTGTCGGTCGAGGCGGAGACCGACAGGGTGTCCGAGATCGCCTTCGCCGAGCGGGTGCAGGTGCTGGGGCTGGCCGAGGAACAGCAGAACCTTGAGGAGATCTTCTTCCGGCTGACCAGCGGAGGGCACCGGTGAATCCGCAGAACCCGCCGCCGAACTGGGCGCCGACCGGACCAGCCGCCCCGCCCCCGCAACAACAACCGTGGCCGCCACCGCAGCGGGCGGCGCCCGTCCAGCAACAGCCGGCCTGGGCGGTCAGGGCGATGCGCCGGCCGGCGTTCCTTCGGTTGGTGCGGGCCGAGTTCCGGAAGTTCAGCGGCACGCTCAGCGACCGGATTCTGCTGATCGTCGGCCCGCTGCTGCTGATCGGTTTCTCCGGACTCCTGGACCGCATCTACGCTTTCGACGGAACCTGGTCCAGCCAGATCGGCCCGATCCTGATCGGACTGGTCTACAGCCCGCTGGCGTTCAACGCCGCGCTGGTCAAGCTCATCTCGGGTGAATGGCAGTACCGCAGCGCCCAGCCGACGCTGTTGGTGCAACCCTCCCGGCTGCGCTACCTGGCGGCGCAGAGCACGGTCGCGGTCCTGGTCTGGATCTTCTACTCGATCGTCGCGGTCGTGCTGTTCAGCCTGCTCACGCCACCGGTCATCGCGAGCGCGGATCTCCAGTCGCTGCTCGGCATCCGGCCCGGAATGGTGATCCTCGCCGGCGCGGCCGCCGCACTGATCGCGGTGGCCTGGGCGCTGGTCATCGCGCTGCTGGTGCCCAACGCGGCCGGCGCGCTGGCGATCTACCTGATCTCGGTGCCGGCGCTGAACGTGGTGCAGGGGCTGCTGCCGAAGGTGGTCAGCTGGGTGAACCCGTTCCGGATTCCGACAGCGGTGGCCGGTGCGGACACCACCCTGCCGGCTGCCTCGGCGTACACCGCCGGCGTGCTGCTGGTGGTGTTGCTGGTGATCGCGGTGCTGCGCTACCGGGTCCGCGAAGCCGCGTGATCAGGGCTGCTCAGGGGGCTGCGAGCGAGCCGCCGCCGGGATCGATCGCGGTGAGCACCAGTTCGGCCACGCGCTGGGCCTGCGGGCACAGCTGCTCGCCGATCGTGGTGGCCTGCTGCGGATTGGCGACCAGGTCGGCGTTGGCGAACCGCTCGGAGCGATAGGCCACCGAGAACACCGCGGGCGAGCCGGTCTGCACGTCGATCTCGCAGGCGATCAGATTGGTGTCCACGACCTGGGAGACCGCGTAATAGCGGCCGAGCACGATCAGCCGGCGGAAATGACTGGGATAGAAGCCAGGCGATGGGGCGTTCCAGGACGACTGCCACGGATCGGGATGCCCGGCCCGCGGCGACGCCAGGGCGATGTCGATCTGGTCCCCGGCCGTGGTGACCAGGACGCAGTCATTGCTGGCGTTCTGGGGAACCTGGAGTTCCGACTTGTCGGGGTTCACCTGAAGCGTGCTGAGCAGCGCCTGGTTGGCCGCGATCTGCGAGCAGTCGCCGCTGAACGGGTTCGGCCGGTCGGTGTGGATCGGCAACTGGTCGTAGGCGATCGAGTCGGCCGGCAGCGTCGGCGCTGGTGTGGCCGCGGCCGGGCCGGGCGCGACCGACGAGCACGCGCTCGTCGCCATCGCGGCGACGGACAGGATTCCCAGCAGCACGGCTGCCCCGACAGACTGTGTGCGCACGGAACCGGAATCTACCGGCCGGCCGCGGTCGGCGTGGGCTGATCGACTCGGATAGCCAGCGATCAGTGCTTCAGCTCGGTCAGGAACGCTGCCACGGCGTGGCGGTAATCGTCGGGCCGATCATCGTGCGCGACATGTCCGGCCGCCGGAATCAGCACATGCCGGCCATCGGCCGCGCGCCGGGCCATCTCGGCGAGTTGACCGGCCGGCATGGCGCTGTGCTCGGGTTCGATCACCAGCAGCGGCGCCCGCACCCGCTCGACCAGCGACCAGTACTCGCGTTCGCCCCATTCGGCGGCGATCGCGTACAGCGCGTCCAGGTCGGCGATCAGGTGGTAGCCGTCAGCACGCTCCTCGAAACATTCGATGAAGTAGTCGCCCTGCGCCCCGAAGAACTCGCGGACATGGGCCAACGAACGGAACGGCGCCGGCCAGGACTCGAAGTGCGGCCGCCAGTCGGCCACCGTGCGGCCACGCTGGTCCGGCGCGAAATCCTCGACCACCACGCCGCGCACGAGTGCCGGATATTCGGCGGCCAGCGCGAGCGCGTGCAGGCCGCCCATGGAATGCCCGATCACCGCGGCGGGTTCCAGACGCATCGCCTGGATCGCGTCGGCCGCGTCGGCGGCGAACAGCTCGGTGTGGCCCGGTCCGCGATCCGGATGGCGGCCGTGCGCACGGGCGTCCAGCCCGACGACCCGGCCGTGGCCGACCAGCCAGCGCGCCACCGGCCACCAGGTGTTGGCCCGGCCCATCAGGCCGTGCAGGAGCAGGATGCCCGGCCCCTCGCCGCCGAACTCGACCACCGCCGCGCCTGCCACCACGGCCGCAAGGGTAGAGCCTGGCGGGTCTCAGCCCTGGTACGGCGGCTGCTGCTGGAATGGCGGCTGCTGCTGATAGGGCTGCTGGTACTGCTGCTGGTACTGCTGCTGCGGCGCGGGCGGCAGAGCGGGCTGGCCGCTGCCGTACGGCGGCTGGTTTCCCGGCGGCAGGGCGGGCTGCTGGCCGTACTGCTGCTGGGGCAGGTACTGCTGTTGTCCAGCGGCTGGCACCACGTTGAACTGCGGCTGGCTGAGTTGCTGTTGCTGCGCCACCAGTTGCAGGGCCTGCGGTTTGGTCAGCCGGCCGGTGGTCCCGCAGAACGTGCACTGGGTGAAGTACAGCGACGGGCCGATGGGGAACAGCGGAACGAAGAACAGGGTGAACTTGGTGACCGTGCGGCGCAGCGCGTGGGCCGCCGGGTTGTGGCAGTTCTGGCAGACCAGGGTCAGCATGCCCACGTTGAGCACGCTGCGCCGGGACCCGAAGATGATGATCACGTTGCCGCCGAGGTGTTCGCGGGCCCCGCTCGATCGCGACGCCGTCCGCTCAGATCATCGCCGGATCACCGCCCGCGCTACCGGCAAACAGATCCGATGTGCGCCACGTCACATACGGTCCAGCTCGTGTTCCTCGCCCTCGCCGCGCTCCAGTGCCGCCGCCGCGTCCAGCAGCCGCCGCGCGTTGGCCGGCGAACGGAACAGATACGCGGTCTCCTGCCATGCCGCGTCGTCCTCGACCGGCGTCC
>DASZLR010000142.1:0-12064 GCA_035552275.1 Pseudonocardiaceae bacterium | reverse complement strand
GTCACCGGCGGTGACCGGCAGCACCGACGACGGTAGCCCATATTGGTCCACTACCGCAGCGTGCACGTGCGGCTACACGTGCGCCGACTCCTGAGCCAGGTAAGCGGCGGTGCGCGCGGGGTCGAGCCAGTCGACCAGGTCGGCCGGATTGTCGAAGCCGTTGACGAGCCGGTGCGCCACATCCGGGTTGTGGGCGGCCACGTCCAGCAACTTGACCAGGTGCGCCGGCGGCCGCAGCATGGCGTTCGTCCAGCGGGTGGCGTGCCGGGCGTCGGCCCAGTAGCCGTCGAAGGTGCCGTGCATCCAATGCCGGTCGAACGGCCGATGTCCGCGGGCGAAGATCCGCTCGGCGTAGTGCGCGGCGCACCGGCTGGCGTAGTTGGCGCCCTGCACGGCGAGTGGATCGTTGAGCACGACCGCGTCGGCCATGCCCAGCGCCAGCCGGCCGCAGGACAGTTCGGCGACCGGCCGTCGCACGGTCGGTGTCACCGTGCCGACCAGCGTCGCGCCGGGATCGGTCAGTTCGGCTTGCCCGCAGCGCCGGTATTCCCAGGGCACATAACGCTGAACGAGATCAAGCAGCCGCTGGACATGTTCGGCCGGCTCCGGCCGATCGGACCAGCAATCCAGCGGACCGCCGGGAATCCCTTCGAAGAACAGGATGTCGCACTCGCCGCCGTGCGTGTAGGCGGGGATGGTGAACAACTCACCGATGTCCGGAATGATGTTGAGATAGCCGATCTTCGGGCCGGAATAGTCCGGCCGCGGGATCATGCCGTGCACATACGCCAGGGAAAGAACGCGCTGTGGTCGGGTGTGCGGAGATCGGGCCGGATCGCGGCGGAACATATCGGCGAGATCGTCGCCGCCGGTGGCCACCACCACGAGGTCGTAGCCGGCCGCCAAGGCGTCCAGCGCGCGCACGGTGGCCTGCCGAACCAGCAGGGTGCCGCCGCGCGCCTCGAACAGCTCCAGCCAGCCGGCCATCTTGATCCGCTGGTCAACGGACTGGGCCGGCCGATCCAGCGAGCTGGCCCAGTCGACTCGGGGCGGCCCGTCGGGCCCGCCGACGGTGACGCCCAGCGATTCGATGCGCGGCGCCTCCTGCTCCCACAGGTTCAGCCGGCCGTTGCGTTCGTGCCGCAACGCGGTGTCGAACAAACACTGCGTGGACATGACCTGACCGTGCCGAATCTGTTCCGGCGTACGCGCGGACAGGACGGTCACATCGTAGTGGTGATCCAACAGCTCGTGGGCGAGTTGGAGACCGGCCTGGCCGGCTCCGACGATCAAAATCCTCCGCATTGCTCGCTACCTTCTCCCCGGCGCGCGGGATCCTGGTTCATCTCAGGTTCCCACGCCGGAATCAGGCGCGCAAAAGAAGCCAGCGAGAATTGCCGCGCTATTTTCGCAGATTTTCCGTCCGCGAACTATCGCCCGAACGTGTCACGCCCGCCCGCCATGGCTGTCAGCCGACCGGGCCGGTGGCGGGAATGACCGACGCGCTGTGCTGCTGGCCGGACTGGTCGGTCCACACCACGGTGAGCTGATCGCCGGGGTGGTGCTGGTCCATCAGCGTGGTCAGCGCGTCGGAGGTGCCGACTGAGTGGCCGTCGACCGACACGATGGTGTCGCCGGCCGCGATGCCGGCCTGGTCCGAGGGCGAGCCGGAGACGACCTTCTGCACGATGGCCCCGGAGCCGCTGTCGCCGGACTGGCCGCCGGCCGAGATCACCGACACGCCGAGGAACGCGGTCTCGCCGGTGTGCACCGAAGCGGTGGAACTGCCGGTCTCGATCTGGTGGGCGATGGACACCGCCTGGTTGATCGGGATCGCGAAGCCCTCGCCGGAGGAGTTCGGCGAGTCGGCCGACCGGCCCTGGAACTGGTAGCCGACCGTGGCCGCGGTGTCCATGCCGATCACCTGACCGGAGCTGTTCACCAGCGAGCCGCCGGAGTCGCCGGAACGGATGTCGGCGGCCACCTGGATGAGTCCGGTCAGCTGCTCGGAACTGCCGCTGGACTCGTCGCTGGCGGTGATCGACTGGTTCAGCGCGGTCACCGAGCCGGGCGCGGCGCTGGGCGTGCCGCCGGTGCCGCCGGCGTTGCCGATGCCGATCACCGAGTCGCCGACCGACACCTTGGACGAGTCGCCGATGGCGGCGGTGGTCAGCCCGGACGCGCCGGTCAGGTGCAGCACGGCGATGTCCTGGGACCGGTCGAAGCCGACCACGGTCGCCTTGTAGGTGCGGCCGTTGCCGATGTCGTTGACCTGGATGCTGGTGGCGCCCTCCACGACGTGGTTGTTGGTCAGCACGTCACCGTTGGAGGTGAGCACGATGCCGGTGCCGGCGGCTTCCTCGTTCTGGTAGCTGAGCACCGAGGTGATGTCGACCAGGCCCGGATCGACCTTCGCCGCGATCGCCTGCACGTTCAGCGAGTTGCTGGCCGGCGACGACGACCCGGACGAGCCCTGCCCCGGCAGCACCGAACCGCCCGAGTTGTTCGGCGTGTTCTGGTCGGCGCCGGTGGGCTGCCAGGCGTACCGGCCCAGGCCCAGGCCGATCAACACGGCCAGGCCGATCGCCCCGATGACCAGTCCGGTCGAGCGCAGCCCACTGCGGCGCGGCGGATACGGCTGGTTCGAGTACGGCGGCAGGTACTGGGTCCGCGGCGGCGCTCCGGGCGGTGTTTGCTGCTGCCAGGAACCGGATTGCGGGGAACCATAGCGTTCCCAGCCGGTCTGGCCGGAGTAGCCGGAACCACCGGCATAACCGGAATAGCCTGGCCACTGCGCCGGCTGCTGACCGGCCTGACCGGATTGGCCCTGCTGGCTCGGCTGGCCGTACGACTCGCCGTACGTCTCGCGCGGCTGTTCCGGTTGCCCAGGCTGCTCGCCCGGCTCGCGGCTCGGGTCGAACTCGCTCATCTGCTGCACCCTCCCGGCAGTTCACTCCGCTCGCGGAGCCTTCTCCTTCAGGAGACCGCGGCTACCTGAGAGCTTGCTGTCAGGGCGCCATGGTGATCCTGAGGAAACCGCGCGTACCAACACCACCGTGGGCGAGGCACGGGCGCCACGTCAAGCGCGGGCCGGTCGATCGGCCGGTCGGCCGATGGACTGATCGACCGGCTCGGCGTAACCGATCAGTTCCTTGGGCGCCAGCGGTCCCTGGTCGGTCACCACCCGGTGTACGAACTGCGGCACCACGACGTCGAACGCCGGATAGTAGCCGGCGTGCACGAGCGGCGACGCGGTTCGCTCGCCCAACGTGGTCAGCACCTCGTCGCCGTCCCGTTCCTCCATCAGCACGTCGGCGGCGGTGGGCGCGCGCCGGTCCGGCGCGTTGGCGAGCACGTAGTACGGCACGTCGGCGGCATGCGCGGCCATCGCCGCGCCGAGCACGCCGACGGTGTGCACCACATGCCCGTCCATGCATACCCGGTCGGCCGCGGTCAGCAGGGCGGTGATCCGCCCGGTGGTGGACAGCGGGCCGAGCACGGTCGCGATCATGCCATCGGTGATCAAGGTCACCGGCTGGCCCATTTCGGCCAGGGTGTGCGCGGTCAGCCGCGCGCCCTGCAGATACGGCCGGGTTTCGGCGACGACATACCGGAACGTCTTGCCCGCCTCGCCGGACGCCCGGACCAGCGCCATCAGATGGGTGTCCATCCACCCGTAGGTGAGCACCCGCGCGCCGTCGTCCAACAGCGCCGCCATCTGCCAGCCGACCGCACGGGCCCGCTCCCGGTACCGGCGGTCCAGCCGGGCGGCGCTGTCCTCGACCCGAGCGACGATCGCCGACGTGCCACCCCGGTCGATCAACTCGCGCAGGTCGACCATCAGGTCGGCCACGCCGTCACGGACCAGGTTGTTGGTGGGCCGGGCCGCGGTCAGCCGGCTGGCGGCCTGGCGCAGGGCGGCGAGCAGATAGCCGGGTCGGTGCGCGGAATGTTGCCGGGCCACCAGCACCATGCCGGCCAGCGCCGCGTACAGCGAACCCGCGCCGTCGGTGGCCACCTCGGCGATCGCGGCCGTGACCTGTTCGACGGTCCGGGCCTCGACCCAGGCCTCGTCGTGCGGGAACACCCGCCGGTCGAGGATGCGCACCGCGTCGGCATCCAGCCGCACGCTGTGGTCCAGGACCGGATGGTCACGTGTGTGCGTTCCCGCCAAGCCCGGTCTCCTTACCGCCTGGATGCGCTGTCATTTTTGAGCGTACGTCCGTTCCGCGTGGTTGGCCGTCGATGTCCGATGATCGCAACTCACCCGTAGTCGTGCGGCCCCGCCGACAGTCCAGCCGGCGGGGTGAGCGGAATGAGCAGAAGTCTGCAATACGCGCATTAGTCGCGTAACCCTCGGAAATCTGTCGGTCACGTCGCGTGGCTCCTAGCGTACCCCGACATCGAGCCGGAAGGAGTGTGGCAGTCACCATGTCGCCGAACACGTCGGAGAGCGGGTCGCAGACGTCAACGAGGACGGGGCGCATCGAGTTGCGGGCCGTGACCAAACGGTTTCGCACGCCCTCGGGCAGCGTGCACACCGCGCTGCGCGACCTCGACCTGGTCATTGAGCCGGGCGAGTTCTGCGCGGTGGTCGGGCCGACCGGCTGCGGCAAGTCGACCACCGCGACCCTGGTCGCCGGCCTGGAACGGCCGTCGGCAGGGGAGGTGCTGGTGGACGGGCAGCCGGTGCGCGGCATCGGCAAGCGGACCGGGTTCGTGTTCCAGCAGGACGCGGTGCTGCCGTGGAAGAGCGTGCTGGACAACGTGGCCGCCGGGCCGCGATTCCGGGGCGCCGACCGCAGGATCGCGCACGAGCGGGCCCGGGACTGGCTGCGCCGGGTCGGCCTGACCGGCTTCGAGAATCGCTATCCGCACCAGCTCTCCGGCGGGATGCGCAAGCGGGTCGCGCTGGCCCAGAGCTTCATCAACGAGCCCGGCATCCTGCTGTTGGACGAGCCGTTCTCCGCGCTGGACGTGCAGACCCGCTCGATCATGTCGCACGAGCTGCTGTCGCTGTGGCAGCTCACCCAGCCCTCGGTCGTGTTCATCACCCACGACCTCGAAGAAGCCATCGCGCTGGCGGACAAGGTCGTGGTGATGACGGCCGGACCGGGGACGGTGAAGGCCGTCTACCCGATCGACCTGCCGCGCCCGCGCTCGGTCCAGGAGATCCGGTTCGAGCAGCGGTTCGTCGACCTCTACCACCAGATCTGGGAAGCCCTCCGGGACGAGGTGCAGGTCGCCTACGCCCGGCAGACCGCGCTCGCGTCCTGAGCCCAGCCGAAACGTCCCAATACAGGAGAACAACGATGTCTCTCACCGCGACGGCCGCCACGGCCGACAACGAGCGGTTCACCCTCGACCCCAGCGTGGCCCGGCAGAACCGGCGGCGTCGGTTCGGCGTCTACGCCAGCCGGGCGGCGGTCTTCGTCGTCATCTTCGGCGGCTGGCAGTGGTTCACCCAGCTCGGCATCGTGGACCAGTTCTTCTTCGGCCAGCCGACCAAGATCGTCAAGCAGGCCATGGACTGGTTCAGCAACGGCACGCCCTACGGCTCGCTGTGGTCGCAGATCGGCGTCACGCTGGAGGAAACCGTGCTGGGCTTCGTGATCGGCGTGGTGCTGGGCGTGATCTTCGGCATCGCGCTGGGCCGGGTCCGGTTCCTGGCCGACGTGCTCGGCCCGTACATCAAGATCGTCAACTCGATCCCGCGCATCGTGCTCGGCGCGATCTTCACCGTCGCTTTTGGACTCGGACTGGAGTCCAAGGTGCTGCTGGCGGTGGTTCTGGTGTTCTTCTCGGTGTTCTTCAACGCGTTCCAGGGCGCCCGCGAAGTCGACCGCAACCTGATCTCCAACGCGCGCATCCTGGGCGCGTCCCGCGGCCAGGTCACCCGCCAGGTCGTGCTGCCCTCGGCGTTCACCTGGATTCTCGCCAGCATGCACGTCAGCTTCGGCTTCGCGCTGATCGGCGCGATCGTCGGCGAGTACATGGGCGCGCAGCAGGGGCTGGGGCTGCTGATCTCCCAGTCGCAGAACACCTTCAACCCCAACGGCGTGTTCGCCGCGATGTTCATCATCGCCATTCTCGCGCTGGTCGCCGAGGGGCTGATCACGCTGCTGGAACGCCGGCTGCTGGCCTGGCGCCCACCGGTGCTCTCCGGTGACGCGCCCGGCGCCTGAGCCGAATCCCCAGACCCGACAACCCAGACCCCGACAACCCAGACCCGTCAACCTCGACCCGACAACGCACAACGGTACGAAGGAGTGCCCATGTCACGCACCCGCACCACGCTGGTCGCGCTCACCGCCGGCCTCGCCCTGGCCGGCACGGTCGCCGCCTGCGGCTCCGGCTCGGCCTCGGCCCCGAGCGCCACCGACTCGGCCGGCAAGCCCATCGTGAAGATCATGGTCGGCGGCCTGGACAAGCAGATCTACCTGCCCGCGATGCTCGCCCAGCAGCTCGGCTTCTACAGCCAGCAGGGGCTGGACGTGCAACTGTCCGACGAGCCGGCCGGCGTGAACGCCGAGACCGATATGGTCGCCGGTCAGATCGACGCGGTGGTCGGCTTCTACGACCACAACATCGACCTGCAGGCCAAGGGCAAGTCGACCGAGGAAGTCGCGCAGATGTTGCAGGTGCCCGGCGAGGTCGAGCTGTGCCGGTCCGACGAGCCGAACATCACCTCGCCGGCGGACTGGAAGGGCAAGAACCTCGGCATCACCGACCTCGGCTCGTCCACCGACTTCCTCACCAAGTACCTCGCGGTCCGCAACGGCGTGTCGGTCAACGACATCCACGAGGAAGGCGTGCAGGCCGGCCCGACGTTCATCGCCGCGATGCAGCACAAGAGCATCGACTGCGGCATGACCACCGAGCCGACCGTGTCCCAGCTGGTCAACTCCGGCCAGGCCAAGATCATCCTGGACATGCGGACGGCAGCCGGCGCGCGGGCCGCGCTGGGCGGCGTGTACCCGGCGTCGAGCCTGTACATGACGTCGGACTACGTCAACAGCCACAAGGACATCGTGCAGAAGCTGGTCAACGCCTACGTCCAGACGCTGCACTGGATCCAGACCCACACCGCCGAGCAGATCGCCGACAAGATGCCGGCCGACTACTACGCCGGCACCGGCAAGGCCGCCTACGTGCAGGCGTTGCAGAACGAGAAGGGCATCTACGACCCGGACGGCACCATGCCGGCCGACGGCCCGCAGACCGTGCTGAACGTGCTGTCCGCGTTCGACTCCACGGTCAAGGGCGTCGATCTGAGCAAGACCTACGACAACTCGTTCGCCCAGCAGGCCGACAAGACATACGCGTCCTGAACGCCGTCTGACTCCGGTTGACATGTCAGGATAGGCCGATGAGGCGCCGGACGAAGCTGTCCACGCGGATCCTGGTCAGCGAGCTGATTCTGCTGGTCGTGACCGTGGCGCTCGGCTTCGGCCTCTACGCCTGGCAGACCTATCGGGAACTGGACAACCAGTACCAGCAGCGGGCGCTGGCCGTCGCACAGTCGGCGGCCAGCGTTCCGCAGGTTCAGCAGGCGCTGCTGGCCGGCGCCGACGGCGATCACGACGAGCCCGCCGACAACACCGTCCAGCAGGTCGCCGAGCGGATCCGGCGCAACACCGACGCGCTCTACGTCGTGGTCATCAACCCGTCCGGCGTTCGACTGTCCTATCCGAACGGAACGCTGGTCGGGCAGAACGTCGATGAACCGGTCGTCGCGATGGACGGCCAGAGCCATGTGCGCACCGACAACCTGGGCGCGCTGGGCGTGTCCGCCAACGGGCGGGCGCCGGTGTTCGGGCCGGACGGCCGAGTGGTCGGCGAGGTGTCCGCGGGCATCCTGGAACGGAATGTCACCACCCAGTTGTTGCACGACCTGCCGGTGCTCGCGCTCTACATCGCCGGCGCGCTGGGCATCGGCGTGCTCGGCTCGGTGCTGCTCGCGAGGCGGCTCAAGCGCACCACCTTCGGGCTGGAACTGCACGAGATCGCGCGGCTGCTGCAGGAACGGGAAGCCATGCTGCACGGCGTGCGCGAGGGCGTGATCACGCTCAGCCCGACCGGCGAGGTGACGCTGGTCAACGACGAGGCACGCCGGCTGCTCGGGCTGCGTTCGACCGCGCTGGGCCAGAAACTGGACGAACTGCTGCCCGAAGGCCGGCTGCGGGACGTGCTGGCCGGCACGTCGGGCTCGGTCGACACCGATCAGATCGTGCTGACCGACGAGCGGTCCCTGATCGTCAACCGGATGTCGGTGGCGCTGCGCGGCCGGGACCTGGGCTCGGTGGTGACCCTGCGGGACCGCACCGAGGTGGAGGGTCTGGTGCGCGAGCTGACCAGCACCCGCGGCCTGACCGACGCGCTGCGCGCCCAGCAGCACGAGTTCGCCAACCGGATGCACACCGTGGTCGGGCTGATCTCGTTGGGCGAGGCCGACGAGGCGGTCCGGTATCTCACCGACACCGTGCACGCCGCCGACGATTTCGCCGCGTTCGTTCGCGAGCGGATCAACAGCCGGGTGGTGGCCGCGCTGGTGCTGGCGAAGGCGAGCGTCGCGGCCGAGCGGGATGTGACGCTGCTGCTCACCGAGGATTCCACGCTGCCCAGCCCACCGGCCGATCCGGACGCGGTGGTGACCATCCTGGGCAACCTCATCGACAACGCGATCGACGCGGCCCGGCTCGGGCCGCCGCCCGCGCACGTGACGGTTCGGCTGGTCGCGGGGGAGGAGCGGCTGATCATCAGGGTCAGCGACACCGGGCCGGGCATTCCGGCGGGCGCCGCCGAGTCGATCTTCCGCGAGGGCTTCTCCACCAAGCCGGCCGGCTCGGGGGTCGGTGGGCGCGGGCTGGGCCTGGCGTTGGTGGACCGGGTGGTGCGCAAGCTGGGCGGCACGATCGCGGTCACCGAGGGCCCGGCCGCCGCGTTCACCGTGATGCTGCCGGCCAGGGTCGAGGTGCCCCGGTGACCGAGTCCGCGATCCGGGTTCTGGTGGTGGACGACGACTTCCGGGTGGCCCGCATCCACGCCAGCTATGTGTCCAAAGTGGATGGATTCGCGGTGGTCGGGCAGGCCCGCACCGCGGCGCAGGCGCGGGCCGCGATCGCCGAGCTGACACCGGATCTGGTGCTGCTGGACCTGTATCTGCCTGACGGGCACGGCCTCGATCTGGTCCGGTCGCTGGCCGGGACGGTCGCGCACCGGCCGGGGTTTCTGGTGATCAGCGCGGCGCGGGACGTGGCCAACATCGAGCAGGCGATGCGGCTGGGCGCGGTGCACTACCTGGTGAAGCCGTTCGGGTTCAGCCAGCTCCGGGATCGCCTGGTGGCGTACCGAAACATGCGGGACCGGCTCGATCGGCTCGGTGGTGTCGACGGAGCCACCCAGGACGAGGTGGACGCGCTGTACGCGACTCTGCGACCGGCCGAGTCGGTCGAATCCGCGCTGCCGAAGAAGCACACGGCACCGACGATGGCGCTGGTGCGGCGGACGGTGGAACGGGCCGAGACCGACCTGTCCGCGACCGAGGTCGCCGACCGGGCCGGCATCAGCCGGGCCACCGCGCAGCGGTATCTGTCCTATTTGGCCAAACGTGGGCTGGTCGAGCTGCGATTGCGCTACGGCGGCCCCGGCCGACCGGAACAGCGGTATCGCGCCGCCGGCGAGCCGCCGAGGAAATAGTTGGGCGTTCGGGCGGCGTTGGGCTGATCAGGGTCATGCGGCAATCTCACGAGGGGACGCACCGATGTCCGACGACGAACTGCTGAGTCTGCTGGCCAAGTCGAGGTTCGGCGCGCTGGTCACCCTCAAACGGGACGGCCGGCCGCAGTTGTCGAATGTGAGCCACACCTATGATCCGGCGCGGCGGCTGATTCGGGTCTCGGTCACCGACGATCGCGCCAAGACGCGGAACCTACGGCGCGACCCGCGCGCCAGCTTCTACGTGACCAGCGCCGATGGCTGGTCGTTCGCGATCGCCGAGGGCACCGTCGAGCTGACCCCGGTCGCCGCCGACCCACAGGACGCGACCGTGAACGAGCTGATCGAGGTGTATCGGTCGATCGCCGGCGAGCACCCGGACTGGGCCGAGTACCGGGCGGCGATGGTCGCCGACAAGCGGTTGGTGCTGCGGCTGGCCGTTGACCGGGTGTACGGCTGGGTTCGCGGTTAGCCCTGGGCCTGGCCACATTGTTTGGGGACCGAATTGTGCACGGAGAGTGGCCGCCGGAAATGGATCAACCTGATTGTCACCCAACAGAGTGGGAATGCGCGTTGAATAGATAGTCGACATCGTCGTGTTGAGCTGCGTCGATGCCGGCTGCGATAGATCATGGCGGCCCGCCGGCGCATCACGTCGAATTGCTGGCCGGTTGATCTCGTGTTGTGCTCGATCCGTCCATTTATGGAGAAAGGACCAGCACAATGGCACGAGTGTCGGATCAACTCGCCGAACTGTCCCGACGCGCCCAGTCGGCCGAGGCGGCCGTCGCCGCGGCGAGAACGGAGAGCCGGGGCAAACTGACCGAGATGGTCGACCAGTCGCGTGAGAAGGCTCAGCGCCGTGCCGACGGGCTGCGGGCGAGCGGCAACCGGATGATCAAGGACGCCGACAACAAATGGAATGACATCCAGACTCATTGGAAGGACCTGGTGCGGACGGCACGGTCCGATTTGCAGGACGCGCAGGCCGGCGTGGACGTCGCCCGCGCGCAACGCCGCGCGGACCGGGCCGAGGACAGCGCGGATCTGGCCGTCGCGTTCGCGATGGCCGCCTTGGAGGAGGCAGAGTACGCGGTCCTGGACGCGACTCTGGCGCGTGCTGATGCCAACGACGCGGTCGCCGGAGTGCGATAACGACCAGCCCGGCCTGAACGGCGCGCAACGGGCCTGACGGTGGGATGTGACCGAACCCCAGTCGGTTCGATCACATCCCACCGCTGCTGGCGAAGCCGATGCGTGGGTCGGCGACGGTCTACTTGCCGTCGCCGCGCGGAAATCCAAGGGTGACAAGCAGCGGCGGTTCGAGCCTTTCGGCCGGCTCGACAACAGGATTTGAATTCTCTGTTCGGTACTGCAATAGCGGTGTTACCAGACTGAGCCGTTCGCTCATGAACGCGTTGACAAAGGCATAGGCCAGTGCGGTACCGGTGTCGGGCCGTTGAGGGTGCAGTGGCCGATCTACGCTTTGACGCACCAACTCAGAAGGCCTCACCCCACGTCGGGCGACCTCGGCCAACAGTTCCTCGGCTAGTGCGGTCGGCAACCTAGCGGAGATCACCTGGGTTCCCGAGGGCCTGACTTCGAGCTGCTCTGGCTGGTCGTCCCACTCGCCTTCGTCTTCGCTGTGCGCAAGAACCTCGTTGGCAGTCCGTTCTGCATCAGTCATTTCAGTTCCGTTTCCACCAAGCTCGTTCGGCATCGTTTGCTGACCGCGCCGTGATCACTCGCCATCGACCTTCGTAGACATCATCCTCCCGGATGAACACCGCGAGGAAGTGTCCGCTGCTGTCGGGACCGATCATCTGGTGGGTCGCAGCGCGGTTCTTCTTGTTCCGACGGAACTTGGGTGAACCTCGCCAAGCCGCCAGAACGTCGGACGGTCGTACGCCATGTCGGGCAATGTGCTCGATGCTCTCGTCCGTCCAGTGCCACTCGGCGATGTACATGTACCTGTCCTCGGTCTACTTGCGCGTCCACAAAACGTAGACTAGTGTATACATCACGTAAACGCAAGGAGGGTCACGTGCCAGAGATCGAGTTCGTCGCTGTGGCGAACCACGCGGAGGCGATCAACAACCTCCTATACCTGCAGGGCGCGGGCTGGACCGAGATTCAGCAGCCGATCAGTCCGGATGGCGTGCCGGGCATCGTTCATTTCGGCATCGCCGTGTCGCTGTTGATTGGGTGGACCGAGACGAACAGGCGATTTCCGCTCACCCTCACCGTGAACCGTGAGGATGGCCAGGAGCTGATCGGGCTTGGTGCCCAGGTCGAAGCCGGACGTCCGCCTGGAACGCCCGAGGGCGCGGACATTCGGAACGTGCTG